>NZ_JAAALL010000119.1 GCF_009906315.1 Kineococcus vitellinus | reverse complement strand
GTGCACCGCCGCCGCAGCCCCCGCCGCCACCACCGCCGCACCCGCAGCCGCCCGCCGGGGCGGCCGACCGCTCGGCGGCCACGTCGGCCAGCGGCTGCCCACCGGGCACGCCGGTGCCCAGCCGGGAGGCCTCGTCGAAGACGTCGATGCCCGCGGCGACCACGTCCTGCTGCAGCGCCTCGGAGGAGGTTCCCGTGGCGGCACCGGCGAACGGGGAGGTCTGCGCGCCGATGGGGCGCGACTGCTCGATGAAGGCGACCGCGCGCCAGGAGTCGGCGCCCAGGCCGCCGGTGTTGTCGTAGGACATGCCGAGCAGGTCGATGCCGTCCTCGGGCACCATGTTCCACTCCTTGCACGCCACCTCGCAGGCCTTGCAGCCGATGCAGACCGAGGTGTCGGTGAAGAAGCCCTTGCGCGGCGGCGGGTCCACGTAGCCGGCGTCGCGCGCGGGGTCCAGCAGCCGGCCGGACAGGCTGTTCTCGCCGATCTTCAGGCCCAGGACCATCAGTGCCCCTCCAGGGTCGTGTCGGGGTGCCCGTCGAGGACGACCGGGTCGACGCCGCTCTGCTGCGGCTGCCCGGGGCGGGAGCGGACGTCGTGCCGCACGCCGAGGACCTTGTCCATGTCCTCGCCGCTGTGCCCGGTCCCGGTGGGCGTGGTGCCCGCCATCGCCTGCTCGGTGCGGGTCTTGCCCTGCGGGTCGATGAGCTCGGAGGTCACCGAGACGGCGCCGGAGGACATCGTCACCGCGCCGCGGACGCGGTAGGAGTCGATGAGCTCCAGCGAGGCCGGCCCGCGCGGGCGCCGGCCCGGCTGCACGTCGCAGGTGCCGGCCTTGAACTCCTGGATGTGCACGTTGGGGTCCAGCGTCAGGTGCGCGAGGTCGTTGACGACGTCACCGGTGGTGAGCCCGCCCTGGCCCCAGTGGTAGGGCAGCCAGACCTGGTGGACCTCGGTGCCCTGGACCCGCAGCGGGGCCATCCGGTCGGTGACCATGACCCGCGCCTCCACGACGGCGCGCGCGGTGACCACGTGCGCCCAGCCCAGGTGCTCCAGGCCGCGCATGGCCGCCAGTTCCGGGGAGACCTCCATGAACAGCGCCGGCTGCAGCTCGGCCAGGTAGGGCAGGTAGCGGCTCATGCCGCCCGCCGTGTGGTGCTCGGTCATCCGGGAGGTGAACCACACGAACGGGAACACCTCGCTGCCGCGCTCCGGCGGCGAGGGGTGCACCTCGTTGAGGTGGTTGGTGTAGATCTCCCGCGCCGGGTTCGCCTGCTGGGTGTAGACGGCGTTGCGGAACGGGGACTCGGCCGGCTCGTAGTGCGCGGGCAGCGGGCCGTCGACGACGCCCTTGGGCGCGTAGAGCCAGCCCTTGCCGTCGCTCTGCATGATGAACGGGTCGTCCCCGGCGATGGCCTCGACGCCGGTGGCGCCCTTCGGCGGGCGGTACGAGGGGGCCTTGGTCGCCTCGAAGTCGGGGATGTCGTCCCCGACCCAGCGGCCCTGCTCCTCGTCCCACCACACCAGCGCCTTGCGCTCGCTCCACGGCTTGCCGTCCGGGTCGGCCGAGGCGCGGTTGTAGAGCACCCGGCGGTTCATCGGCCAGGCCCAGCCCCACTCGGGGGCGTGCAGGGACTGCTCGCGCCCGGGCTTGCGGCGCGCCGCCTGGTTGACCCCGTCGGCGTAGACGCCGGAGTAGATCCAGCAGCCGCCGGAGGTCGTGCCGTCGGCCTTCATCGCCGTGTACCCCGGCAGCAGCTCACCGGTGCTCAGGTCGTAGCCGTTGATCTCCTTGAGGACGTCCTCGGAGCTGGGCTCCCGCTCCTCGCCGTGCAGCGGGTAGTCCCAGGTCATCTGGAACAGCAGCCGGTCGCGCGGGTCGGTGGAACCGGCCAGCTTCTCGCGCATCCTCCGGCCCAGGTGGTAGAAGAACCACAGCTCGCTGGTGGCCTGCCCCGGCGGGTTGACCGCCTTCTCGCGCCACTGCAGCAGCCGCTGCGTCTGGGTGAAGGTGCCCTCCTTCTCCACGTGGGAGGCGGCGGGCATGAAGAACACCTCGGTGCGGCACTCCTCGGGGACGATCTCCCCCGTCTCGACCTCGGGGGCGTCCTTCCAGAAGGTGGCGCTCTCGATCATCACGAGGTCGCGCACGACCATCCAGTCGAGGTTGGCCATGCCCAGGCGCTGGGCGCGGCCGTTGGCCGAGCCGACCGCCGGGTTCTGCCCCAGCAGGAAGTACCCGAAGATCTTCCCGCCCTCGATCATGTCCATGACCTGGCCGTAGGTGCCGTGGTCGCCGTTGATCCTGGGCAGGGCGTCGAAGAGGTAGTCGTTCTCCGCCGTCGCGCTCCCGCCGAAGTACGCCTTGAGCAGGCTGACGGTGTAGGCGTCGGCCTTGGACCAGAAGCCCTTCTGGTTCGGCCCCTTGATGGAGTCCACGTACGCCTGCAGGCTGGGGTGCCGCTCTGCGTGCGGCATCTGCAGGTACCCGGGCAGCAGGTTGTACAGCGTCGGGATGTCCGTCGAGCCCTGGATCGAGGCGTGCCCGCGCAGCGCCATGACGCCGCCGCCGGGACGGCCCATGTTGCCCAGCAGCAGCTGCAGGATCGCGCCGGTGCGGATGTACTGCACGCCCGTGCCGCGCTGGGTCCAGCCCACGCTGTAGACGAGCACGCCGGTCTTCTCGCGGCCCGAGTTGGAGATCCAGGCCTCGGCGACCTCCTCGAAGAGGTCCTGCGGGATGCCGCAGACCTCCTCGACCATCTCCGGGGTGTAGCGGGAGAAGTGCCGCTTGAGCACCTGGAAGACGCACCGCGGGTGCTGCAGCGTCTCGTCGCGCTGGATCCGCTCGTGGTCCACCGCCGCGCCGCCGGCGCCCAGGGCGTGGCCGGACTCGCTGTCGGTGGACTCGGCGGTCTCCTCCTCCTCGTCGCCCTGCCCCTCGGAGCCGGCGTACTGCCAGGAGGAGGTGTCGTAGGAGCGGGTCTCGGAGTCGAAGCCGGAGAACAGCCCGTCGAGGTCCTCGGTGTCCCGGAAGTCCTCGCTGACGATCCACGAGGCGTTGGTGTACGCGAGCACGTACTCGCGGAAGTCCCGCTCCTGGGTCAGGACGCGGTTGATGATCGCCCCCAGCAGCACGATGTCGGTGCCGGTGCGGATCGGGACGTAGGTGTCCGCGAGGGCGCTGGTGCGCGTGAAGCGGGGGTCGATGTGGATGACCCTGGTCCCGCGCGCCTTGGCCTCCATCACCCACTGGAACCCGACCGGGTGGCACTCGGCCATGTTCGAGCCCTGGATGACGATGACGTCGGCGTTGCTCAGGTCCTGCAGGTCACCGGTGGCTCCACCGCGACCGAACGAGGCACCCAGACCGGGCACCGTGGCGGAGTGTCAAATGCGGGCCTGGTTCTCCACCTGGATCGCGCCCATGGCGGTGAACAGCTTCTTGATGAGGTAGTTCTCCTCGTTGTCCAGCGTGGCGCCACCCAGGCTGGCGATCCCCATCGTGCGGTTGAGGGGGCGGCCCTGCTCGTCGGCGTCCTGCCAGCCGCGGCGGCGCGCGTCGATCACCCGGTCGGTGATCATGTCCATCGCGGTGTCGAGGTCCAGGTCGGTCCACTCGGTCGCGTAGGGCGCGCGGTACTTGATGCTCGTCATGCGGCTGTCGCCGTTGACCAGCTGCTCGCTGGCCGAGCCCTTCGGGCACAGCCGGCCGCGCGAGTGCGGGCTGTCGGGGTCGCCCTCGATCTGCACCACGCGCTCGTCCTTGACGTAGACGCGCTGACCGCAGCCGACGGCGCAGTACGGGCAGACCGACTTGGCGACGCGGTCCGCCGTGCTCGTGCGCGGCGTCAGCGACTTCGACCGGTTGGACTGGGTCGCGGCACCGCGACCCAGCGGGTCGTCGCCGGTCAGCTGCCGGTAGACCGGCCAGCCCTCGAGAAACGTCTTCAGGCCCATCCCGCACCTCCTGGCACCGGACCCTACGACAGCTTCCGGTGGCGAGCACGCGCACCGGGGACCAGCGTGTCCCGCGTCAGCTTCCACCCCTCAGGAGGGACTCCCCGTGGCAGTACCGGTCATCACGCTCAACGACGGACGCGAGATCCCGCAGCTCGGCTTCGGGGTCTTCCAGATCGAGCCCGCGCAGACCGCCGAGGCGGTGCGCAGGGCCCTGGAGATCGGCTACCGGCACATCGACACCGCCGAGATGTACGGCAACGAGGCGGAGGTGGGCCAGGGCGTGCGCGACGCCGGGCTGGCCCGCGAGGACGTCTGGATCACGAGCAAGCTCAACAACGGCTTCCACGAGCCCGACGCGGCGCGCAGGGCGATCGACGACTCCCTGACGGCGCTGGGGACCGACCACCTGGACCTCTTCCTCATCCACTGGCCGCTGCCCACCCGCTACGGCGGCGACTACGTCTCCACGTGGAAGGTGCTGGAGGAGGCGCACGCCGACGGCCGGCTGCGCTCGATCGGCGTGTCGAACTTCCAGCCCGCCCACCTGCGCCGCCTGCGCGAGGAGGCGACGGTCGTGCCCGCCGTCAACCAGATCGAGGTGCACCCCTACTTCACCAACGAGGCGGCCCGCGAGGCCAGCGCCGCGCAGCAGACGGCGGTCGAGGCGTGGTCGCCCATCGCCCAGGGCGGCGTGCTGGACGACCCGGTGATCACGCAGATCGCGCAGCGCCTCGGCAGGAGCCCGGCGCAGGTGACCCTGCGCTGGCACGTCGAGCGCGGTGACATCGTCTTCCCCAAGTCCGCCACGCCCTCGCGCATGGAGGAGAACTTCGCCCTCTTCGACTTCGAGCTGAGCGGCGAGGACGTCGCCGCCATCAGCGCGCTGGACAAGGGCGAGGAGGGCCGCACCGGTCCGAACCCCGACACCTTCGACTACGTCCCCGACTGAGGCGCCACCGGCCGAGGGCCCCGGCCGGGGCCCGGTCGGTGCCCGGTCGGTGCCCGGTCGGTGCCCTCGCCCCGCGGCGGCCGCCGCGCTCCGGTGCGGCGGCCGACGCACCGCCACCCGGTGACGGGCGCCGCGGCGCGAGTGCGGGATGATGGGGGGCATGAGCTCTCCGGCGGCCATCGAAGCGGCGACCACCAGGGGCGGCCCGGTCCGCCAGAACGCGAGGATCACCGGGGGGGTCATGCTGCTCCTCGGCGTCCTCGGGCTGATCCCGGGCATCACGACCAACTACGACGAGCTGGGCATCTACCGCAGCGGCGCCCAGCTCTTCGGCGTCTTCCAGGTGTCCGTGCTCAGCTCGACGCTCTTCCTGCTGTACGGCGTGACGATCCTGGCCTTCGCGGGGTCGGTGCGCCAGGCGCACAAGAGCTCCGTGCTGCACGCGCTGCTGCTCATCGGCATGGGCGTGGCCGCCTGGGGCATCGTGCAGAACTCCCCCGCGCCGCTGCTGCCCGCCGACGGCGCGAGCAGCCTGCTCTACCTGCTGCTCGGCATCGTCTTCCTCGTCACCAGCAACCGCGCCCGCGCCCGCGAGGTGGAGCAGAACGGCATCTTCTGAGCCGCACCGCCGGCGAGACGGCACCACCCAGCACCACCCAGCACCGCCCGGGACCGCGCGTCCCGGGCGGTCGTGCGTGCGGGCGGGGGCGTCCCCGCGGCCGCGGGCATGGATCGGCGCCCTCCGCGGTTGTGCAGGGAGCAGCGGTGAGAACGGCTCTCACCGACCTCTGGAGGTCCCCGTGAAGACGAACGTGCACCCCGACTACGACCTCGTCGTGTTCCGCGACAAGTCCGCCGGGACGTCGTTCCTGTCCCGCTCCACGCTGACCACGCGTGGCGACCTGCCCACCGTGGAGTGGGAGGACGGGCGCACCTACCCCGTCTTCGACGTCGACGTCTCCTCGGCCAGCCACCCCTTCTGGACCGGCAACGCCCGCGTGCTCGACACCGAGGGCCGCGTGGAGAAGTTCCGCCGCCGCTACGGCCGCGCCTGAGCGGACCCGCCCGCAACGCCGTCCCCGGTGGTGCGGGCGTCCTGCTGCCCGGAACGGCGCGTGAGCCCCGCGGGGCCCGGACCGGCGCAGCACCCCCGGGCACCGGCCGCCGCGCAGGCGGCGAGAGCTCGGCTCCGACGTCCTCGGCCGTTCAGCGCGCGACCAGCGCGCGCCCCTCGTAGGTGTACCCGCTGACGCGGGAGGTCCCCGCCTCGACGTAGGTGCGCAGCTGCACCGCCGTGAAGCCGGCCTCGGCCAGCAGGGCCGGGACGTCGCGGTCGAGCACGCAGCCGGCCAGCCGCAGGTTGAGCCGGTTGCCGCGGCGCTGCCAGCGGGCGGTGCGCTCGTCGGGGGCCAGGCCGTGCTCGAGCAGGTGCAGCGCCGCGCCCGGGCGCAGCACCCGCGCCACCTCCCGCAGCGCGGCGACCGGGTCGGGGATGCCGCACAGCGTCCAGGTGCTCAGCGCCGCGTCGAAGCGGGCGTCGGGCAGCCGCAGGCGCTGGGCGTCGTCGCCGGCGATCGTGACCGGCACGGCGGAGGCCGCGCGCCGCTCGCGCGCCAGGCGCAGCGCCGCGGCGGAGGGCTCCACGGCCCAGACGCCGCGCACGGCGGCCGGCAGCCAGGGCTGGTTCAGTCCGGAGCCGTAGCCGATCTCCAGCACGTCGCCTGCCAGGCCCGCGCAGGCGCGGCGGCGGGCCTGCGCCAGCGCCGGTCCGCGCAGGGTGGCGTCGAGCAGCCGCGGCCGCACCCGCTCGGCGTAGAGACCCACGCACCGACGGTCCTCCCGCCGGCGCGCCGGGGCAAGGGGCGGCGCGGTCCCGGCTGCTGCAGCGGCTGGGACGCTCAGCCGGTCACGGTCAGCGCGATCGCGACCCGCTGCCCGTCGAAGCGCCCCAGCCGCTGCAGCAGCCGCTCGAAGGCGCGGTAGGTGCGGTACTGCCAGCCGTAGGCAGCGACCAGCGCGGCGTCGGCGGCGGGCAGGGCGTCGTCGCCCAGCAGCTCCGCGCGGGCCTCCACCGGCCGCCCGCGCGGGGTGCCCCGCACGGTGCAGGGGACGAGCTGGACGCGGGGCTCGCGGCGGATCCGCTTCACCTTGCCCAGCCCGGCCTCGGTGACGGCGACGAGCCGGCCGTCGGGCAGCCGGCCCACCCACACCGGTGTGGGCACCGCCCGCCCGTCGCGGCGGAACGTCGTCAGCTGCACGTACCGCGCCCGGGCCAGCAGCCCGCTCACGCGCCCGGCGTCGATCCCCCGCGCCCCCGCGGGGGTGTCCTGCGCTCCGTTCACGGTGCCTCCGCTCCCCTCTCCGCCTCCTGCTGCAGCACGCCGTCGAGGTCGCGCAGCCGGTCCAGCCCGCGCAGCGCCTGGCTCATCCGCCGGTTGCCCGCCAGCTGCTCGCGGTGGCCGGCCAGGAAGTTCCAGTAGCCCGCGGTGAACGGGCAGGCGTCCTCGCCGACGCGCACCTTCGGGTCGTAGCGGCAGCCGCCGCAGAAGTCGCTCATCCGGTCCACGTAGGCGCCGCCGGCGGCGTACGGCTTGGTGGCCAGCACCCCGCCGTCGGCGTGCTGGCTCATGCCCACGACGTTGGTGGTCATGACCCAGTCGTAGCCGTCGACGAAGTTGCGCCAGAACCAGTCGGCCAGCTCCGCCGGGCGGTAGCCGCGCTGCAGGCCCCAGTTGCCCAGCACCATCAGCCGCGGGACGTGGTGGGTCCAGCCCTCGTCGCGGACCTGCCCGAGCACGTGGCGCAGGCAGTTGGCCTCCACCGCGTCGGCGTCCAGGTCGCCGAACCAGCCCGGGATCGGGGTGCTCGCGCCGAGGGCGTTGCGCTGCTTGTAGTCCTCGCCCAGGTACCAGTACAGGTGCCAGGTGTAGGAGCGCCAGCCGACGACCTGGCGCACGAAGCCCTCCACCGAGGCCAGCCGCACGCCGTGCGCGCGCCCGTGCTCCTCGGCGCGGCGGGCGACCTCCAGCGGGTCGAGCAGCCCGAGGTTCTGCGGCGCCGACAGCAGCGAGTGCGACATCCAGCGGTCACCGGTGAGCATGGCGTCCTCGTAGGTGCCGAACTGCTCCAGCCGCCGCTCCAGGAAGCGGCGCAGCGCGGCGAGCGCCTCGCGGCGGGTCACGGCGAAGCGGCGCGGGCCGTCCCGGCCGGTGAACTCGACCCCGTCGTCGCGCTCCATGCGGTCCAGGTCCTCGCGCACCTGCGCGTCGATCTCGTCCTCGACCGGCCACCACGGCTCGTCCACGTCCAGCGACGCCTGCTTCGGCGGACCGGAGCGGTTGTGGTGGTCGTAGTTCCAGGACCCTCCCACGGGCCGCTCGCCGTCCAGGAGCAGGCGGTGGTGGTGGCGCACGTCGCGGTAGAAGTCCTCCATGAGCAGCCGGCGCTCGCCGCGGGCGTCGGCCCAGGTGCGGAACTGCCGCTCGGAGACGACGAAGCCGCGCGAGGCGAGCACCTGCACGCCCTCCAGCCGGCGCACGAAGCGCCGGGCCGGGTAGGAGGTGGGGTCGCACACGCTCACCGGCTCCCCGCACTCGGCCAGGCCCTCGCGGTAGGTGGGTGCCCGCACGTACGTGGCCTGCTCGCCCAGCTCGGCGGCGCGGTGGCGCAGCGCGGACAGGATGAGGTGCGCCTTGCGGCGGTGGAAGCGGCCGCGGGTGAAGACGTCGGTGGACTCCAGCAGCAGCACCGGCTGGTGCGGGCCGTCGAGGAAGTGCGGGCCGAGCTGGTCGGCGAACAGCCACCGGCGGGTCCCCGGTGAGCGCTCGGGCAGGTCCCCGACCGCGACGTCTGCAGCCACGGACCCACTGTGCAGGTGGCGGGCGCTCGCGGCACCCCGGGGCGGCACCCCGGCAGGTGGCTACCCCAGGTCGGCGGTCTCCCCCCGCGCCACGTAGCGCACGACGCCGCCCAGACCGCGGCGCTCCACCTCGGCGCGGAAGTCCGAGAGCGGGGAGCGGAAGACGCCGTAGTCGTCGAAGTGCACCGGCACGGCCGCGGCCGGCTCCACCAGCTGCAGCAGGTCCGCGCCGGCCACGCCGTCCATCGTCACCACCACGCCGCCCGGCAGCGTCGTGCCGCCCAGGTGCAGCACGGCCAGGTCGACGTGCGGGTAGCGCAGCGGCAGGTGCGCCAGCTCGGGCACGTTCAGGGTGTCGCCGGAGACGTAGACGGTGCGCTGCACGGGCCCGCCGACGGGGCCGAACTCCAGCAGGCTGCCCATCACCGGCGGCAGCAGCCCCTGCACGGCGCCGGGCGCGTGCCGGCCGGGTGCCGCGGTCACGCGGACCTGCTCGCCGCCGGCGCTCAGGACGTGGTCGTCCCAGGTGCGCAGGCCCGTGACGGCGGTGAAGCCGTGCCGGCGGCTCAGCCGCCGCTGCGCGTGCGGCGTGGTGACGATGGGCACCGAGCGCTCCAGGGCGCGCCGGGCGACCCGGTCGAAGTGGTCGCCGTGCAGGTGCGAGAGCACGACCCCCGTCAGCGGGGGCAGGTCCTCAACGGCGATCGCCGGCTCGGTCAGGCGCCGGGAGACCAGGCCCTTGCCCAGGTAGGCGTACTGGCCGCGGTGCAGGAAGTTCGGGTCCGTCAGCAGCGTCAAGCCGCCCCAGCGCAGCAGGACGGTGGCGGTGCCGACGAAGGTCAGCGACAGGTGCGGGGTGTCCACCCCGGGGGATTACCCCGCCCGGGCGGTGGGTACGCGTGCGGTGTGGACCTGCTGAGCGTGTACGTCGACGACCACCTGGCCGGAGCGGCCGCGGGGCGCGCCCGCTTCGCGCGGGCCGCGAAGGCCCAGCGCGGCACCCGCTACGGGGAGGCGCTGTCCCGGCTGCACGAGGAGGTCGCGCAGGACCGCCGCTCGCTGCAGCGGATCGCCCGCTCGCTGGGCGTGCAGCAGCGGCGCTCCCTGCAGGTGGCGGCCCGGGTGGGCGAGGCCGCGGGCGCGCTCAAGCCCAACGGGCGCCTGGTGCGCCGGTCCCCGCTGCGCCTGGTGGTCGAGCTGGAGGTGCTGACGCTGGGCGTGCTCGGCAAGGCGGCGGGCTGGCGCTCGCTGCTCGAGGTCGCCCGCACCGACGCGCGCCTGGACGCGCGCGAGCTGCAGGAGCTGCTCGCGCGCGCCGAGCGGCAGGCGGCGGAGCTGGAGCAGCTGCGCCGCGACGCGGTCGAGGAGGTCCTCGTCCCGTGAGTCCCGTGAGCCCCGACCGCCCCCGCGGTGCCGGGGGCTCCCGGGCCCCCGCCGGCTCCGCGGGTCCCGGGGGTCCGGGGAGCCCGCGGCGCAGGTCGCTGGTCACCGGTCTGCTCGTCGGGGTCGGGATCGCGGCCTTCGTCGACGAGGTGGTCTTCCACCAGGTCCTGCACTGGCACCACTTCTACGACCGCTCGAGCACGACCGCCGGGCTGGTCTCCGACGGCTGGTTCCACGCCTTCGGGTGGCTGGCGATGGTCGGCGGGATGTTCCTCTTCGCCGACCTGCAGCGCCGGCGGGCCACCGTGCACCCGCGCGTGCTGGCCGGCGCCCTCGTCGGCAGCGGCGGCTTCCAAGTCTACGACGGGCTGGTGCACCACAAGCTGCTGCAGCTGCACCAGGTCCGCTACGGCGTGGAGCTGCTGCCCTACGACCTGGTGTGGAACCTCGCCGGCGCCCTCGCGCTCCTCGCGGGCCTGGCGCTGCTGGCGCGCCACCGGCGGCGCGAGCGCGCGCGGGCGAGGTGACGCCGCTGCTGCCCGCGGTCCTCGCCGCGGCGGGCTGGGCCGGGCTGGGCGCCTACCTGTGGGCGGAGTCGCGGCTGCACCGGCGCGGGGACCGCTGGCCGCCCGCGCGCTCGGCGGCGGCGGTCGCCGCCGTGCTCAGCGCCACGGCCGCCGCGCTGTGGCCGGTGCGCGCCGCCACCGACGAGGTCGCGGTGCACCTGCTGCTGACGATGCTCGCCCCGCTGCTGCTGGCGCTGTCGGCGCCGGTGAGCCTGGCGCTGCGCACCCTGCCGCGCGCGCCGCGGCGGCTGCTGCTGGCGCTGCTGCACAGCCGGTGGGCCCGGGTGGTGACGTGGGCGCCCGTGGTGCTGGTGCTGGAGGTGGGCGGGCTGGCGGTGTTCTGGCTGGCGCCGCTCCCGCACGCGCTGCACGGGCCGCTCATGGTGCACATGGTCGCCGCGGGCTGGCTGTTCAGCACCTACCTGGTGGGGCGCGACCCGGTGCCCGGGCGGCTGGGCACCCCCGGGCGCGCCGCGGTGCTGCTGGTGGCCTCCGCCGCCCACCACCTGGTGGCCACGCTGCTGCACGCCCGCGGCGGCGACGCGGTCGAGGCGGCCACCGCGGCAGAGCTGCTCTCGCGCGGCGGCGACGCGGTCGAGGTGGCCACCGCGGTCGCGCTGTGCGCGCAGTGGTACGTGCGCACGCGGCCCCGGCCGGGCCGGGGCGCCGGGGCGCAGGGCGCGGTCGGGCCGCTCAGGGACCGGCGACGGGTCCCTGCGCGCTGATCCGGGTGGTCTCCTCGGCGTCGCGGGAGGCGCCGGCGGCCTCCTCGCGGGCGCGCCGCAGCGCCTCCTCGGGGTCCTCGAGCACGACCTCCTCGAAGTGGGTCGCCGGTTGCTCCGCCGGCCGCGGCGCGCGGGCGGCCCCGGCGGGGGTGCCGTCCCGGCCGCCGGCGCCGCCGGCGCCGTGGGCGGCGAACATCGACCCGAAGCCCTTGAGCGCGTCGTTCAGCTCGCTGGGCACGATCCACACCTTGTTGGCGTCGCCCCTGGCGATCTGCGGCAGCGTCTGCAGGTACTGGTAGGCCAGCAGCTTGGGGTCGGGGTCGCCGCGGTGGATGGCGTCGAAGACCTGGGTGATGGCCTTCGCCTCGCCCTGCGAGCGCAGGATCGCCGCCTGCGCGGCGCCCTCGGCGCGCAGGATGGAGGACTGCTTCTCGCCCTCTGCGGTGAGGATCTGCGACTGCTTGAGGCCCTCGGCGTTGAGGATCGCGGCGCGCCGGTCGCGCTCGGCGCGCATCTGCTTCTCCATCGAGTCCTGCACGCTGGCGGGCGGGTCGATGGCCTTCAGCTCGACGCGGTTGACGCGGATGCCCCAGCGGCCGGTGGCGTCGTCGAGGACCCCGCGCAGCTGGCCGTTGATCTGGTCGCGGCTGGTGAGGGTCTGCTCCAGGTCCAGCGAGCCGATGACGTTGCGCAGCGTGGTGACGGTCAGCTGCTCGATGCCCTGGATGTAGTTGGCGATCTCGTAGGTGGCGGCCTTGGGGTCGGTGGGCTGGTAGTAGATGACCGTGTCGATGCTCACGACGAGGTTGTCGGAGGTGATGACCGGCTGCGGCGGGAAGGAGACGACCTGCTCGCGCAGGTCGACGGTGGCGCGGACCTTGTCGATGAAGGGCACGAGGAAGTGCAGCCCCGCGTCGAGGGTGGTCTTGTAGCGGCCCAGCCGCTCGACGATGACGGCGGTGGCCTGCGGCACGATGCGGATCGTCCGGATGATCACCGTGGCGACGAAGACCACGACGAGGACGAGGACGATCAGGGTGACGGTGGTGCCCATCAGGGCGCCTCCTCCGGTCGTTGGGGCGCGGGGGGCGCGGGGGGTGCGG
>NZ_JAAALL010000118.1 GCF_009906315.1 Kineococcus vitellinus | reverse complement strand
CACCGCCCCCGCGGTCGTCGCCCTCGGCGGCGGCCACGGCCTCTCCGCGTCGCTGTCGGCGCTGCGCCACCTCACCGACCGCCTGACGGCGGTGGTCACGGTCGCCGACGACGGCGGCTCCTCGGGCCGGCTGCGCCGCGAGCTCGGCGGCCTGCCGCCCGGCGACCTGCGGATGGCGCTGTCGGCGCTGTGCGACGACTCCGAGTGGGGCCGCACCTGGCGCGACGTGCTGCAGCACCGCTTCACCAGCGAGGGCTCGCTGCACCAGCACGCCACCGGCAACCTGCTCATCGCCACCCTGTGGGAGCTGCTGGGCGACGAGGTCGCCGGCCTGGACTGGGTGGGGCGCCTGCTGGGTGCCCGCGGCCGCGTGCTGCCGATGGCGGCGGTGCCCCTGGACATCGAGGCCGACGTGCTGGGCCTGGTGCCCGGCCGGCCCGAGGAGGTCAGCCCCGTGCGCGGGCAGGTGGCCGTCGCCTCCACCACCGGCCGGGTGGCCGGCGTGCGGCTGGTGCCGCCGGACCCGCCCGTGCGCCCGGAGGTCCTCGAGGCCATCGAGGCCGCCGACTGGGTCGTGCTGGGGCCCGGCTCCTGGTTCACCAGCGTGCTGCCGCACCTGATGGTGCCCGCGCTGGCCGAGGCGCTGTGCAGCACCCGGGCCCGCACCTGCGTCACGCTCAACCTGGCCGTGCAGCCGGGCGAGACCGACGGGTTCAGCGCCGAGGCGCACCTGGAGGTCCTCGCCGCGCACGCTCCCGCGCTGAGCGTGGACGCCGTCGTGGCCGACCCGGTGGCCGTCGGCGACCGGGCCGCGCTGGAGCGGGTCGCGGGCGACCTCGGGGCGCAGCTGCTGCTGCGGCCGGTGTCGGTGGGCGACGGCAGCCCGCGCCACGACGCGCTGCGGCTGGCCGCCGCCTACCGCGACGTCTTCGCCGTGCCGTCCCGGCCTGGTGCGCGGTGACGCCGCACCGGCGCCGGCGGCGGGCGCGGCGAGCGGGACGGCGGGCGGGACGGCGGGCGCGGTGACGCGGACGGTGGCGCGGGCGAGGACCGTGGCGGTGAGCGCGACGGGGACCAGGACGAGGATCGGGCCGAGGACCGGGCCGGTGGAGCACCGGACGGCGGCGGGGGAGGACCAGACATGGCGATGACGGCGGCGGTCAAGGACGAGCTGAGCCGGTTGCCGGTCACGACGACCGCGGCGCGCAAGGCCGAGGTCTCGGTGATGCTGCGCTTCGCGGGCGGGCTGCACATCGTGTCGGGGCGCATCGTCATCGAGGCGGAGCTGGACTCCGCCTCGATCGCGCGCCGGCTGCGCCGCGACATCGCGGACGTCTTCGGCCACCCCAGCGACCTGCTGGTGGTCCAGGCCGGCGGGCTGCGGCGCGCCACCCGCTACGTGCTGCGGGTGGCGCGCGACGGGGAGTCGCTGGCGCGCCAGACGGGGCTGCTGGACACCCGCGGGCGCCCGGTGCGCGGGCTGCCCTCGCACATCGTCTCCAGCTCCGCGCAGATCGCCGAGGCCGCCTGGCGCGGCGCCTTCCTGGCCCGCGGCTCGCTCACCGAACCCGGCCGCTCGGCGGCCCTGGAGGTCACCTGCCCGGGGCCGGAGGCGGCGCTCGCGCTCGTCGGCGCCGCGCGGCGCCTGGAGCTGTCGGCCAAGGCGCGCGAGGTGCGCGGGGTGGACCGGGTGGTGCTGCGCGACGGCGACGCCATCAGCGCGCTGCTGACCCGGCTGGGCGCGCACGACGCGATGATGACGTGGGAGGAGCGGCGCATGCGCCGCGAGGTCCGCGCCACCGCCAACCGGCTGGCCAACTTCGACGACGCCAACCTGCGCCGCTCCGCCCGGGCGGCCGTCGCGGCGGGCGCCCGCGTCGAGCGCGCGCTGGAGCTGCTGGGCGACGAGGTGCCCGACCACCTGCTGCAGGCCGGCCGGCTGCGCCTGGAGCACAAGCAGGCCAGCCTGGAGGAGCTCGGGCAGCTGGCCGACCCGCCGATGACCAAGGACGCCATCGCCGGCCGCATCCGCCGCCTGCTGGGCATGGCGGATAAGAAGGCCGTCGAGCTCGGCGTCCCGGGCACCGACTCGGGGCTGACGCCCGACATGCTCGACGCCTGAGGGCCCCCCGCTGCGCCCGGACGTGACGCAGGCCATAGGGTCGGGGCGTCGCCGCGGGGGCGCGGCGGGTGACGGGGAGCGAGAGCGGACCGGGACCTGGCGCCCGGGCGGCTCGCACGACCAGCACAGGACCGGTACCGCACAGCACGAGACGCACCCGGGGCCCGCCCGGTCGACGGTGCGTCAAGGAGGAGAGCGCATGACCACTCGGGTCGGCATCAACGGATTCGGCCGCATCGGCCGCAACTTCTTCCGCGCCGCACTCGCGCAGGGCGCGGACTTCGAGATCGTCGCCGTCAACGACCTCACCGACGCGAAGGCCCTCGCGCACCTGCTCAAGCACGACTCGGTGCTCGGCAAGCTGGCCGACGACGTGCGCGTGGACGGCGACTCGATCGTCGTCGGCTCCCGCACCGTCAAGGTCCTCGCCGACCGCGACCCGGCGAACCTGGGCTGGGGCGAGCTGGGCGTCGACGTCGTCATCGAGTCCACCGGCTTCTTCACCGACGGCGAGAAGGCCAAGGCGCACCTGAGCGCCGGGGCCAAGAAGGTCATCATCTCCGCGCCGGCCAAGAACGACGACGCCACGTTCGTCATGGGCGTCAACGACGGCGACTACGACCCGGCCAACCACCACATCGTCTCGAACGCCTCGTGCACGACCAACTGCCTCGCGCCGCTGGCCAAGGTCCTCGACGACGCCTTCGGCATCGAGCGCGGTCTGATGACCACGATCCACGCCTACACCGCCGACCAGAACCTGCAGGACGGCCCGCACAAGGACCTGCGCCGCGCCCGCGCCGCCGCCCTCAACATCGTGCCGACCTCCACCGGTGCGGCCAAGGCCATCGGCCTCGTGCTGCCCCAGCTGAAGGGCAAGCTCGACGGCTACGCGCTGCGCGTGCCGGTGCCGACGGGTTCCGCGACCGACCTCACCGTGACCGTGGGCCGCGAGGTCTCCGTCGAGGAGGTCCACGCCGCCTACCGCGCCGCGGCCGACGGCCCCCTCAAGGGCTACCTCACCTACTCCGACGAGGAGCTCGTCTCCTCCGACATCGTCACCGACCCCTCGTCGTGCATCTACGACGAGGGCCTGACGAAGGTGATCGGCAACCAGGTCAAGGTCGTCGGCTGGTACGACAACGAGTGGGGCTACTCCAACCGCCTCGTCGACCTCGTCAAGCTCGTCGGCTCCTCGCTCTGAGCCTGGCCGACACCGATCTGAGCACCACCCGACGGGCTCGACGGCCCGGGCACCGCACGGTGCCCGGGCCGTCGTCCGCACTGCGCCGGAAGGGAACCCCGTGAAGACCATCGACGACCTCGAGCAGCAGCTCGGCGGGCTGGCGGGCAAGCGCGTGCTCGTCCGCAGCGACCTCAACGTGCCGCTGGACCACTCCGGCGAGCGGCCCGCCATCACCGACGACGGGCGCATCCGCGCCTCCGTGCCGACGCTGCGCCGGCTGCTGGAGGCCGGTGCCCGCGTCGTGGTCACGGCCCACCTCGGCCGCCCGAAGGGCGCCCCCGAGGCCAGGTACTCCCTCGCGCCCGTGCACGCCCGCCTCGCGGAGCTGCTGGAGGGCACCGAGGTCGGCTTCTGCGAGCAGACCGTCGGGCCCCGGGCCACCGCCGCGGTGCAGGCCCTGGGCGACGGCGCCCTCGTCCTGCTGGAGAACCTGCGCTTCGAGGCCGGCGAGACGAGCAAGGACGACGGTGAGCGCGGCGCGTTCGCCGACGAGCTGGCCGCGCTCGCCGACGCCTACGTCTCCGACGGCTTCGGCGCCGTGCACCGCAAGCACGCCAGCGTCTACGACGTCGCGCGTCGCCTGCCGCACGCCGCCGGCGGCCTGGTGGCCACCGAGGTGGAGGTGCTGCAGCGCCTGACGAGCTCGCCGGAGCGCCCCTACGCCGTCGTGCTCGGCGGCTCGAAGGTCTCCGACAAGCTCGGCGTCATCGACAACCTGCTCGGCTCCCTGCTGCGCGAGGGCGACCGCCTGCTCGTGGGCGGCGGCATGGTCTTCACCTTCCTGGCGGCCGCGGGCCACGAGGTCGGCAGGTCGCTGCTGGAGGTCGACCAGGTGGAGGCGGTGCGCGCGCACATGCGCACGGCGCAGGACAAGGGCGTGCAGCTGCTGCTGCCCACCGACGTCGTGGCCGCCACCGCCTTCGCCGCCGACGCCGAGCACTCCGTCGTCGCCGCCGACGCCATCCCCGCCGACCGCCTGGGGCTGGACATCGGCCCGGCCTCCGCGGCGGCCTTCGCCGCCGCCCTCTCGGACGCGCGCACGGTCTTCTGGAACGGCCCGATGGGCGTGTTCGAGATGGAGCCGTACTCCCACGGCACCCGCACCGTCGCGCAGGCCCTCGTCGGCTCCGGCGCGTTCAGCGTCGTCGGCGGCGGCGACTCGGCCGCCGCCGTGCGCAGCCTCGGCTTCGCCGACGAGCAGTTCGGGCACATCTCCACCGGCGGTGGGGCGAGCCTGGAGTACCTCGAGGGCAAGCGGCTGCCCGGTCTCGACGTCCTCGACTGATCCCGCCCCGACCGCCCGCCACGCCCACCGGTAGGAGACGACATGGCCCGCACCCCGCTCATCGCCGGGAACTGGAAGATGGTGCTGGACCACCAGCAGGGGACCCTGCTGGTGCAGAAGCTGGACTGGACGCTCAAGGACGCCCGCCACGACTACTCGGCCGTCGAGGTCGCGGTGCTGCCCTCGCACACCAGCCTGCGCACCGTGCAGACCCTCATCGAGGGCGACAAGCTGTCGCTGAAGCTGGGCGCGCAGGACGTCTCCGCGCACACCTCGGGCGCGTACACCGGTGAGGTCTCCGGTGCGCAGCTGGCCAAGCTGGGGGTCAGCTACGTGGCGGTGGGGCACTCCGAGCGCCGCCAGCACCACGGGGAGTCCGACGAGGTGGTGCGCGCGAAGGCGGCCAAGGCGCTCGAGCACGGCCTGGTGCCGATCGTCTGCGTCGGCGAGCCGCTTCAGGTCCGCAAGGCCGGCGAGCACGTGGCGCACGCCGTCGGGCAGGCGCTGGCGGCCCTGGAGGGCCTCACGCCGGCGCAGGTGGCTTCGCTGGTGCTGGCCTACGAGCCGGTGTGGGCCATCGGCACGGGGGAGGTGGCCACCCCCGAGGACGCGCAGGAGGTGTGCGCCGCGCTGCGCGCCGCGGTCGCCGACCGCTTCGACGCGGCGAGCGCGCAGGCGGTGCGGATCCTCTACGGCGGCAGCGTGAAGCCGGCGAACATCGCCTCGATCATGCGCCAGGACGACGTGGACGGGGCGCTGGTGGGCGGTGCCAGCACGGACGCCGGCGACTTCGCCGCGATCGTGCGCTACCGCGACCACCCCGCCTGAGGCGCACCGGGCCGGTCTCGACACCCGTCGCGGACCGGCCCGGGCACCCCGGTCCATGGCCTACGCTGAGAGCGCCCTGACGACAGCGCCGGAACCGCCCGCGGCCCGGCCACGACGAGAAGGACCCGTGTGAACGTCCTCCGCATCGTGCTGCAGGTGGTCCTCGCCATCTCCAGCCTGTTCCTGACGTTGCTGATCCTGCTCCACAAGGGCAAGGGCGGCGGCCTGTCGGACATGTTCGGCGGTGGCGTCACGACGAGCCTGTCCGGGTCGAGCATGGCCGAGCGCAACCTCAACCGCTTCACGGTCGGGATCGCGCTGGTCTGGTTCGCGTCCATCGTGCTGCTCGGCCTGGTCGAGCGCTTCACCAACGAGTTCTGAGCAGGGGAGACGACCGACGTGGCAGGTGGCAACGCCATCCGGGGCAGCAGGGTCGGCGCCGGGCCGATGGGCGAGGCGGAGCGCGGTGACACCGCCCCCCGCATCCGGATCTCCTACTGGTGCGCCAACGGGCACGAGACCAAGCCCAGCTTCGCCGAGGAGTCCGGTGTCGAGCCGCCCGAGCAGTGGGACTGCCCCCGGTGCGGCTTCCCCGCCGGCACCGACCGGGCCAACCCGCCGGCCCCCCCGAAGAACGAGCCGTACAAGACGCACCTGGCGTACGTGAAGGAGCGGCGCAGCGACGCCGACGGCGAGGCGATCCTCAACGAGGCGCTGGACAGCCTGCGCGCCCGCGGCCTCATCCGCTGAGCCGCAGCCCCGTCCGGCGCGCAGCGCCCGCCGGGCCGGCGCGACGGTGACGACGAAGGCCCCCGACCGGTGCGGTCGGGGGCCTTCGTCGTCACCGTCGGCGTCCACGCGCCCGGCGGCTCACAGGTCGGCGGCCGCCGCCTCGTCCACCAGCCACAGGGTGCGCTCGGTGCCGCGCACACCGGCGGCCGGGGTCTCCGCGACGTCACCACCGGCCACCCCGCGGGCCACGGCCGCCGCCTTCTCCGCCCCCGAGGCGACGACCCACACCTGCCGGGCGCGGGCCAGCGCACCGAAGGTGAAGGAGATCCGCAGCGGCGGCGGCTTCGGCGACTCGCGCACGCCGACGACGCTGGAGTCGTCGCGGGCCAGGCCCGGGTGGTGCGGGAACAGCGAGGCCACGTGCCCGTCGGGGCCCATGCCGAGCAGCAGGACGTCGAAGGCGGGCACCTCGGCCCCGTCGGCCGCGGCCGCCAGCTCCGCGGCGTAGCGCGCCGCGGCCCGGTCCAGGTCCTCGCCGTCGGGCCCGTCGCTGGACGGCGGCAGGTGCACCGTCGCCGGGTCCAGCGGCAGCTGCCCCAGCAGGGCGTCCTGCGCCTGGGTCGCGTTGCGCTCCGGGTCACCGGCGGGCAGGAACCGCTCGTCGCTCCACCACAGGTGCACCCGGCTCCAGTCGACCGCGTCCCGCGCGGGCGAGGCGGCCACCGCGGCGAGGGTCCTGCCACCGATGGTGCCGCCGGTGAGGCTGACGTGGGCCACGCCGCGCAGCGCCTGCGCGTCCGCGACGGCCGCCAGCAGGCGGCCGGCCGCGGCGTGCGCGAGGGCCTCGGGGGAGGGGTGCCGGACGACCAGCGCCTCGCTCACGCCGTCTCCCCGCCCGCCGCGGTCGCGCTCGCGGACTTCGACGTGCGCGAGCGCGACGTCGAGGCACCCTGCGCGGTGGACTTCCGCGCGGTGGACTCCCGGGCGGTGGCCTTCCGGGCGGTGGCCTTCCGCGCGCCGGCCTTCCGGGTGGTGGTCCGCTCCGCCGCCGGCGGCGCCGACTCCTGCGCCGCGGTGGCCGTGGCCGCCGCCTCCTGCGCCGGGGTGGACCCCTCGGGAGCGCCGGCCGCGGCGCGCCGGGCGGCGCGCTTGGCGGGCGTGGGCGAGTTCGCGGCGACCTCGTCGTTCGGGACGGCCGAGGAGCGCGAGCGCTGCTCGGCGCCCGAGGGCGTCGCGCGCTTCATGGCCCGCGACACCCGTGCCGACTTCTCCTCCGCCGCCGCCTGGTCGCGGGCGGCCGCGGCCGGCGAGGACAGCTTGCCCCGCGACTGCGCCTCGCGCACGGAGACGACCTGCTTGCTCACCAGCGGCAGCCCGTCGCGCAGCGCCTCGCCGTAGACCTCGTCGGGGTCCAGCCGCCGCAGCTCCTCGCTGAGGCAGTCCTTGACGGGCCGGCGCGCCAGCGACAGCCGTCGGTTCGGCTGCCCGGGCTGGGTGAGCGTGGCGACGTTCTGGTCCGGGCGGATGAGCTCCACCGCACCGGACTTGCGCTCCAGGCGCACGCTCTGCACACCCGTGCCCTTCTTGGTGCGCGCCCGCGTCACCGGCGCCCTCAGCTTGGCGCCCAGCCAGGCGGCGAGCAGCTCGGTGCTCGGGCTGTCCGGCGCCCCGGCCACCGTGATGGAGGTGACCGGCTCGTAGGGCGGCTGGTCCAGCGCCGCGGCCAGCAGCGCGCGCCAGTTCGTCAGCCGGGTCCACGCGAGGTCGGTGTCGCCGGCCCGGTAGCCGGCCCGCCGCGCCTCGAGGGCCTTGGCCGGGTTCGCCGCCTCCGCGGAGTCGGTGATGCGCCGCTGGGCGATGCGCCCGATCGGGTCGGTGCGCAGGTCCTCGGGCGCCGTGCCCGGCCAGTAGGCCACGATCGGCGCGTCCGGCAGCAGCAGCGAGACGATGGTCGTCTCGCCGTGCTCCACGAGCGGGCCGTAGGCGCGCAGCACGACGACCTCGCTGGCCCCGGCGTCGCCGCCGACGCGGATCTGCGCGTCCAGGCGCGCCGCGCCCCGCTTGTTCCCCCGGGCGAGCACGAGCACCCGGCAGGGGTGCTCGCGGCTGGCCTCGTTGGCCGCGGAGATGGCGTCCTCGGCGTGCGCGTCGTCGGTGATGACGACGAGGGTGAGGACCCGGCCGAGCGCGACGGCTCCGCCGGTCTCCCGCAGGTCGACCAGCGCCTTGTTGATGGCGCTGGTGGACGTGCTGGGCAGGTCGATGATCACATCTGCTCCCGGTGGGTGGTGCTCACGGTCGCCGCCACTGCCGGCCGGTCCGCTCGAGCATCGCGTGCGCGGACGGCGGGCCCCAGGTGCCCGAGGCGTAGGGCTCGGGCTGCCCGTTCTTGGCCCAGAAGGAGGTGATCGGGTCGAGGATCTTCCACGACAGCTCGACCTCCTCGTGGCGGGGGAACAGCGGCGGGTCGCCCAGCAGGACGTCGAGGATGAGCCGCTCGTAGGCCTCGGGGCTGGACTCGGTGAAGGCGTGGCCGTACCCGAAGTCCATCGTCACGTCCCGCACCTCCATCGCGGTCCCCGGCACCTTGGAGCCGAAGCGCATGGTGATGCCCTCGTCCGGCTGCACGCGGACCACCAGGGCGTTCTGCCCCAGCTCCTCGGTCGCCGTCAGCTCGAAGGGCAGGTGCGGTGCGCGCTTGAAGACGACGGCGATCTCGGTGACCCGGCGGCCCAGCCGCTTGCCGGCGCGCAGGTAGAACGGCACGCCCGCCCAGCGGCGGGTGTCGATCTCCAGCTCGATGGCGGCGAACGTCTCCGTCGTGGAGTCGGAGGGGATGCCGTCCTCGTCCAGGTAGCCCTTGACGAAGTCCGAACCCTGCCAGCCGGAGGCGTACTGCCCGCGCGCGGTGGAGCGCGCCAGGTCCTTCAGCGGCCGCACGGCGGAGAGGACCTTCGCCTTCTCCGCGCGCAGGTCGGCGGCCTCGAAGGAGACGGGCTCCTCCATGGCCGTGAGGGCCAGCAGCTGCAGCAGGTGGTTCTGGATGACGTCGCGGGCCGCGCCGATGCCGTCGTAGTACCCCGCGCGGCCGCCGATGCCGATGTCCTCGGCCATGGTGATCTGCACGTGGTCGACGTGGTTGGCGTTCCACAGCGGCTCGAACATCTGGTTGGCGAAGCGCAGCGCCAGGATGTTCTGGACCGTCTCCTTGCCCAGGTAGTGGTCGATGCGGAACACCGAGTCCGGCGGGAAGACGTCCTCGACGACGGCGTTCAGCTCGCGCGCCGACTTCAGGTCGTGCCCGAACGGCTTCTCGATGACCACCCGGCGCCACTGGTCGCCGTGCTGGGCGGACAGCCCGCTGCGGGCCAGCTGCTTGGCCACGACGGGGAAGAAGCGCGGCGGGATCGACATGTAGAAGGCGTGGTTGCCGCCGGTGCCGCGCACCCGGTCGAGGTCGGCGACGGTCGCGGCCAGCTGGTCGAAGGCCTCGTCGTCGTCGAACTCGCCGGGCACGAAGCGGAAGCCCTCGGCCAGCTGCGCCCAGACCGACTCGCGGAACGGCGTGCGCGCGTGCTGGCGCACCGAGTCGTAGACGATCTTGCCGAAGTCCTGGTCGACCCAGTCGCGGCGGGCGAAACCGGTGAGCGCGAAGCCCGGCGGCAGCAGACCCCGGTTGGCGAGGTCGTAGATCGCCGGCATGAGCTTCTTGCGCGCCAGGTCGCCCGTCACACCGAACATCACCATGCCGCACGGGCCGGCGATCCGCGGGAGGCGACGGTCCCGCGGATCGCGCAGCGGGTTCTCGGTGGGCAGCACCCGGGCCGGGGTCACTGCGCGTCGACCTGCGTCTTCACGCGCTCCAGCTCGTCGGTGACGGTCTGCAGCAGCTCGGTCCAGCTCTTCTCGAACTTGTCGACGCCCTCGCGCTCGAGCAGCTCGACGACGTCGGTGTAGGAGACGCCCAGGCGCTCGAGGTCGTCGAGGACCTGCTGCGACTCGCCGTAGGAGCCGCGGATCGTGTCACCGGTGACCTGGCCGTGGTCGAGGGTGGCCTCGAGGGTCTTGCCCGGCATGGTGTTCACGGTGTTCGGGGCGACGAGCTCGGTCACGTAGAGCGTGTCCGGCAGGTTCGGGTCCTTGACGCCGGTGGAGGCCCACAGCGGGCGCTGCGGACGCGCGCCGGCCTCCTTGAGGACCTGCCAGCGCGGGGTCGAGAAGACCTCCTCGTAGGCCTGGTAGGCCAGCCGCGCGTTGGCCAGGCCCGCCTTGGAGCGCAGCGCCTTCGCCTCGTCGGTGCCGACGGCGTCCAGGCGCTTGTCGATCTCGGTGTCGACGCGGGAGACGAAGAACGAGGCGACCGACTCGATGGTCGACAGGTCGTGGCCGTTCTGCTTGGCCTGCTCCAGGCCGGTGAGGAAGGCCTGCATGACGGCGCGGTAGCGGTCCAGGGAGAAGATGAGCGTCACGTTGACGCTGATGCCCTCCGAGAGCGCCGTGGTGATGGCGCCCAGGCCCTCCAGCGTCGCCGGGATCTTGATGTAGAGGTTGCGGCGGTCCACGGCCTGCCACAGCGTGCGCGCCGAGGCCTCGGTGGCCGCGGTGTCGTGCGCCATCCGCGGGTCGACCTCGAGGGAGACGCGGCCGTCGACGCCGTCGGTGCGCTCGAAGACCGGCGCGAGGATGTCGCAGGCGCGCCGCACGTCCTCGGTGGTGATCTGGAAGACCGCCTCCTCGGTGTCGGCGCCCGCGGCGATGAGCTCCTTCACCTGGTCGGTGTAGGCGTCGCCCTTGGCCAGCGCCGAGGCGAAGATCGTGGGGTTGGAGGTGACGCCCAGCACGCCGGCGTCCACGAGGCGCTGCAGCTCGCCGGAACCGGTCAGCTCGCGCGACAGGTCGTCCAGCCAGACCGAGACGCCGTGCTGGTGCAGGGTCTCCACGGGGTTGCTCACGGGGGTTCTCCGTTCCTTCGTCCACTCGGGCGCCGGGACGGCGCCCGCACTGCAGGCGCCCCGGGCCGTCCCGGGACGCCGGATCCCGCCGGGTCGCGCACCGGCGGTGCGCGACCCGGCGGGGGAGGGTCACTGCAGGCCGGCGAGGCTCTCCTTGGCGGCGGTCGCGACGACCTCGTCCGTCAGGCCGAACTCGCGGTACAGGTCCTGGTAGTCCGCGGAGGCGCCGAAGTGCTCCAGGCTCACGGTGCGCCCGGCGTCGCCGACGATGTCGTGCCAGCCCTGGGAGATCGCGGCCTCGACCGACACGCGGGCCTTGACGCCCGGGATGAGGACGGTGTCGCGGTAGGCCTGGTCCTGCTCGAAGAACCACTCGCGGCACGGCATGGACACGACGCGGGTCGCGATGCCCTCCTGCTCGAGCTTCTCGCGGGCGGCCACCGCGATCTGCACCTCGGAGCCGGTGCCGACGAGGATGACCTGCGGGGTGGCCGCGGACGCCTCGACGAGCACGTAGGCGCCCTTGGCGACGCCGTCGGCCGCGCCCCAGCCGGGCTGGGAGCGGTCGAAGGTCGGCAGGTTCTGGCGCGAGAGCGCCAGGCCGGCCGGGCGGTCGGTGTTCTCCAGGATCGTCTTCCACGCCCACGCGGTCTCGTTGGCGTCGCCCGGGCGGACGACGTCCAGGCCCGGGATGGCGCGCAGCGCGGCCAGGTGCTCGATCGGCTGGTGCGTGGGGCCGTCCTCGCCCAGGCCGATGGAGTCGTGCGTCCACACGTACGTCACGGGCAGGCGCATGATCGCGGCCAGGCGCACCGCGGGGCGCATGTAGTCGCTGAAGACGAGGAAGGTGCCGCCGTAGGGGCGGGTCCCGCCGTGCAGCGCGATGCCGTTGAGGATCGAGCCCATCGCGTGCTCGCGGATGCCGAAGTGCAGGGTGCGCCCGTAGGGGTTGCCGTCCCACATCTTCGTCGTGCGGCCGGGGGGCAGGAAGCTCGGCTCGCCCTTGATGGTCGTCAGGTTCGACTCGGCCAGGTCGGCCGAGCCGCCCCACAGCTCCGGCAGCGCCGCGCCGATCGCGTTGAGGACCTCGCCGGAGGCCTTGCGCGAGGCGATGGACTTGCCCGGCTCGAAGACCGGCAGCGCCTGCTCCCAGCCGGCGGGCAGGGTGCGGGTGCGCATGCGCTCGAACAGCTGCGCGCGCTCGCCGGCGCCGGAGCGCCACGCCTCGAAGGAGGACTGCCACTGCGCGTGGGCGGCCTTGGCGCGCTCGCGCAGCGCGCGGGTGTGGGCGATGACGTCCTCGTCGACCTGGAAGGTCTGCTCGGGGTCGAAGCCGAGGACCTCCTTGGTCGCCTTGACCTCTGCCTCGCCGAGGGCGGAGCCGTGCGACTTGCCGGTGCCCTGCAGGGTGGG
>NZ_JAAALL010000117.1 GCF_009906315.1 Kineococcus vitellinus | reverse complement strand
GCCGGGGGCTGCCCGGCCCGCCGGGCAGCCCCCGGCGGAGCCCTCCGAGGGCTTCGCGGGCGAGCCCGACGGGTTCGGGCGGCTGTGGACGCCGCACCGGCTCGCCTACATCAAGGGCGACAGGAAGCCCGCCGACCCCCACGACCCGGACGCGTGCCCCTTCTGCCGCGCCCCGCGCGGCTCGGACGCCGAGGGGCTGCTCGTGCACCGCGGCGAGCACGTGTTCGCGGTGCTCAACCTCTTCCCGTACAACCCCGGCCACCTCATGGTGTGCCCCTACCGGCACGTGTCCGCCTACGTCGACCTCCAGCCCGACGAGCTGGCCGAGTTCACCGCCTTCACCCGCGCCGCCGTCTTCACGCTGCGCGCGGCCTCGGCCCCGGCGGGCTTCAACATCGGCATGAACCAGGGCGCCGTCGCCGGCGCGGGCATCGCCGCGCACCTGCACCAGCACGTCGTGCCCCGCTGGGAGGGCGACGCGAACTTCCTGCCCGTCGTCGGCCGCACCAAGGCGATGCCGGAGCTGCTGGAGGACACCCGCGCCCGGCTGGCCGCGGCCTGGACGACCGGGCCCGGCTAGCGCCGCAGCGCCGGCACCCGGCCACGCAGCCGGGGCAGCCGGGGCAACACCCGCTCCAGCGGCACGAACGCCAGCAGGCACACGACGGTCGGCAGGAAGTGGATGCCGAGCGTCAGGTACGTGCCGAGGTGGAACAGCCCCCAGAACACCAGCGCCGCCGCCAGCGCCCGCCCCCGCAGCCACAGCAGCACCGGGCTCGCGAACTCCGCCAGCAGCACCAGGTGCTGCAGGAGCACCGCCAGGTGCGGCACCGACAGCAGCAGCCGGCTGAACCCGCCGCCGCGGCGCGAGGCCGCCCACGCGAGGACCGCGCCGCCCGCCCAGTCCCACCCGCCGAAGCGCACCTTGGCCAGCGCGGCCAGGAAGTACGTGCAGACCGCCGCCACCTGCACGCAGCGCAGCGCCCACCCGGCCGCCTCGCTGCGCGCGCCCTCCGCGCGCTCCCCGCCGCCCCCGCGGGCCGCGCCGACCGTCGGCAGCACGCACAGCGCCACCAGCAGCGCGAGGTGGTCGTGGTCGACCTTCGAGTAGCCGAAGGCGTTGCCCAGCCAGTACAGGTACGCGGCGGCGCAGACCGCGCCCGCCAGCCGGGGCAGGCGACCGGCCGCCACGACGAGCGCGCTCGCCGTCAGCACCCCCAGCGCCAGGTGCGTCACCGGCGGCGCCGGGGCGGGCACGTGCAGCAGCCGGAAGAGCAGCAGCGGCCGGTACAGCTCGGCGGGCACGTCCCCGTGCGCCAGCGGCCACGCGGTGATGCGCCAGGCGTCGAGGACCACGAACAGGTGCAGCAGCGTGCGCAGCAGCGCCACCCGCCGCAGCGGCAGCGCCGGGAACCACCACGAGCGCCACGCCGCGCCGGCGCGGGCGCCCGCGCTCACCGGCAGCAGCCCATCGGGTGCGCCGGGTCCGGCACCGTCCAGGTGGCCAGCCGCTCGGTGCGGGTGCCCGTGACGCTGCCGGCGCGCAGCCCGCTGACGTCCTGCACCAGGTCCAGGCGCGCGTAGCGGGCCTCGTCCGGGTGGCGGCGCGCGTGGGCGGCCGCGATCGCCTCCAGCAGCGAGGGGTCGGCCACGAAGCGGCCCAGCTGCCCCTCCACCTCCGCGCGGCGCAGCCCCACCCCGCCCGGGGACAGCCGCACCACCACCTCGGCGCCCTCGACCGTGAGCGCGCGCACGTGCGTGGAGCGGACCTCGCCGTCCAGGTCGACGGCGAAGGCGTACTGCGACATCGGCGCGAAGGGCCAGCGGTCGTCGTTCCCGCGCAGCGTGCCGTCCACGAGCAGGGCCAGCGCGGTCAGGGCCAGCGCGGTGCGCCACCAGCGCGCGGGGGCCGACAGGCGGAGCACAGCGCGACCCTAGGCGAGGGCGCGCCCCCGCCGGGCCGCGCCCGCGTCGACGCGCCGTCGGGACGCGTGGCCGCGCGGGCGGCGCCGACGGCTACCCTGAGGCGTCCCGGGTCCCCGACGAACGACGAGACGATGCTCAACAGGTACGCGCGCGCGGTGATCACCAAGGTCCTCGCCCCCGTGGCGCACCTGCTGCTGCGGATGGGGCTCACGCCCGACGCGGTCACGTTCGCCGGCACCCTCGGCGTCGTCGCCAGCGCCCTCGTGCTCTACCCGACGGGCCACCTGTTCTGGGGCTCGATCGCGGTGACCTTCTTCGTCTTCTCCGACACCCTCGACGGGATCATGGCCCGGGCGACGGGCCGCTCGGGCAAGTGGGGCGCCTACCTGGACTCCACCCTGGACCGCTTCGGCGACAGCGCCGTCTTCGGCGGCCTGGCCGTCTGGTTCGCGCGCGGCGGCCCGGACGGCGGCGACGACCCCCTCACCGCCGGCCTGGCGCTGCTGTGCCTGGTCCTGGGCAGCATCGTCTCCTACGCCAAGGCCCGCGCCGAGGGGCTCGGGTTCACGGCGGACGTCGGCATCGCGGAGCGCTCTGACCGGCTGGTGGCCGTGCTGGTCGGGGCCACCTTCACCGGTCTGGGGGTGCCGCTGGTCTTCCTGCAGGTGGTCCTCGGGCTGCTCGCCGCGGCAAGCCTCGTGACCGTCGTGCAGCGCATGACCACGGTGCGCCGGCAGGCCCTCGCGGCCGCGGCCGCCGCCGACGCGTGAGCCGAGCCCGCGACGCCCTCGTCGGCGCCGGGTTCCGGCTCGGCTGGCGCCTGGCCGCGGTCGTGCCCGAGGGGCCGGCGGACGCGCTGGTCGAGCACCTGGCCGACCGCGTCGCCGCGCGCGGCGGCCCCCGGGTGCGGCAGCTGCGCGCCAACCTGCGCCGGGCGCGGCCCGCGGCCGGCCCGGCGGAGCTGGACGCGCTCGTGCGCGCGGGGCTGCGCAGCTACGCCCGCTACTGGCTGGACGCCTTCCGGCTGCCGGCCCTGACGCGCGAGCGCATCGTCGCCACCGTGCGCTTCGAGGGCGGTGAGGAGCTGCGCGCGGCGCTGGCCGAGGGCCGTGGCGCCGTCGGCTTCCTCGGCCACCTCGGCGACTGGGACCACGCCGCCGCGTGGTCGAGCACCGAGCTCGCGCCCGTGGTGACCGTCGCCGAGCGGCTGCGCCCCGAGGGCGTCTACCGGCAGTTCGTGCGCTTCCGGCGCTCGTTGGGGGTGGAGGTGCTGCCGCTGGGCGACCCCACCACCTTCCGCACGCTGCTGCGCCGGGTGCGCGAGGGCGCCCTCGTCCCGCTGCTGGCCGACCGCGACCTGTCCGCCAGCGGCGTGGAGGTCGACTTCCTCGGCGAGCGGGTCCGCATGGCCACCGGCCCCGCCGCGCTCGCGCTGGCCGGCGGTGCGCCGCTGTTCCCCTTCGTCCTGCACCACGAGGTGCGCGCCGGGGTGCGCGAGCTCGTCGTGCGGGTCGGGCCGCGGGTGCGGGTGCCGCCCGCCGAGCCCGGCCGCAGCGCCCGCGAGCAGCGGCGGGCGGCCGTCGCGGCCATGACCCAGGAGTGCGCCGACGTGCTGGCCGCCGCGGTGCGCGCCCACCCCGAGGAGTGGCACGTCCTGCAGCCGGTGTTCGCGGCCGACCTCGCGCCGCGGGCCCGCACCGCCGCGGGGGGAGGGGCGTGAGGATCGGCGTCGTCTGCCCGTACTCCTTCGACGTGCCCGGCGGCGTGCAGTTCCACGTGCGCGACCTCGCCGAGCACCTGCTCGGCCTCGGCCACCACGTGCGCGTGCTGGCCCCCGCCGACGACGAGGGCGCGCTGCCGGCGTTCGCCGATCCCGGCGGCAGCGTCGTCGCGGTGCCCTACAACGGCTCCGTGGCGCGGTTGTCCTTCGGCCCGGTGACCGCGGCCCGGGTGCGGCGCTGGCTGGCCGAGGGCCGCTTCGACGTCGTGCACGTGCACGAGCCGCTGGCGCCGAGCACCTCGCTGCTGGCGCTGTGGGCCGCGCAGGGCCCCGTCGTGGCCACCTTCCACACCGCCAACCTGCGCTCGCGGGCCATGCAGGCCGCCTACCCGCTGCTGCGCCCGAGCCTGGAGAAGATCGCCGCCCGGATCGCGGTCAGCGAGGACGCCCGGCGCACCGTCGTCGAGCACGTCGGCGGCGACGCGGTCGTCGTGCCCAACGGCGTGTTCACCGACGCCTTCGCGCGGGCACCGCGGCGGCCGGCGTGGAGCGGGACGTCCGAGCGGCCGGTCGTCGCGTTCGTCGGCCGCCTCGACGAGCCCCGCAAGGGGCTGCCGCTGCTGTGCGAGGTCGTCCCGCTGGTGCGCGCCGTCCTCCCGGGCGCCCGCTTCCTCGTCGCCGGCCGCGGTGACGTGGACGCGGCCCGGGCGCTGCTGGACGACCCCTCGGCGGTGGAGTTCCTCGGCGCGGTCGACGACCGGGCCAAGGAGTCGCTGCTGGCCGGCGCCGACGTCTACCTCGCCCCGCACACCGGCGGTGAGAGCTTCGGCATCGTCCTGGTGGAGGCGCTGGCCGCGGGGGCGGCGGTCGTGGCCAGCGACCTCGGCGCCTTCCGCCGCGTCCTCGAGGACGGCCGGGTCGGCCGGCTGTTCCCCACCGGGGACGCCCGGGCCGCCGCGGACGCCGTCCTCGCGCTGCTCGCCGACCCCGCCGAGCGGGCCCGGCTGTCGGCGGCCGGGCAGGTCGCCGCCCGCCGCTACGACTGGTCGGTGGTGGCGGCCGAGGTGCTCGCCGTCTACGAGACGGTGCGCGCCGGCGAGGCGGCCCGCCCGGCGGCGGCCCGGCGCAGGACGCCGCCGTGAGCGCCGTCGCCTGGGCGCTGACCGGTCTGCTCGTGCTCTGCGCGCTGGCCTGGTACCTGTCCGCGACGGCCCAGCGCGTCGACCGGCTGCACCGGCGGGTGGAGACCAGCCGGGCCGCGCTGGACGCCGAGCTCACCCGCCGGGCGTCGGCGGCGCTGGAGTACGCCACGTCGGGCGAGCTGGACCCGGCCTCCTCGCTGCTGCTCGCCGACGCCGCCACCGCCAGCCTCGACGCCCCGCGCACCCCGCCCGCGCTGCGCGACGCCACCGACACCGACGACGCGGAGCGCTGGCGGGTGGAGAGCGACCTGTCCCGGGCGCTCGCGGCCGCCCTGCCCGAGCGCGACGGGCCGGGGCTGGTGCGGGTGGCCGACGCCGCGCACCGGGTGCGGCTGGCCCGGCGCTTCCACAACGACGCCGTCGTGCAGACCCGGCGGCTGCGGGCCAAGCGCCTGGTGCGCTGGGCGCGGCTGGCCGGGCACGCGCGGCTGCCGGAGACGGCGGACTTCGAGGACGGCGGCGACGGCTGAGGGTGGCGGGCGCTCGTACACTGCGCGTGCCCCACAACCCCCACACGAAGCCGAGGCGGACGTCACGTGAGCACCGAGAGCACCGAGCAGGCCACCGGGACCCCCGCCGGGCCCGTGGTCGGCACCGCCCGCGTCAAGCGCGGCATGGCCGAGATGCTCAAGGGCGGCGTGATCATGGACGTGGTCACCGCCGAGCAGGCCAGGATCGCCGCCGACGCCGGCGCCGTGGCCGTCATGGCGCTGGAGCGGGTGCCCGCCGACATCCGCGCCCAGGGCGGCGTCTCGCGGATGAGCGACCCGGACGTGATCGACTCGATCGTCTCCGCGGTGTCCATCCCGGTCATGGCCAAGGCCCGCATCGGCCACTTCGTCGAGGCGCAGGTCCTGCAGTCGCTGGGCGTGGACTACGTCGACGAGTCGGAGGTCCTCACCCCCGCCGACTACGCCCACCACATCGACAAGCACGCCTTCACCGTGCCTTTCGTGTGCGGGGCCACCAACCTCGGCGAGGCCCTGCGCCGCATCACCGAGGGTGCGGCGATGATCCGCTCCAAGGGCGAGGCCGGCACCGGCGACGTCTCCAACGCGGTCACGCACGTGCGCACCATCCGCGCCGAGGTCAACCGGCTGCGCTCGATGAGCCCCGACGAGCTCTACGTGGCCGCCAAGGAGATGGCCGCCCCCTACGACCTCGTGCGCGAGGTCGCGGAGACGGGCAAGCTGCCCACCGTCCTGTTCACCGCCGGCGGCATCGCCACCCCCGCCGACGCGGCGATGATGATGCAGCTCGGCGCCGACGGCGTCTTCGTCGGCTCGGGCATCTTCAAGTCCGGCAACCCCGCTCAGCGCGCCGAGGCCATCGTCAAGGCCACGACGTTCTTCGACGACCCCGACGTCATCGCCAAGGTCTCCCGCGGGCTGGGCGAGGCCATGGTGGGCCTGAACGTGGAGGCGATCCCCGAGCCGCACCGCCTGGCCCAGCGCGGCTGGTGAACCGCCGCCGGTGAGCACCGACCCGCTCGGCCCGGAGTGGGGCCGCGGGCCCGACGGCCTGCGCACCCGCAGCGCCTCCCGCGTCGTCGTGCTCGACGGCGCGGGACGGGTGCTGCTGCTGCGCGGGTCGGACCCGGCGCAGCCCGGCACCGACTGGTGGTTCACCGTCGGCGGCGGCCGCGCGCCCGGCGAGGACGCCCGGGCGGCGGCCGTCCGCGAGCTGGGCGAGGAGACCGGCCTCGTCGTCGACCCCGCGCTGCTCGACGGGCCGGTGTGGGTGCGCAGCGCGGAGTTCGACTTCCTCGGGCAGAGGTGCCGCCAGGAGGAGCTCTTCTTCGTCCACCGGGTGCGGGACGGCTTCGCCGTGGACGACGCCGGCTGGACCGACCTCGAGCGGACCTCGGTGAGCGGGTGGCGCTGGTGGGTGCCTGGGGACCTCGCGGTCGCGGGCGTCGCGTTCTACCCCCCGGACCTCGTGCCGCTCCTCGCGCAGCTGCCGCCGCGGTGGGTGGGGGACCCCCGGCCCATCGGCTGACCCCGCCCGCCTACGCTGCCGCGGTGACCAGCGCGACCCCCGCCGCCCGGCGGCCCACGATCGGCGTGCTCGCCCTGCAGGGCGACGTCCGCGAGCACGTGGCCGCCCTCGAGGCCGGCGGGGCCCGCGCGGTGACCGTGCGCCGCCGCGGCGAGCTGGACGCGGTCGACGGCCTGGTGCTGCCGGGCGGGGAGTCGACCACCATCGACCGCCTGCTGCGGGTCTTCGAGCTGCGCGAGGCCCTGCGCGAGCGCATCGCCGGCGGGCTGCCCGTCTACGGCTCCTGCGCCGGGATGATCCTGCTCGCCGACCGCGTCCTCGACGGCGCCGCCGGCCAGCAGACCCTCGGCGGGCTGGACGTCACCGTGCGCCGCAACGCATTCGGCCGCCAGGTCGACAGCTGGGAGGAGGACCTCCCGCTGGAGGAGGTGACCGGCGGGGGCCCGCCCGTGCTGGGGGTCTTCATCCGCGCGCCCTGGGTGGAGGAGGCCGGTGCGGGCGTGCAGGTGCTCGCCCGGCTGGGCGCGGGACCGGCCGCGGGTAGGATCGTGGCGGTGCGGCAGGGCGCTCTGGTGGCCACGTCGTTCCACCCGGAGATCACCGGGGACCACCGGGTGCACCGCTACTTCGTGGGCGTGGTCCGCGACGCGGCGGCGCGGACGGCGGCCTGAGGCCCCGCCCGGCGCGGGCACCGCAGCACCGACGAGCACCGACGAGCACCGACAAGCACAGACAGCGAGCGAACGGCGGAGGGAAGCAGATGTCCGGCCACTCCAAGTGGGCGACGACCAAGCACAAGAAGGCCGTGGTCGACGCCAAGCGCGCCAAGAGCTTCGCTCGGCTCATCAAGAACATCGAGGTGGCCGCCCGCACCGGCGGCGGCGACCCCGCGGGCAACCCGACGCTCTACGACGCCATCCAGAAGGCGAAGAAGACCTCGGTGCCGGCCGACAACATCGAGCGCGCGGTCAAGCGCGGCTCCGGTGCGGAGGCCGGCGGCGCCGACTGGCAGACGATCATGTACGAGGGCTACGGCCCCAACGGCGTGGCGCTGCTCATCGAGTGCCTCACCGACAACAAGAACCGCGCGGCCATGGAGGTCCGCACGGCGATGACCCGCAACGGCGGCTCGATGGCCGACCCGGGCAGCGTGGCGTACATGTTCAGCCGCAAGGGCGTCGTCGTCATCGGCAAGGAGGGCACCGACCTCACCGAGGACGACGTGCTGTCCGCCGTCCTCGAGGCGGGCGCCGAGGAGGTCACCGACCAGGGCGACACCTTCGAGGTCGTCTGCGAGCCGACCGACCTGGTGGCCGTGCGCGAGGCGCTGCAGGCCGCGGGCATCGACTACGACTCCGCCGACGCCGGCTTCGTGCCCAGCGTCCAGGTGCCGCTGGACGCCGACGGCGCCGCGAAGGTCTTCCGCCTCGTCGACGCGCTCGACGACTGCGACGACGTGCAGAACGTCTTCGCCAACCACGACGTGTCCGACGACGTGCTGGCGGCCCTCGAGGACGCCTGAGCGCACCCCGCGCCCCTGTCGGCGCGCCCGCCCCGGCCCCCGCGAGCGCCACGTGCGATCGTGGGGGTCGTGCGCGTGCTGGCGGTCGACCCCGGTCTCACCCGGTGCGGGGTGGGGGTGGTCGACGCCGTGCGCACCGGCCGGCGGGCCTCGATGGTCGCCGTCGGCGTCGTGCGCACCCCGGCCACCGACCCCGTGCAGGCGCGGCTGCTGGCCATCAGCGAGGGCCTGGAGCAGTGGCTGGACCTGCACCGCCCCGACGTCGTCGCGGTCGAGCGGGTCTTCGCCCAGTCCAACGTGCGCTCGGTGATGGGCACCGCCCAGGCCGCCGGCCTGGTCCTGGTGGCCGCGGCCCGGCGCGGGCTGCCCGTCGCCATGCACACCCCCAGCGAGGTCAAGGCGGCCGTCACCGGCTCGGGCACGGCCGACAAGGCGCAGGTCACCGCGATGGTGACCCGCATCCTGGGGCTGGACGCCCCGCCGCGGCCCGCCGACGCCGCCGACGCGCTCGCGCTGGCGCTGTGCCACCTGTGGCGCGGCGGGGCCAGCTCGCGGCTGGAGGCGGCCGCGCACGCCGCGCTCGTCACCGGCCGCCGCAACGGCTACGCCGAGGCGGCCCGCGCCGCGCGCGGCACCGCCCCCGTCCGCCGCTGACCCGCCGACCCGTCGCCCACCCCGCCGCCGACCCGCCGCGGGCGGCGGGGTCGGCGGCGGGGGTGCTCAGGACAGGTGCTCGCGCAGGAAGCCCGTGGTGCGCTCCCAGGCCAGCTCCGCGCTCTCGCGGCGGTAGTTGGGCCGCTCGTCGTTGTAGAAGGCGTGCGGGGCGGGGTAGACGTGCATCGTCACCTCGGCCCCGGCCTGCTCGCGGATGCGCGCCTCCGTGGCCCGCACCGCCTCCAGCGGCACCGAGGTGTCCTCGGCGCCGAAGTGGCCGAGCACGGCCGCGCGCAGGCCGGTGAAGTCGGTGTCCGGACCCGGCACGCCGTACCAGGGCACCGCCGCTCCGATGCGCCCGCCCTGCTGCGCGGCGAGGGCGAGGACGAAGGCGCCGCCCATGCAGAAGCCCACCGCCCCGACGGTCGAGGACGTCGTCGCCGGCAGGGACAGCAGGTGGTCCACGGCGCCGGCGAGGTCGCGGGCGGCGCGCTCGGGCGGCAGCTCGGCGAGGAAGCGCGCGGCCTCCGCGGAGTCGTGCGTGGTGCGCCCGCCGTACAGGTCGGGGGCGAGGGCGACGAAGCCCTCGTCGGCGAAGCGGTCGACGACGGCGACGACGTGGTCGGTCAGCCCCCACCACTCCTGGATGACGACGACGCCCGGGCCGCTGCCGGAGGCGGGCACGCGCAGGTAGCCGTGCCCGTGGCCGGTCTCGGTGTCGGCGTCGAAGGTGACGTTCTGGCGGGGGTTCTCGTGCTGCTCGTGGCTCACGGGCGGCACTCTGCACCCCGGCCCCGGCGGCGCGCCTGGCGGGTCGTGTCGGAGCCCCTGGCTAGCCTCGGCTCGTACAGGTGTTCGGCGAGGAGGGACGGGGACGGGTGATCGCGTCGGTGCGCGGGCAGGTGCTCGCGGTGCGGCTGGACTCCGCTGTCGTGGAGGTGGGGGGAGTGGGGATGCTCGTGCAGGCGGCCCCGGCCACGCTCGCCGGGCTGCGGGTCGGCGAGGAGGCGCTGCTGCACACCTCCCTGGTGGTCCGCGAGGACTCCCTGACGCTGTTCGGCTTCTCCGAGGCCGACGAGCGCGAGGTCTTCGAGGTCGTGCAGACCGTCTCCGGCGTCGGGCCGCGGCTGGCGCTGGCGATGCTCGCCGTCCACCGCCCCGACGGGCTGCGCGCCGCCGTGGCCGCCGAGGACCACGCGGCGCTGGTGCGGGTGCCGGGCATCGGCAAGAAGGGCGCCCAGCGCATCTGCCTGGAGCTCGGCGACCGGCTCGGCCCGCCCCTGGGGGCCGGTTCGAGCGCCCCCGTCGAGCAGGCGCCGGCCGGGGACGTGCGCCGCCAGCAGGTCGTCGACGCGCTCGTCGGGCTCGGCTACCCCGCCAAGCAGGCCGGGGACGCCGTCGACGTCGTCACCGGGGACGCCTCCGCGGACGACCCGGCGGGCGCTCCCGCGCACGACGGGGCGGGCGCCGCCCCCGCCCCTCTCGACGTGGCCGCGACGCTGCGCGCGGCCCTGCGCCACCTGTCGGGGCGCTGATGGGCGAGCGGCTGGTGACCTCGGGCGCCGACGAGCACGAGCGCGCCGCCGAGTCGGCGCTGCGCCCGCACGGGCTGGACGAGTTCGTCGGCCAGAAGGTCGTGCGCGAGCAGCTGTCGCTGGTGCTGGACGCGGCCAAGGCGCGCAAGGCGCCCAGCGACCACGTCCTCTTCTCCGGCCCCCCCGGCCTGGGCAAGACGACGCTGGCGATGATCGTGGCCTCCGAGATGGGCGCGCCGCTGCGCCAGTCCAGCGGCCCGGCCATCCAGCACGCCGGCGACCTGGCCGCGGTGCTGAGTTCGCTGGACGAGGGGGAGGTGCTCTTCCTCGACGAGATCCACCGCATGGCCCGGCCGGCGGAGGAGATGCTCTACATGGCCATGGAGGACTACCGGGTCGACGTCGTCGTCGGCAAGGGGCCCGGTGCGACGGCCATCCCGCTGGAGCTGCCGAAGTTCACCCTCGTCGGGGCGACCACCCGCGCCGGGCTGCTGCCGGCGCCGCTGCGCGACCGCTTCGGCTTCACCGGCTACCTGGACTACTACAGCCCCGAGGAGCTCGTGCAGGTGCTGCGCCGCAGCGCCTCCCTGCTGGGGGTGCAGCTGACCGCCGAGGGTGCTGCCGAGATCGGCGGCCGTTCGCGCGGCACGCCGCGCATCGCCAACCGGCTGCTGCGGCGGGTGCGCGACTGGGCGCAGGTGCGCGGCTCGGGGATCGTCGACCGCCACGCGGCCCGCGCCGCCCTGCAGGTCTACGAGGTGGACGAGCTGGGCCTGGACCGCCTGGACAAGGCGGTGCTCGACGCGCTGTGCCGCCGCTTCGGCGGTGGGCCCGTGGGCCTGTCCACGCTCGCGGTGGTCGTGGGGGAGGAGGCCGAGACCGTCGAGACGGTCGCCGAGCCGTTCCTCGTGCGCGAGGGCCTGCTGGGGCGCACGCCGCGCGGGCGGATCGCGCTGCCGGCCACGTGGGCGCACCTGGGGCTGACCCCGCCGCGCGACGCGCCGGTGGGCGGGAGCTGGCAGGCGCCCGCCGACGAGGACGCACCGGCCGACGACGAGGCCTGAGCCGGCGGTGCCGGAGGAGGCCCGGGCCGGGCGCGCCGCCGCCGCCCGCAGCGCTGGGCCGGGTGGGTGACCCGTCTAGACTCCCCGGGCAGGTCGTGCCCGGTGCGGCCCCGCGCGGAACCGCGCGGGCGCCTCCGCCGTTGCCCGGCCGTGCCGGCACCAGGCCGGCGCAGGCGCCGGTGAGCCGTCGTTCCCGCCGGCGCGGAGAGGGATTGTCGTGGGTGGTGGCAGCAGCCAGCTGGTCTTCCTGCTGATCATGGTCGCCCTGCTGGTCTTCATGTTCAGCCGGACGAACAAGCAGCGCAAGGCGCAGCAGGAGATGCAGAGCAACGTGGGTCCGGGCGCCGAGGTCATGACGACCTCCGGCATGTTCGGCACGGTCGTCGAGGTGGACGGGGACGTGGTGGTCCTCGAGATCGCCCCCGGCCTGCACACGCGGTGGACCCGCCGGGCCGTCGCCCGCGTCGTCCCCGCCGTGGACGCTCCCGCCGCCTCGGCGCCGTCGGCGCAGGAGCAGGCGCCCGGGGGCCTGAACCTCGCCAAGCCGGAGGAGACCCCGCGCGACGACGACGCTCCCGGCGGTGCCACTCGGGCACAGTGATTACTGATAAGACAGCAGTCGTCCACGAGCAGTGACAAGCTTGCGCTGACCGGGTGAACATCCGTCACCCGGTGAGCGCCGTCCCGAGGTTCTGAGTGTCCAACGACAGGTCCCTGCCCCCCGGCGGGCCCCCCCGCGTGCGCCGCGGCGCACCGATCCGCCGACCCCACCCGGGCCGCACCCTCGTGGTGCTGGTCCTCGTCGTCCTCGCGCTCTTCGGAGCGGTGGCGGCCGGCTCGATCTGGAGCACGGCCCGCTGGACACCGGGCCTCGCGCTCGACCTCGAGGGCGGCACCCAGGTGGTGCTGACCCCGCGCTCCACCGAGGGGGCCGAGGTGCCGCCGGAGCAGGTGCAGCGCGCCGCCGACATCATCCGCCAGCGCGTCGACGCCACCGGCCTGGCCGAGGCGGAGGTGCAGGTCCAGGGCGGGCGCAACATCTCGGTGTCCATCCCGGGCAGGGCCACCCGCGAGCAGCTGGACCTCATCTCCTCCTCGGCGCAGCTGCGCATGCGCGTGGTGCTCTACGCCGAGGACGTCGCCCCGTCGGCCTCGGCGTAGAGCAC
>NZ_JAAALL010000116.1 GCF_009906315.1 Kineococcus vitellinus | reverse complement strand
GTGTGGTCCGGTGGTCATAGCGGTGGGGAAACGCCCGGTCTCATTCCGAACCCGGAAGCTAAGCCCACCAGCGCCGATGGTACTGCTCGGGAGACTGGGTGGGAGAGTAGGACACCGCCGGCCACTCCTTTGTGTGGAGTGGTGTGAGGGCCCGTACCCCCTGGTGGGGGGTGCGGGCCCTCACCCATGTCCGGTGCATCTTCGCGTGGGGCATGTCCGACTGGCCCGGCATCGTCCACAGCGCTGCGGACGATGCGCGGGAGCGGCGTGCTTCAGGCCGCCGTCCAGCCGAGGTGGGGCGCCACGCGCTCCGCGACGATCGTGAGCACCCGCTCGTGGGCCGTGACGTCGCCTTCGGCGGGCAGGACGATGACGAGGCCGTCGGTCTCCGGCAGGGCCGCATCGGCCAGCAGTCGCTCGACGATGGAGTCCGGGTCGCCGCTGAGGATCGGGCTGTAGCGGACGGGGAAGGGCGAGTCGCCCGTCGGTCGTCCGTCGTCGGTCATCCCCGCGCGGTACCCCTCGACGAAGTCGTGGTGCACCTGCTCGTCCCGGGCGTCCAGGAAGGGCAGCACGATGCGCCCGATCGACGCGCGCGCCCTGCGTCGTCCTTCGTGACCGGCACCGGCGAACGCCTTGCGGTAGCTGCGGATCTGACGCGCCTGCACGACGTCGAAGGCCTCCCCGGTCTCCTCGGTGTTGAGGGTGGACACCTGCAGGTCGAAGCCCTGCTCGCCGGCGCGGACGGCGGTCCGCTCGCTGCCGGCGCCGTACCAGAGGCGGTCGCTGAGGCCGGCCGCGTGCGGCGTCACGACGAGCTCACCGCCGGCGGGGACGTCCATGTACTGGGCGGCAGCCCTGGCCAGCGGCTGCCCCGCGATCGCGGCCCGCAGGACCTCGAGGCGGTGCTGGGCCTCCCCGGCGAAGCCGCGCGGGGACGCGCCGTGGATGACGTCGAGGCTGGCTGCCAGCGGGGGGATGCCGTTGCTGAGGCCGAGCTCCAAGCGGCCGCCGCTGAGCAGGTCGACCGTCGCCGCGTCCTCCGCCAGCCGGACGGGGTCCTCGTACCGCATGGGGATGACGCCCGTGCCCAGGTGGATCCGGTCCGTCACCTGGGAGGCCGCGGCGAAGAAGGTCATGGGGGAGGACAGGAAGGGCTCGTGGTGGCGCACCCGCACCCACGCGGAGTCGTAGCCCAGGCCCTCGGCGTGCTGCACGAGGCGCAGGCCGTCGCGCAGGGCGGCGGCGGGACCACCCGGGCCCCCGTGGTCAGGGACGAAGGTCAGGAAGCCCAGGTCGAGGCGACGGTCGGGCAGCGGCATCAGTCCTCCAAGTGATTGCAGCTTCAACTGTACTCCCTCGTGGACGTCGGCTCCGAGGCGGAGAGCTGTGGACAGCGGGCTCCCGGCTCCGGCGGCTCGCTAGCGTCGCTGCCGAGAGGAAGGAGCCGCACCGTGCGGGTCACCGTCACCACCGAGGAGCTGCAGGCCGCGGCCGCGGCCCTGCGCGCGGACGCCGCCACCGCCCGCGCGCGGGACCGAGCCCTGGCCGGCGCCGCGGACGCCGCGTCGGCCTGGTCCTGCGGGCGGGCGCTGGACGCGGTGCACGCGTTCTTCGACACCCTGGGGTGGGCCGCGCAGGGTGCCCGCGAGGGGCTGGAGGACCTCGCCGGCCGGCTCTCGGCCGCCGCCGGCGACTACGAGGCGGCCGAGCGGGCGGTTCCGCGGCCCCGGTGAGGGGCACCGGCGCACCCGCCGGGCGGCCGCAGCCAACCGGGTGGTTCGGGCGTCCCCGCCTCCACCCGCGACCCCGAGGGGTCGAACTCCTCCTCGTGGACGAGGGACGGCACGCGGGACCAGCGCTCCCGCCGGGAGCGGGCACCGCACAGGCGGGTCCGCGGGTGCGCGGGTTGCTGCACGGCCTCGCCGTGGGCGAGGTGCTCGGGACCGGTGCTCCGGTCACGGGTGGGGTGCTGCAGCACGGCGTCGCCACGCAGCTCGCCTGCTTCACGGCCGCCGCGAGCATCCGCACGTCGCTGCGCCGTTCGGTCACCGGCTCGGCCGACGCGCGCCTCGACCTGCTCGAGGCCTACCGCCGGTGGGCGCGCGTGTGGTCCTCGGGCCGCTCGGCGGCCGACGGGGCGGCGTGGCTCGACGACGTGCCGCTGCTGACGAGCACGGCGGGCAGCGCCGCCGACACCGTCCGCGGTCTCGCGACCGGGAGCGGTGGCACGCGCACCGACCCCGTGACGACGGCCGACGGCTGGCACGCCCTGGCCCGTGCGCTGCCGCTGGCCGCGCAGGTGGTGCGCGACCCGGCGACGGCCGTGGCCTCGGCCATCGACTCGGCGGCCCTCACCCACGGTCAGCGCTCCTTCGGCCCGGCGGCCCTGGCCGTCCTGCTGGCCGGCGCCGCCCTCGAGACCGGCGACGCGGTGCTCGCCGTCGGGCAGGGCATCCGGACGGCGATCCTGCAGGGCGTCGACTTCGGCGCCGTCGCCGTCGCCGACGACGCCGTGCGCGCCGCCCGCGAGGCCCCGGCCTCGCGGGTGGTGCTGCGCTCCGGTGCCCACGACGGGTCCTCCGGTGCGACGTTGTGGGCGGCCACCTACTGCCTGCTCAGCCACCCCGGCCGCCGGCAGGCACCCGCCGCGCTGGCGCTGGCGGCCGGCGCACCGCACCCCGTCGCCGTGAGCGCCGTCACGGGTGCGCTGGTCGGCGCCGTCCACGGCGAGCGCGCCCTGCCCCAGAGCGTGCTGACGCGCATCGACCTGGCCTACGTCATCGACCGGCTCGCGCGCGACCTGGCGCGGGAGAACACGCCCAACCCGGACGGCAGCTGGGGGGCCGCCGCGGACCCCGCCTGGCGCGCCCGCTACGGCCTGACCTGAGTCAGCGGAAGAGCTGCGCCACCTCCGGGAGGGCTTCGACGTAGCCGTCGAGCAGCTCGCGGGCCACCGCGACGGAGTCGACGAGCGGGTGCAGGGCGAAGGCCCGCAGCGCCTCCTGCCGGTCGCCGTGGACGGCGGCGGCGATGGTGTGCCGCTCGACGGCCTTGACCTGCTGCATGAGCCCCAGCTGGTGCAGGTCCGGTGCGGACGTGGTCAGGGGGTGCACGCCGTTCGCGTCCACGGTGGTCGGCACCTCGACGACCGCGTCGTCGGGCAGCCCGGCGATGGTGCCGCCGTTGCGGACGTTGAGGATCATCGTCGCGCGCTCGTCGCGGCTGACGGCCGCCATGACGGCGAGCGCCACGCCGGCGTAGCCCTGCTGCGCCGGGTCGAGCTCGGGCTGCTCGGAGTGCGCGGGAGCGCCCTGCTCCCCGCCCTTGGCCTCGGCCATGTAGCTGGCGCTGCGCGCGCTCACGGTGTCCCGCCACAGCTGCGCGGCGCCGTCGCCGGCGTGCTGCAGGTCCTCCCAGAACCTGCCCTGGGTGCGCAGCAGGAACTCCCCGCGCGTCTCCTGCGCGGCCCGGATGGAGGCGACCGCCTCGCGGTTGGAGTAGTAGTAGTAGAGGTACTCGTTGGGCACCGCGCCCAGCGTGCGCAGCCAGTCCCGGCCGAAGACGACCCCCTCCTCCAGGACGTCGAGCGCCGCGTCGTCGGCGAGCAGCCGCGGCAGGACGTCCACCCCGTCGTGCAGCAGCCGCCGCATCCACCCGAGGTGGTTCAGCCCGACGTAGTCCACCTGGACCCGCCCGGGGTCCAGGCCGAGCAGCCCGGCGATGCGCCGGCCCAGCCCGGAGGGGGTGTCGCAGATGCCGAGGACGCGCTCGCCGAGGACCGACTGCATCGCCTCGGTGATGATGCCGGCCGGGTTGGTGAAGTTGAGGAAGTAGGCCTGCGGGGCGAGCTCGCGCGTGCGCCGCGCCACGTCCAGCATGAACGGCACGGTCCGCAGCGCGTAGGCGATGCCGCCCGGCCCGGTGGTCTCCTGGCCCAGGACGCCGCGGTCGAGGGCGACCCGCTCGTCGCAGCAGCGGCCGCGGAGCCCGCCGATGCGGACGGCGGCGAAGACGAAGTCGCTGCCGGCCAGGGCGGCCGACAGGTCGGTGGTGGGGACCAGGCGGGGGGCGTCCGGGAACCCCTGGGCCAGCTGGCGCAGGATGCGCACCATGCCCTCGAGCCGGGTGGTGTCGACGTCGTGCAGGGCCACCTCCTCCACGCGCGGGGACCCCTCGTCGCGCAGCAGGGCCTGGTAGACGTAGGGGGTGCGGAACCCGCCGCCGCCGAGGATGCACAGCTTCATGCTCTGATCACCTTCCCGCCGGCCTCCCGGCAGAGGTTCGTCGTGGTCTCGGGAGCACCGTCCGTCGTCACGAGGACGTCGACGTCGGCGAGGGAGCAGAGCCGGTAGGACCCCTGCCCGGGGAACTTCACCTCGGTGGCCAGCAGCACGCGGCGTTCGGCCGCCTCGATCATCGCCTGCTTGACGGGCGTCTCGACCGCCATGTTGTCCACGACGCGGCCGTTGGGCTTGACGCCGGTGCACGAGAGCAGCACCAGGTCCGCGTTGACCTGCCGCAGCGCGGCCTCGGCGAGCGAGCCCACGAGCGTCTGGTAGTTGCGCCGCAGGACGCCGCCGAGCACGACGAGGCGCACCGCCCCGTCGCCGCGCAGCTCGTCGAGGACGCCGAGGTTGGAGGTGATGACGGTGACGTCGCGGCCGCGCAGGTGCCGGGCGACGAGCGGTGTGGTGGTGCCGATGTCGAGGACGACGACGTCGCCGTCGCGCACGAGGCCGGCGGCGCGCGCCGCGACGCGCTCCTTGAGCTCGACGTGCTGCTCGCGCTCCACCGCGAACGGCGACTCCCCGGCGTCGGCGGCCCGGGGGCGCTGCCCGCCGCCGGGTGCCAGGGCGCCGCCGTAGGTGCGCAGCAGCTCGCCGTCGCGGTCGAGGTGCTCGAGGTCGCGGCGGATGGTGGACTCGCTCACCTGCAGCTGCTCGGCGAGCCGCCGGACGCTGGCCGCGCCGTCGGCGTGCACGGCGGCGACGATGCGTCGACGCCGCTCGCTCGAGATCACCCGGCGACCGTAGCAACGTCGCGCAGACCCCGCCAAGGTCGAGCACGAGGCGGGCCCGGAACACGCGCGGCGCGTGCAACGCCTTGCAAGAGCGTGCAGCGGCGGGCATGCTCGCCGGACCGTGCCGTCGACCGACGGCGGTCCGAGGAGGAGGGAGCGCCGTGGCCGACCTCGACGTGCTGCTCGCCGGCCGCCTCTTCTGCGACCTGGTGTTCTCGGGGTCCTCGCTGCCGGCGCCGGGCGCGGAGGTGTTCGCCGACGGCTTCGTCCTCAGCCCGGGCGGCACGGCGAACCGCGCGGTCGCGGCCGCGCGCCTCGGCAGCCGCACGGGCCTGCTGGCCGTGGTGGGCCGCGACGTCTTCGGCGACGAGCTCACCCGGCTGCTGGCCGCCGAACCGGGCCTGGACCTGCGCTGGCTGCGGCGCGCACCCGGCGCGCGCACGGCCGTCACGGTCGCCGTCACCGACGAGCACGAGCGCAGCTTCATCACCTACGAGGAACCCGGCACGCGGGTCCCGGCCACCTGGCCCGGGCGGCTGCCGACCGCCACGACCTGCCACGTCGGGCTGGCCGAGGAGCTGCCCGAGTGGGTCTCCCGGCTGCGCGCGGCGGGCACGACGGTCTTCGGCGGTGTCGGCTGGGACGCGAGCCACGAGTGGTCGCCGCTGGTGCTCGAGCGCCTGGAGCAGGTCGACGTGTTCGTCCCCAACGAGGTCGAGGCGGTGAACTACACCCGCACCGACGACGCCGCGGCCGCCGCCAAGCTCCTCGCCGACCGCGTCGGCACGGTCGTCGTCACCCGGGGCGCGCGGGGCAGCCTCGCCGTCGACGCCGCCACCGGCGAGCAGGTGGAGGAACCCGCGGTCGCGGTGGCGGCGCTGGACCCCACCGGTGCGGGCGACGTCTTCGTCGCCGGCCTCATGAGCGCCACGACGCTCGGCTGGGACCTGCCCACCCGCGTCCGCTTCGCGGGCCTGGTGGCGTCGTTGTCCGTGCGCTCGCTGGGCGGGGCCGCGAGCGCACCGCACCCCGCGGACGTGCTCTCCTTCCTCCGGGAGCGCCGACCCGACGGCGACTTCGACGTCATCCACGACTGGGCGCTGGCCGGTGCCCGAGACCTCCAGGAGGACCAGTGACCGCACGCTCGAACCCCCCGGCCCGGCGATCGGTGCTGCTCGGGCTCGCCGCGGCCGGAGCCGCCGGCGCGGCCGGCTGCACCCCCGGCTCCTCCGGCGGCAGCGGCGGCGGCGCGCAGACGACGAGCTCGGCGCCGGTGTCCACCGACATCGCCTCGCTGGGCGAGATCACCCTCACCGTGTGGGACCAGAACACCGACGAGGGCATCGACGCGGCGACGCAGCAGCTCAACGAGCGGTTCTCCCAGCAGTACCCGAACGTGACGATCGAGCGCGTCAGCCGCTCCTTCGAGGACCTCAAGACCACGCTGCGGCTCGCGCTGTCCGGTGACGACGCCCCCGACGTCGTGCAGGCCAACCAGGGCTACCCGGACATGGGCGCCTTCGTCGAGGCCGGCCTGCTGCAGCCCGTCGGCCCGTGGGACGCCTCCTACGGGTGGCAGGAGCGCTTCCCCGCCGACCTGCTCAGCCTGAACTCCTTCAGCGAGGACGGGCGCACGTGGCGGGAGGGGAACCTCTACGGCGTCTCCTCCACCGGCGAGATCGTCGGCGTCTACTACAACAAGGGCCTGCTGCAGCAGCTGGGGCTGAGCGCGCCGACGACGCTGGAGGAGCTGGCGGCGAGCCTGCCGGCGATCGCCGCGGCCGGGCAGCTGCCGATCCAGTACGGCGACGCCGACAAGAGCCCCGGCATCCACCTCTTCGGGGCCGTGCTGGCCGCGACGGCCGGGGGGAAGGCCGCCGCCGACCTCGTCTCCAGCGCCGGCGGGGCCTGGACGGACCCGGACGTGGTCCGCGCCGCGAGCACGCTGCGCGAGTGGGCGGACGCGGGCTACCTGCCGGAGGGCCACAACGGCATCGGCGAGGACGAGGCGGTCGCCCGCTTCGCCCGCGGTGAGGGCGTCCACCTCTTCAACGGCACCTGGCAGCTGGCGACGCTGCAGCAGGCGATGGGCGACGACGTGGGCTTCGTGGCGCTCTCGGGTGCCGGTGGCACCCCGGAGACGCTGGGCGGGGTCGGGCTGGCGTGGTCCATCACCGCGGGGACCGCGAACGCGAACGCCGCCGCGGCCTACGTCGACTTCGTGACGGACGCGGCCGCGAGCCAGGTCCTCGTGGACACCGGCAACCTGCCCGCCGTCGCGCCCGAGGGCTACCAGGCGCCGCAGGGGACGCTGGCCGGCGACATCGCCGCCGGCTGGCAGGCCGTGAGCGAGGGCGGTGGGCTGGTGCCCTACCTGGACTACGCCACGCCGACGTTCTACGACACCCTCACCGGTGCGGTGCAGCAGCTGACGGGCGGGCAGTCCACGCCGGAGCAGTTCGCGCAGGCGCTGCAGGCGGACTACGAGTCGTTCCAGCAGGACCGCTGAGCGGTGGCCGTGGGGAACCGGGCGCTCGCCCGCGAGCGCGGTGGCGCGCGGTCCGCTCCCGGGCGGGGACCGCGCCCGCGGCGGCAGTGGAAGGCGTACCTCTACCTGGCGCCGGCGCTGGCCGTGCTGGGGGTCTTCCTGCTCTACCCGCTGGGGCAGAGCGTGTGGATCTCCTTCTTCGACTGGAACGGGTTGTCGCTGGCGACCTGGGTCGGCCTGGACAACTACGTCGACATCGCGACCGACCCGCGCATCCGCGCCGCGTTCGGGCACGCGCTCGTGCTCATCGTCTTCTTCGCGCTGCTGCCGGTTCTCCTGGGCCTGCTGCTGACGGCGGTCATGGGCCGGGCGGCGCGGCTGCGGGGGCTGGCGTTCTTCCGGGCGGTCCTGTTCCTGCCGCAGGTCGTCGCCTCCGTCGTCGTGGCGACCTCCTGGCTGGCGATCTACGCGCCGGACGGGCTGCTGAACCAGGTGCTGCGCGCCGTGGGGCTGGAGGTGGCGGCCCGCTCCTGGCTGGGGGACTTCGGCACCGCGCTGCCGGCGGTGGGCCTGGTGGGCAGCTGGGTCGGCACGGGCCTGTGCCTGGTGCTGTTCCTGTCCGGGGCGGCGCAGGTGGACCGCGAGCTGTACGAGGCGGCGCGGCTGGAGGGCGCGGGGCTGCTGCGGGAGTTCCTCGCGGTGACGCTGCCGGGGATCCGCGGGCAGATCGCGGTGGCGCTCACGCTGACGGTCGTGGCGGCGCTGAAGACCTTCGACCTCGTCTACGTCACCACCCGCGGCGGGCCGGGGGACTCGACGACCGTGCCGGCGTACCTGGCCTACGAGCGGGCGTTCCAGACGAACCAGGTCGGCTCGGCGTGCGCGATCGGCATCGTGCTGGCGCTGCTCATCCTGCTCGTGTCGCTGGTCATCGCCCGCGTCCAGCCGGCCGAGGAGGACTGAGGTGCGGATCAGCCGGGCCGAGGCCACCGCGAACTACGTCCTGCTCGCGGTGTTCGCCGTCCTCACCCTCGTGCCGCTGCTGGGGGTGCTGCTGTCGGCCGTGACGCCCGAGGGCGAGCTGCGCGTCGGCTTCGAGCTGCCCTCGCGCCTGTCGCTGGGCAACTTCGCGCAGGCCTGGGAGCAGGGCGGGTTCTCCCGGTACCTGGTCAACAGCGTGCTCGTGGCCGCGGGCGTCGTGCTGCTGACGGGGCTGCTGTCGACGCTGGCGGGTTTCGCGTTCGCCACGATGCGCTTCCCGGGCCGCTCGGTGCTCTTCTACGTCGTGCTCCTCGGGCTGCTGCTGCCGGTGGAGTCGTTCGTCATCCCGCTCTACCACGACCTGCGCGGGTGGGGGCTGACGGACACCTACTGGTCGCTGCTGCTGCCGCAGACCGCGCAGTCGCTGGCGTTCGGCACGTTCTGGATGCGCAACTACTTCCGCTCCTTCCCCGTCTCCGTGCTGGAGGCCGCGCGCCTGGACGGCGCCGGCGACCGGGTGCTGCTGTGGCGGGTGCTGGTGCCGAACGCGCGCCCCGCGCTGGCGACGATGGGCCTGCTGGTGGCGATGTGGACGTGGAACGAGTTCCTGCTGCCGCTGGTGATGATCTCCGGCGAGGGCTGGCGCACGGCACCGCTGGGGCTGGCGTTCTTCCAGGGCCAGCACACCACCCAGGTGCAGCTGCTCGCGGCGGCCGCGACGATCGTCGCGCTGCCGATCGTCGTGCTGTACCTGTTCCTGCAGCGCCGCTTCATCGCCGGGATGCTCTCGGGCGCCGTGAAGGGCTGAGCGGCACCCGCGCCGGGGCCTCAGCGCCCCAGCAGGTACACCTTGCGCAGCGGTTCGGTGACGCTCCAGCGGGTGCGCGTGCCGGCGCGCAGGCGCCCGACGGTGCCGGGGGCCAGCCGCAGCGGCGGGCCGTCGCCGTCCTCGCCCTCGACGACGACCTCGGCGCGGCCGGCCACGACGACGAACACCTCGTCGGTCTCGACGTCGCGCATCCCGCCGGCGGTCATCTCCCAGACGCCCAGCTCGACGCCGCCGACGCTGCCGAGCTCGACCGCGCCGGTGGCCGGCGCCCCGTCGAGGACCTGCTCGGCGGGGACCGCCTCCACCGGCACGTCGAGGGTCGTGGTGTCCAGGACGTGTCCGGGTCGCAGCTGCACGGGCGGATCCTAGGCGGCGGGTGGCCGCCGACCCGGCCTAGAGTCGGGGCATGAGCACCGCGATGGACCTGCACGGCGACCCGCACGTCGCCCGCTACCTGGAGACGGACGGCGAGGACGGCTACCTCTGGAAGAACGGGACGACGATCCTCCTCCTGTTCACGAAGGGCCGGAAGTCCGGCGAGCAGCGCTCGCACGCGCTGATCTTCCGCGAGCACGAGGGCGCGCTCCTCGTCGTGGCCTCCAAGGGCGGCACCGACGCCCCGCCGGCCTGGTTCCTCAACCTGCAGGCCGACCCGGACGTCGAGGTGCAGGTCAAGGGCGAGCGCTTCCGCGCCCGCGCCCGCGTCGCGACGCCGCAGGAGAAGCCCACGATGTGGGCGCGGATGGCCGAGGTGTGGCCGGACTACGACGAGTACCAGACGAGGACCTCGCGCGAGATCCCCGTCGTCGTGCTGGAGCGCACGGGCTCCTGAGCGCGGCTGCGGGAGCGGCAGGGGCGGCGCCGTCAGGGCAGTCGCCCCTCCCGCTCCAGCTCACGGACCAGCGGGCGCACGTGGTCGTCGGCGAAGGCGCGGATCCACGCCAGCGCGCACGCGTCGGTGGCCTCGTCCAGGCTGGTGCCCGCGTTCCCCTCCACGAGCCACACCAGCGTCGCGTCGAGGGGCGGCGGATCGGCGAGGAGGGACTCCAGCGCGTCGACGTAGCGGCGCAGCAGGTCCGGGCGCCGCAGCCCCAGGGTGCGCAGGTGCACCACGGCCTCGTCGTAGTCGAAGTCGCTGAGGTACAGGTCGAACATGTCGCCGACGACGGCGACGGGTGTCGCGGCCGGGTCGTCGACGGGTCGGCGCCGCACCGGGTCACCGCCCCGGCGGGGTCGGCAGCGGCAGGGGCCGCCGGCCGCTGGTGTCGCGGTAGGCGTCCTCGATCTCGGAGGTGGCGTGCCGCAGCAGGTGGGCCAGCACCTTCTCCTCGTCCGGTCGCAGGCGCGCGGCGCTGAAGCCGCGGCCGCCCTCCCGCCAGTGCAGCGTCACGCGGGCCCGCTCGGGCCGGGTGGTGCTGAAGCCCTCCCCGAGGGGCGGCAGGTCGTCGAACAGCGCGTTCGGCAGCGAGCGCGCCGAGCGCCAGGACGAGCCCAGCAGGTGCAGCAGGTAGCGGTCGGCGGCACCCGCGTGGTCCGTGCGCAGCTCCACCTGCTCGCGGCCGCGGCTGCTGCGGGTCACGACCACGTCCTCCCCCTCGCGGGAGACGGTGTGGCGCACCTCGGGGTCGCCGAACTCCACCCGGCCGGCGCGCTCCTCCAGCGGGGTGCCGGCCTCCTGCGCGAAGCGCGCGACGGCGCCGTCGATCCGTGGTCCGTTCACCGGAGCACTCCCTTCCCCTTCAGCCACTCCACCGAGTACTCCTCGCCGTGCGGGTCGACGAACCGGGCCTGGACCCCGCCGCCGGGCTGCCCGAACGCCGGCGCGATCCTCGACACCTCGATGCGGACGTCCTCCGGCAGCTTGCCGGTGAAGGTGTACGCGTGCGCGTCGGCCCCCAGCGAGTACGGCGCCAGCGAGCGCTGCGCGTAGGGGGTCCCCGGCGGGACGCCGAGGAAACCGCCCCCCTCCCCGCCGATGCGGTCGAAGGCGTCGCCGTAGGCCTTCGTGAACGCCGCCGGGTCGTCGTAGAAGACCCGGCTGCGGGCGACGGCGCCGCCGTCCGGTGGCCAGCGGATCGAGCCGTCCTCGCGCAGGTAGCGGGCGGCCCACTCCGCCTGGGTCAGCGGGTCCCCGCTGACCGGGTCGACGCCCCACCGCCGCGCCGGGTCCCCGCCCAGCGCGGCCACGGAGGGGCTGACGTCCTTGACGAGGGAGTCGGCCTGCTCGGCCCTGCCGCCGTCGCCGACGTCCAGGCCGTAGGCCTCCTCGCGCTCGGTGAGCCGGACCTCCCCGCCGCGCACCCAGCCGCTGCCCGCCCCGGCCCCGCTGCGCGTGGGGTCGGTGCGCCGGCCGGTCAGCTCGCGCAGCCACTCGCCGGCCCGCGCCACCCACGAGGGGGGCAGGTGCTGCAGCAGCGCCTGGCCGCCCTTGACGACCGCCCCCACGCCCAGCCAGGTGCTCGCGGCGGTGCCGAGCTCCAGGGCACCGCGCTGCACGAGCTCCTGGCCGTCGATCGTGCCCTCGCCCCAGTCGGCGAGGGTGTCGAGCAGGTCGCCGGCTTCACCCTCGTCTCCGCCCAGCGCGCCGACGACGGCGCCGGCGACGGTGAGCACGACGCCCACCACGACGACGACCCAGCCGGCGACGCGCAGCGCCTGCGCCAGCCAGCGGAAGGCGCCGACGTGCTCGCCGATCCAGTCGCGCACGCCGTCGAGGTTCCCGTCGACCCAGGCGCCGGCGGCGGCGGTGCTCTCCCGCCACCGGTCGCCGATGGCGCCGACGGCCTCGGCGACGCCGTCGCGGGTGGCGCTCCACGCCGAGGAGAGCGTGGACGCGATCCGGTCGGCGCCCTCGTCGACGGCGGCCGTCAGGTCGGACCAGCGGTCGCCGAACCAGTCGGAGACGCTGCGCGCGGCGGCGGCCTCGTGCGCGTCGGCGGCCTCCTCCTGCGCGGAGGTCGCCGCCCAGCTCACCCGCGTGCCGCCGGCGGTGGCGCTCAGGTGCGGCGCGGTGCCCGCCCCGCCCGCTCCCGGTGCCTCGACGTCGACGACGGGGATGGTGGCGCCGAAGTCGCCGGACCAGCGCAGCGCGGCGAGGTCCTCGGCGCGGCGGGCGTGCTCGCGCACCACGGGCAGCACGGCGGTGCCCAGCCGGTCGGCCACCCCCAGGGCCTCGTCGAAGCCGCCGAGGGCGACGCCGAGGTCGGCGGCCGCGCGCCGCAGCGGGCCCAGTCCGCTCTGCAGGGCGTCGCGGGTGGCGCTGACGTCGCGCTGGACGCCGCGCACGGCCTCGGGGTTGATCTCGACCAGGCGGGTCACCACGCGGCTCCCGCGCCCGCGCGCTCGGCCTCGCGCCGGGCCTCGGCGCGCTGCTCGTCGGCGACGCGGGCCGCGAGGACCCCGGCGGCCCGCTCGGCCTCGGCCAGCGCGTCGGCGACGGCGTCCTCGGCGCGGCGCAGCGAGCCGGGCAGCCGGGCGGCCAGCGG
>NZ_JAAALL010000115.1 GCF_009906315.1 Kineococcus vitellinus | reverse complement strand
ACACCGGGCGCACCGGCCTCGCCGGTGCGCCCGGTGTCGTCAGTGGGCGGTGCTGGGGGCCGGGACCGCGGCGAGACCGGCGAGGCGCTCCTGGCGCACCGCGTGCCGGTTGACCACGCCCCCGGCGACCAGCGCGACGAGGACGAGCGCGATCGCCCCGCCCGCGAACGCCACGTGGTAGCCGTGCAGGACGGCCTCGGCGGGGTCCCCGCCGTGGCGCGAGACGGCGCCGGCGAAGACCGTCGACAGCAGCGCCGTGCCGATGGAACCGCCGATCTGCTGGAAGGTGTTGACGCTGGCGCCGGCGGCTCCGGCGTCCTCGCGGGCCACGCCGCTGGTCGCGGTGTTCATGGCCGAGGAGACGATCAGGCCCATGCCCAGGCCGGTCACCACGAGGGCGGGCAGGACCGTCCCGGCCCAGGTGCTGTCGGCCTCGGTGCGCAGGAACAGCAGGACGCCGGCCGCGGCCAGCAGGCCGCCGGTGCTGATGAGGACCTTCGGCCCCACCCGCGGCAGCAGCCGGGGGGTGATCTGCGTCGCGGCCGCCATGATCGAGAACGGCATGGGCAGGAACGACAACCCCGTCTGCAGCGAGGAGAACCGCAGCGTCTGGTTCAGGTAGTAGGTGAGGAACAGGAAGATGCCGAACATCGCGACCCCGACGAGGCCGATCGCGACGAGCGCGCCACCGCGGTCGCGGTCGCGGACGATCCGCAGCGGCAGCAGCGGGTGCGCCGCGCGGGACTCCACGAGGACGAACAGGGCCACGAGCGCGACGCCGGCCGCGAGGGAGGCGATGGTCACCGCGTCCGTCCACCCGGCGCTCTCGGCCGAGGAGAACCCGTAGACGATGCCGACGAGGCCGAGGGTGATCGTCACCGTGCCGGCCACGTCCAGGCGCGGACGCGGTCCGCGGGCGAAGCGGGGCATGAACGCCAGCGCGCCGGCGACGCCGACGACGGCGAAGACGACGTTGACGTACAGGCACCAGCGCCACGTCGTGTACTCGGTGAGCACGCCGCCGAGCAGGACGCCGGTCGCGGCGCCGGAGCCGGCGATGGCGCCGAAGACGCCGAACGCGCGGGCCCGCTCCCTGGGGTCGGTGAACGTGGTCGTCAGCACGGCGAGGGCGGAGGGCGCGAGCAGCGCCCCGAAGACGCCCTGCAGGGCGCGGGCGGCGACGAGCTGGCCGAAGTCCTGGGCCAGGCCGCCGACCACCGAGGCGCCGGCGAACCCGGCGAGCCCGATGAGGAAGGTGTTCTTGCGGCCGAACAGGTCGCCGAGGCGGCCGCCGAGCAGCAGCAGCGAGCCGAACGCCAGCGAGTAGGCCGTGACGACCCACTGGCGCTGGCTGTCGGCGAAGCCGAGGTCGCGCTGGGCCGAGGGCAGGGCGATGTTGACGATCGTGGCGTCCAGGACGACCGCGAGCTGGGCGATGCCGATGACGGCCAGCACCAGCCAGCGGTGGTCCGGGGCGGCGGCGTGCGCGGGGTGCTGCTTCCCGGGTCGCTGCTCCCCGGGGTGCTGCGGGGTGTGCGCCGCCGGTGCCGTGCGTGCGGGGGTGTCGGAGCTCACGGAGCCCTCCAGTGTTCGAGGTGCCGGCGAGCGGTCGGGCCGGCGTGAAGCGGACGTCGTGCGTCCGCTTCCGTCAGCCTACACGCAACCGGACGCAGCGCGTCCACTTGTTCCCGCCTCCGCGGGTACGATCGGGGGGTGAGCTCGACCGCCGTCCGCCCCCTGCGCGCCGACGCCGCCCGCAACCGGGCCCTCGTCGTCGACGCCGCCCGTCGGCTGTTCGCCGAGCGCGGCCTCGACGTCACGCTGCACGACGTGGCCGAGGCGGCCGGGGTCGGGGTCGGCACGGTCTACCGGCGCTTCCCTGACAAGGACGCGCTGCTGGGCGGGCTGGTGGCCGACAAGTTCGAGACGCTGCTCGCCCTGGCCGACCGGGCTGCGGCGCTCCCGACCGGCCGCGAGGCGCTGCGCGAGTACCTGCTGGGGGCCATGGCGCTGCGGGCCGGCGACCGGTCGCTGTCGACGGCCGTGCTGCGCGCCGCGCCGCAGACGGCCGAGGCCCTGGAGCTGCGCGCCCGCCTGCGCGAGGTCGTCACCGCGGTGGTGGAGCGCGCCCGGGCCGAGGGGGCGCTGCGGGAGGGTTTCGCCGCCGACGACGTCCAGGTCGTCACCTCCATGATCGGCTCGATCGCCGACCGTTCCCGCGCGGAGGCGCCCGACGCCTGGCGCCGCTACGGCCTGCTCGTCACCGACGCCGTCTGCCCGCCCGCCGGGGGGCTGCCGCCGCTGGTGGGCGAACCGCTCCCGCCGCCCACCTCCGTCGACTGCGGCTCCCCGCGGGCCTGAGCCCCTCCGCGCGGCGCCCCGGCGGGCGAGCCGTCAGAACGCGCGCTCGGCGACGTCCACGCGCACGGCGGCGGCCAGGGCCCGGCGCAGCGCGGCAGCCGGCAGCGGCGCGCCGGGCGCCCGCGGGACCTCCTCGGCCGGGACGGTGGGGTCGGCCAGGTAGATCCGGGTGTAGGCGCCGGCTTCCGGCTCGAAGCGCCAGCTGTCGGCCAGCGGACCGGCGTCGACGGTGTCGTAGCCGAGGCGGTCCACCAGCGCGGCCACGGCCGCCTTCGCCGGTGCGTCGTCCCCGGCCAGCGGCAGGGCGCTGCGGTCCGCCGCGCCGGTGGGGCGGGCCAGCTGGGGGACGTGGTGGGCCAGGACGTTGTTGAAGACCTTGACCAGCCGGCTGTTCGACAGGTGGGCCTGCACCTGTTCGCTGGTGGTGGTCTCGTTGCGGTCCAGTGCGAGGATGCGCCCGTCGCGGAACGGGTAGTAGTTGCTGGTGTCCAGCACGATCCTGCCGGCCAGCAGGTCCGGGTCGATCGAGGTGGCGACGGGCAGCGGCACCGAGAGCACGACGACCTCCCCGGCGCCGGCGGCCTGCCCGGTGGTCCCGGCGCTGGCGCGGGGGCCGAGTTCGGCGACGAGCTCGGTGAGGCTGGCCGGGCCGCGGGAGTTGGCGAGAACGACGTCGATGCCGGCGGCCGTGGCCAGGCGGGCGATGGCTGCGCCGATGTTGCCGCTGCCGATGATGCCGAGCTCCATGGTCGTGTTCCTGTCCTCGAGCGCTGGGTTTTGATGGGTTTCGGTGGGTCTCGCTGGGTGCGACGTGCCGGCGGTGACCGCCGGGAACTCGCCGGTGGGGCGCCGTGTCCTCAGTGCCCGGCGGGGACCGGCGCCGTGCCCGTGCTCCTGCTGCGTCCGGGCAGGAAGAGGGCGCCGACGACGGCGGCGGCGGCGATGACCGCGGCGGCGGTGAACACGCCCTGCACCCCGGCCAGCGACGTCCCCGCAGAACTCGCGGTGGCGTCGGTGGCGTCGGAGGTGATGGTGAGCACGGTGATGAGGACCGCGACGCCGATGGCCCCACCCAGCTGCTGCAGGGTGTTCAGCGCGGCGCTGCCGTGCCCGTAGAGGTCCTCCGGCAGCGATGCCAGGGCGAGGGTGAACAGCGCGGTCCACATGAACGCCTGCCCGGTGCAGATGGCCAGGTGGGTGAGCAGGATGACGGCGACCGGCCGATCCGGGGTGGCGGTGGACATGAACCACAGGGCGGCGACGTCGACGAGGGCGCCGATGACGACCAGGGTGCGCGGTCCGGTCCCCTCGTAGAGGCGTCCCACGATCGCGGAGACGACGGCGATGGCCGCGCCGCCGGGCACCAGCAGCAGGCCGGTGGCGAAGGCGCCCAGGCCCAGGACGTCCTGCAGCACCAGCGGGAGGACGACGCCGACGCCGAAGGCGGTGGTGACCAGGAACAGGATCACGACGCTGGCCAGGGTGAAGCCGCGGTGGGTGAAGATGCGCACGTCCAGCAGCGCCGCACCGGTGCGCTGCAGGTGGCGCTGGCGCGCGACGAAGGCGGCGATGCCGATCAGGCCCAGGGCCACGGCGAGCACGGAATTGGTCGGCAGGTGCCCGCCGGAGGTGTCGTGGGCACTGGCCAGACCGAAGACCAACGCCCCGAAGCCGACCGCGGCGAGGACCAGGGAGATCACGTCGATGCTGCTGGGCACGGGGGTCGTGAGGTTGCGCATCAGGATCCCGCCGACGATCAGGGCGATCAGCGCCAGGGGCAGGACGAGGAGGAAGATCCAGCGCCAGCTGAGGTTGGCCACGATGAGCCCGGAGATGGCCGGGCCGATGGCCGGGGCCACGGCGCCGACGGCGGTGGTCAGAGCCATGAGGGACCCGCGGCGGCCCTCGGGGGCCAGGCGGAAGGTGGTGGCCATCATCAGCGGGGCCAGCGTCGCGGTGCCGGCGGCCTGCACGATGCGCCCGGTGAGCAGGACCTCGAAGGTCGGTGCGAGAGCGGCGATGGCGGTGCCCACGGTGAACAGGGCCATGGTGGCGGTGAAGAGCTGGCGCATGTGGAAGCGCTGCATGAGGAAGCCGGTGGCGGGGATGATCACCGCCATGGTCAGGGCGTAGGCGGTGGTGAGCCACTGCCCGGTGGCGGCGGTGATGCCCAGCTCGGCCATGACCTGGGGCAGGGCCACGCCCATGACCATCTCGTTGAAGATGACGATGAAGGCGGCGACGGCCAGGACGGCGATGACGACGACCTCACCGGGCTCCAGGTGGGTCTTGGGCGCGGGCCCGGCGGTGGGGGAGGCCGAGGCCCGGGTCGACTGCGCGGGCAGGCTCGGCGCGCTCGGTCGCGTGCTCGCAGGTGCTGGCTCTGGCGTCTGGGTCACGGCGGTCGGCTCCGGGTCTCGTCGATGGGTTCGGTCACGCCGCCCCGTCGAGCTCGTTCCGCGGAGGTGAGCTGGTGCGGGGCGTGTCGTGCACGGGGAGGGAGGGGCGCGCCGGCACGTCGGGCCGCTGCGCGGTGAGGTGGGGGAGCGCTCGGGCCCGCAGGGGGAGACGCTCTCCGTTTGCTTTCGTGGAGATTAAGGAGATAGTCTCCGTTTTGTCAACGAGGAGGTGCCCGTCGTGACCGAACCGCCAGCCGTGGCCCGTCCCCGCAGGACGCGGGCCGACAAGCAGCGCAACCGCGCCCACATCCTCGAGGTGGCCGAGCAGTTCTTCGCCGAACAGGGCGTCTCCGCCTCCCTGGACGCCATCGCCAAGCGGGCCGGCATCGGACCGGGCACGCTGTACCGGCACTTCCCCACCCGTGAAGCGCTGCTGGCCGCCCTGCTCGAAGCGCGCGACGAGGAGCTGGTGGCCCGCCGCGACGCCATCGTGCGCGAGGAGAACGACTCCGCCAGGGCGCTGGAGCAGTGGCTGGAGGCCCTGGACATCTGGGTCAGCGCCTTCGACGGCCTGCCGGACCCCCTCCGGGACGCCCTCACCGAGGGAACCTCCCCGCTGGCGATGACGTGCCAGGGTTTCGTCACCACCACCGAGCAGTTCCTGGCGGCCGCCCAGCGCGATGGGCGGGCGCAGCCGTGGGTGCGTGGGCGGGAACTGTTCCTCAGCGTGCTGGCCACGGCCTGGGTGCGCGGCGCGGCCCTCGCCGACGAGTCCTCGGCGCGATCGATGCGCGCCGTGCTGCGCTCGGGGTGGGCCCTGCCCGGCTGAGCGGTGCTCACCGCGGCCCGCCGGGGGATCACCGGCTGAACCCCCTGGGGTGCAACGGCGTGCCCGGGAACCAGCCCGGCTCGACGACGTCTCCGGTGGTGCGTGCTGCCCCGGCGCCCCTCCACCCGCCGGCTCCCCTCCTCCTGCTCCCGCGTGGAAGGTCCCGATGAACCACCGCACGATGATCCTCGGCCTGCACCTGGGCACCGGGTACGGTTCCCAGGCCGCCTCCTGGCGCCACCCCGACGTGGACCCCGCCAACTACACGAACTTCGACGCCCAGGTCCGCTACGCGCAGGCAGCCGAACGGGGGAAGTTCGCCTTCCTCTTCCTGCCCGACTCCCTGGCCACGACCGGCGACCTGGACCACGAGGTCCCGCAGGCGACGCTGGACCCGATGCTGACCCTGGCCGCGATCGCCCGCGAGACGACGCGCATCGGCTTCGTGGCCACCGCCTCGACGACCTTCAACGAGCCGTACAACCTCGCGCGGCAGTTCAAGAGCCTCGACGTCATGAGCCACGGCCGTTCCGGCTGGAACGCGGTCACCACCGGCGATCCCGCCGCAGCGGCCAACTTCGGCCAGGTGATCGCCGACCGTCCCGAGCGCTACGCCCGCGCCCACGAGGTGATCCAGGTCGTCCAGGCGCTCTGGGGCAGCTGGGGACCCGACGCGTGGGTCAAGGACCAGGCCTCCGGTGTCTTCGCCGACACGGCCCAGATCCGACCCGTGGACCTGCGGGGCCGCTACGTCGCCTCCCGCGGCCCGCTGCCCGTCCCGCCCTCCGAGCAGGGCCAGCCGGTCATCTTCTCCGCCGGCGGCGGGCAGAACGGGCTGGGCATCGCCGGGCGCTACGCCAGCGGCGTCATCGGCGCCGCCTTCAGCGTCGACGACGCCCGCGCCCAGCGGGAAGCCGTGCGCGAGGCGGCCCGCCGGGCGGGCCGCGACCCCGACGAGGTCAAGTACTTCGCCGGGGTCATGCCCGCCCTGGGTTCCTCCGTGCGCGATGCCCTGGACCGCAGGATCCGGCTCAACGGTGACGCCTTCCCCGTCCGGGTGCCGTACCTGGGCGCCGTGCTCGGCCTGCCCCTGGAGGCCCGCCGCCTGGACGAGCCGCTCACGCCCGCCGAACTGGCCGCCGCGCGCCCCAGCCCCTTCGACCCCCGCTCCCGGCACGCCCTCGAGGTGGCCCGGCGGGGGTGGACGGTCCGCGAGGTCCTCGCGCACGGTGTCATCGACTACCACCCCACTCCCGTCGGCCCGCCCCAGGTCGTCGCCGACCACCTGCAGGAGTGGTTCGAGGCCGGTGCCGCCGACGGCTTCTGGGTCTCTCCCGACGTCAACGAACGCGACATCGACACCTTCGTCGACGAGGTCGTCCCCCTGCTGCAGGAACGAGGGCTGTACCACCGCGACTACGAGGGGGCGACGCTCCGGGAGAACCTCGGCGTCCCCCACCAGTACGGCATCGACCCGCGCCTGTGAGCTGGCGGGACCTTCCTCAGCGGTGGTGGGCGTGGATCACGGCGTGGCCCTTGCCGCGGCTCATCATCCAGCGGTTGACCGGGGTGGTGACGACGAAGGCCAGGGCCAGCGCGGCGGCCAGCGAGGCCCAGAAGAACCAGCTGGCCAGGCCGGCGTGCAGGGCGCCGGGGATCGCCACCACCGCGGTGTTGTCGACGACCTCCATGACGGCGATGGAGAGGGTGTCGGCGGCCAGGGCCACCTTGAGCGCCGCACCCAGGCCCAGCCCCGCCGTCAGCACGCTCCGCACGGTCAGCGCGTAGCCGAAGGCGAAGGCCAGGGCCACGGCCAGGGCGACGGTGGGCACCGTGCCCCAGCCCAGGGCGGTGCCGATCACCATCCCGAGGACCTCGCCGATGGCGCAGCCGGTCAGGCAGTGCAGCGTGGCCCGCGCGGCGCTCGCCCACGAGGTGGTACCGCGCGGCGCACCGTGGTGCCCGTGCCCGTGCCCGTGCCCGTGCCCGTGCCCGTCGGTGCCGGTGCCGGTGCCGGTGCGGTGCTCGTGCTGTGCTCCAGGCACGACCCCTCCTCGGGTGTGTCCTCGCGGAACGCGTCGCCGGTTCACGCCTCAGCGCTCGAACGGGTGCTGCCCGGGCCGCTCGAGGCGGACGCGGTGGGGTCGAAGCGGCGCAGCCGCAGGCTGTTGGTGACCACGAAGATCGAGGACAGGGCCATGGCCGCCCCGGCCACCAGGGGGTTGAGCAGGCCGGCGACCGCCAGCGGCAGCGCGGCGAGGTTGTAGGCGAAGGCCCAGAACAGGTTGGCCTTGATGGTCGACAGCGTCCTGCGCGCCAGGCGCAGCGCGTCGACGACGGCGAGCAGGTCGGCGCGCACCAGGGTCAGGTCGGAGGCCTCGATGGCCACGTCGGTGCCGGTGCCCATGGCGATGCCCAGGTCGGCGCCGGCCAGGGCGGCGGCGTCGTTGACGCCGTCGCCGACCATCGCCACCACCCGGCCCTGGCGCTGCAGGGCGGTGACGGCCTGCAGCTTGCCGGCGGGCAGGACCTCGGCGACGACCTCCTCGATGCCGACCTGCGCGGCGACCGCGCGGGCGGCGCGGGCGTTGTCGCCCGTCAGCAGCACCGGGCGCAGGCCCAGCGCGCGCAGCTGCGCGACGGCGGCGGCGCTGGAGGCCTTGACGGTGTCGGCGACCACCAGCACCCCACGCACCCGCCCGTCCCAGCCGACCGCGACCGCGGTGCGCCCGTCGGCCTCGGCCGCGGCGGTGGCCTCGGCCAGCTCGGGGGGCAGCGGCTGGGACCACTGCTGCGCCAGCCAGGAGGGGCGCCCGGCGACGACGGCGTGCCCCTCGACGACCCCGGTGACGCCGAGCCCGCCGGTGGAGGCGAACGAGGCCACCGCCGGCAACTGCTCGGCCTCCCCTCCGTTCTCCTGCCCGCTGCTCAGCCGCTGCCGCGCGCCGGTGGTGACGGCGGCGGCGACGGGGTGCTCGGAGGCGTGCTCCAGGGCGCCGGCCAGGCGCAGCAGCTGCGCCTCGTCCACACCGGCGGCGGCGTGCACGCCGGTCAGGCTCATCCGCCCGGTGGTGACGGTGCCGGTCTTGTCCAGCACCACGGTGTCGATGCGGCGGGTGGACTCCAGCACCTGCGGACCCTTGATGAGCACGCCCAGCTGCGCGCCGCGCCCGGTGCCCACCAGCAGCGCGGTCGGGGTGGCCAGCCCCAGGGCGCAGGGGCAGGCGATGATCAGCACCGCCACCGCGGCGGTGAGGGCCGCATCGGCGCCCGCACCGGTGAGCAGCCACCCGGCCAGGGTGGCGGTGGACAGGGCGATGACGACGGGCACGAAGACCGCGGAGACGCGGTCGGCCAGGCGCTGCGCGGCGGCCTTGCCGGACTGGGCCTGCTCGACCAGGCGGGCCGTCTGCGCCAGCTGCGTGTCCGCGCCGACGCGGGTGGCGCGCACCAGCAGGCGCCCGCCGGCGTTGACGGTCGCACCGCTGACGCGGGCACCGGGGCCGACCTCCACGGGGACCGACTCACCGGTGAGCGTGCTGGCGTCGATCGCCGAGGAACCCTCGAGCACGACGCCGTCGGTGGCGACCTTCTCGCCGGGGCGCACGACGAAGACGTCGCCGACGGCCAGCTGGTCGATCCCGGTGCGCTGCTCGCGGCCGTCGCGCACGACGGTGACCTCCTTGGCGCCCAGGTCCAGCAGGGCGCGCAGCGCGGCTCCCGAGCGGCGCTTGGCGCGCGCTTCGAGGTAGCGGCCGGTGAGGATGAACACGGTGACGGCGGCGGCGACCTCCAGGTAGAGCTCCGTCCCGGCGTGCTCGCCCTCGCGAGCGGGCAGCAGCGTGAAGGTCATGCGCATGCCCGCCTCGCCGGCACCGCCGAGGAAGAGCGCGTACAGCGACCAGGCGAAGGCGGCCAGCACCCCGACGCTGATCAGGGTGTCCATGGTGGCCGCGCCGTGGCGCAGGTTCGTCCAGGCGGCGCGGTGGAACGGCCAGGCGCCCCAGGTGGCCACCGGGGCCGCCAGCACCAGCGTCAGCCACTGCCAGTGGGTGAACTGCAGCGCGGGCACCATGGCCAGCACCACCACCGGCACGCTGAGCGCCAGGGAGATCAGCAGCCGCTGGCGCAGCGCGGCGGTCTGCGCGCCACCGCGCTCGTCGTCCTGGTCGTCGTCCTGGTCGGCGTCGCGCTCGCCGGGGTCTCGGCCCGCCGGACCGGTGGCGGGGGAGCGGCGGCGCGGCGGCAGCGCGGCGCTGTAGCCGGTGGCCTCGACGACCTCGACGGCCTGCGCGACGTCGGTGCCGGCCGGCAGGGCCACGCGCGCCTTCTCGGTGGCGTAGTTCACGCTGGCCTGCACGCCGGGCAGGCGGTTCAGCTTCTTCTCGATGCGCGCCGCGCACGAGGCGCACGTCATGCCGCCGATGGTCAGCTCGACCACCTGCAGCGGCACCTGCACGGCCGTCTCCTGCTGCGCGGCGGGGCTCACGGCCGCCTGCGCTGCTCGCGGTGCGCGGTCGGGCTGAGCGGTGTGGTCACTCACGCGGGTCTCCTCGGTCCAACTCGGTCCAGCTCGGTCCAGCTCGGTCCAGCCCGGTCCGGCACGGGTGCCGTCGGCCACGCGGTGCGCCGGGTCCCACCGGGCGGGGACGGCGCGACCGCCCGCTCCTCCGCGGTGACACCTTTGTACCCCCAGGGGGTATTGAGCGCAAGTACGCCCGGGGGGTACCTGCGACGGCACGACCACCGCCTCCGCCCTGGCCCTGCCCGGCGCACGGGAGGACGCTGGTGCGGTGAGCACCCCAGGAGGTGGACCCGGACCGGAGCGCTGCGACGTCCTCGTCGTCGGCGCCGGGCCCACCGGGCTGACCCTGGCGCTGCAGCTGGCCGCCGCCGGCGTCGCCTGCCGCGTCGTGGACGCCGCCGCCGACCGGGTGCACCAGTCGCGGGCCCTGGCGCTGCAGCCGCGCAGCCTGGAGGTGCTGGCCCCGCTCGGGGTCGCCGGGGAACTGGTGCGCCTGGGCAACCCGGGCGTGCGGTTGCACGTGCACGCCCGCGGCCGCACCACCTCCGCGCCGCTGTTCGACACCGGCCTGGACGACACCGCCTTCCCGTTCCTGCTCTTCCTCTCCCAGGCCCGGACCGAGGAGGTCCTGCTCGAGCGCCTGGCCGGCGCCGGCGTGCAGGTGCGACGGCGCACCCGGCTGGAGGAGCTGCACGACGACGGCGAGCACGTCACCTGCCGCCTGCGGCGACCGGACGGGTCGATCGGCGTGGTGCTGGCGCGCTACGTGGTCGGCTGCGACGGTGCCCGCAGCACCGTGCGCCAGGCGATGGGCGTGCCGTTCACCGGGGGCCGCTACCCGCAGACGTTCCTGCTGGCCGACCTGGCCGTGGACGGGCTGGCACCGGGCGCGGTGCACGCCTACGTCGGCCCGGCCGGGCCGCTGCTGTTCTTCCCGCTGCAGCAGCCGGCGCCGTGGCGGCTGATCACCGCGCGGCCGACCACCGGCCGTGCCGGCGGCCCCGAGCAGGCACCGCCGGGTGGCGACCCCTCCGGCGGCGGTCCCGTCGCCCTGGCCGAGCTGAACGCCGCGGTGGCGGCCGCCACGCACGAGCCGCTGCACCTGCACGAACCGGTGTGGTCCAGCGCGTTCGGCATCCCGCACCGCCAAGCCGGCGCCTACCGCGCCGGGCGCCTCTTCGTGGCCGGGGACGCCGCCCACGTGCACAGCCCCGCCGGTGCGCAGGGCATGAACACCGGCATCCAGGACGCCGTCGACCTCGGCTGGAAGCTGGCGCTGGTGCTGCGCGGCGACGCGCGCGAGGAGCTCCTGGACACCTACGACGACGAGCGCCGCCCGGTGGGGGCGTTCGTGGTGCGCATGAGCGATCGCGCCTTCAGCGCGGCCACCTCCGCCCGCGCGCCGGCCCGCCTGGCCCGCGGCCTGCTCGCGCCCCGGCTGCTGCCGCTGGTGCTGCGCTCGCGGCGGGCGCGGGCCACCGCCTTCCGCACCGTCTCGCAGCTGGGCATCACCTACCGGCGCAGCAGCGCCACCGCGCCCGCGGCCGGTTCCCGCCGGCCCGGCCCGGGGGACCGGTTGCCCGACCTGCCCGTGGTGCGCGCAGGCGTCGCGGGCAGGCTGCACGAGGCCCTGACCGCTCCCGTCTTCCACCTGCTGCTGTGCGGTCCGCCCGGGACCTGGGACGGCCCGGCCCTGGAGCGGTGGCGGCGCTCGAGCCCGGTGCCGGTGCGCGTGCACCACCTGCAGCGGCGAGCCGCGGCGGGCGCGGAGGACGACGTCCTGGTCGACCCGACCGGGCGGACCCTGGCCCGGTTGCGCGTGCGCACCTGCGCGGTGCTCCTCGTGCGCCCCGACACCCACGTCGCCACCCGCACCGACGGCGCGGACCTGACCGCCGCCGCAGGCCACCTCGCCGGGCTGGCCGCCGGCGCCCCGGCGCGCTGAGGGCGGGCGGTCGCGCCCGCCGCCGCGCCGCACGACCGGCCCGCGGGGATCAGCCCCGGCCCGCCTCGGTCCTGGTGCCCGCGGCGGGCAGCAGGTCGGCCAGCAGCGCCTCGACGCGGGCGCGGATCTCGTCGCGGATCGGGCGCACGGCCTCGATGCCCTGCCCGGCCGGGTCCGCCAGCACCCAGTCCTCGTAGCGCTTGCCCGGGTAGAAGGGGCAGGCGTCCCCGCAGCCCATGGTGATCACCGCGTCGGAGGCCTGCACCGCCTCGGGGGTGAGGACCTTCGGCTGCTCGCCGGTGATGTCGATGCCGACCTCGCGCATCGCCTCCACGGCGACGGGGTTGATCCGTTCGGCGGGCACCGAGCCCGCGGAGCGGACCTCGACGGCGCCGCCGGAGAGGGCGGTCGTGAAGGCGGCGGCCATCTGCGAGCGCCCGGCGTTGTGCACGCAGACGAAGATGACGCTGGGCCTGGTGGTGGTTGCGCTCAAGGGGTCCTCCTGGGGTGTCGAGGCGGCACGCGTCAGCAGCCGCCGGTGCCGATCGGTTGCGGCGCGCCGGTGCCGCAGCACGACCCGTCCGCGCCGTCGGCGTCCACCGCGGGTGCGGAGGTGGAGCACGCGCCGGTCTCGGGCAGGTCCAGCCGCACGTCCGCGCCGACCCGTTCCCCGGCTTCCAGCACGAGGGGTTCCAGGCCCTGCTCGAGCAGGTGCGCGGCGGCCGCCGGGCCGACCGGTCCGGCGCCGATGACGACCGGTGGTCCTCCGGTGCTCACGGGAGCGGGAGTGCTCACGGCGGGTGCC
>NZ_JAAALL010000114.1 GCF_009906315.1 Kineococcus vitellinus | reverse complement strand
GGGTGGGGCTGCTGGCGATCCTCGGGCTGCCGATGTCCTTCGCCGGGCCGCTGCTGGCGGCGCGCCTGCGCAACCCGTGGCCGCTCGTCGCCGCGCTCGCGGGGTGCTACGTCGCCGGCTACCTGGGGCTCGCGCTCTCCCCGGCGTCCGGGACGGCGGCCTGGATCGTCCTGCTCGGGCTGGCGCAGGGCGTCTTCCCCGTCGTGCTCGCCCTCATCAACCTGCGCACGCGCACCGCGGAGGGCGCCACGGCGCTGTCCGGCTTCGTGCAGGGGGTGGGGTACGCCGCGGCGGTCCCCGGACCGGTGCTGGTCGGGGTGGTCCACGAGGTCACCGGCAGCTGGGTCCCCGCGCTGGGCGTGCTGCTGGCCACGGTGGGGGTGCTGGCCGTGGTCTCCGTCGTGGCCTGCCGCCCGGCGGTGCTGGAGGACACCTGGGGCCCGCGCCGGGCGCGCTGAGGACGGCGCCCGCGCGCCGCTGCCCGCACCGGCTCCCGCTGCGAACCCCGCACCCGGTCGCCGTCCCCGTGGGATCCTGGGTCGTGGTCAACGACAGCCGCGAGCACGACGTCTTCGGCCCCTGGATCGACGAGGTCCGCACGCCGCAGGACGTTCCCCGGCTGTACCGCGACCACCCGCTGGACCTCGAGACGGCCCGGCTGGTGCTCAAGGTGCCCCGCAACATCACCCGGCGCGAGGCCGCCGCCGAGGTGGACCTCTACGACCACCTGGTGGTGGTGCAGGCCGACCTGCTGACCGTGCTGAGCCGGCACCAGGACGCGCGCGGTGCACCCGCCGGCGGACCCGGCGGGTACCGCACGCGGCGGGTGGCGCTCGGCGACGTCGTCGCCGTCCACGACGAGGTGGACCTCCTCGACGGCCGCCTGCACGTCCACGCCCGGGACGGGGAGGTGGTGTCGCTGGACTACAACGGGTCGGCCCGGGACCGCGTGCTGCGCCTCGTCGACGAGCTGCGCACCGGCCCCGCGGGCCCGGTCGCCGGGGGCCGCGAGCACCCGGGGCGCGCCCGAGCGACGACCCCGGCGCCGCGCACCGCGCCCGGCGCTGGGGCGGCGGTGGAGGAGTTCACGGTCGCCTCCCTGGACCCCGACGACGTCGCGGACGTCGCGGTCGTCGCGGACTACCGCCAGGTCGCCCGGCAGCGCCCCGACCTGGTCGCCGTCGCCTGGCACGGCCGGCGGCTGGTGCGCCCGCGCCCCACCGGTCCGGTGGGGGTGCTGCGCGGCCTCACCCACCTGCTGTCCCCCACGACGCTGCAGGCGGCCCTCCTGGCCCGCGACGGCACGCACCTGGAGGTGTTCGGGCGCCGGGAGTGGCTGGTGCGCGGGCACCGCCCCGTCCACTCCAGCTCCCGGCTGCTGCTGCCCCTGCGCACCCTCGACCGGGTGCGGGCGCGGCCCAACCCCCGCTACCGCAGGGCCACCGACGTCACGCTGCAGGCGGGGCGGGCGCACCTGCACCTCACCGTCCCCGCGGGCTCCCTCGCCGAGGCGGTGCTGGCGCTCAGCGCCACCTGGCCGTCCGGCTGACGACCGCCGCCGGCGTCACGGCAGCGGGGCCACGGCGGGGTCGCGGCGGTGGCGGAAGATCATCGAGGTGCGGAAGCCGACGACCTCCTTGCGCCGGCTGAGGGTGTCCACCAGGAAGGAGTGCAGGTCCTCCATCGTGCCCACGCCCACGTGCAGCAGGAAGTCGTCGCCGCCCGCGACGACGAAGACGGCCATCACCTCCGGCATGGCGCTGGTCTCGCGCTCGAAGCGGTCGATGACCTCCCCGCTCAGCGGGCGCACCTGGGTGGAGACCAGGGCCTGCACCCGCCGCCCGACCGCCGCCAGGTCCACCTCGGCGTGGTAGCCGAGGACGGTGCCCGTCTCGTGCAGGCGGCGGATGCGCTCGAAGCACGTGGAGGCGGCCACCCCCACGGTGCGGGCGATGTCGCGCACGGGGCGGCGGGCGTCCTTCTGCAGTTCCACGACGATCTGCTGGTCGATCTGATCCATGTTCGGAATCTAGTCGATCCGCCGAACACCGCTCCGAACCATCCACGGGAAACTCCGCTGTTCATCTAGCTTCACCACGACCGGGCGAACACGTCCGGTGCCGCACGGAGAGAGCAGGGGTGTCGTGGACGATCGGGACGAGGACCGGGGTGGGCGGCCGCCGCAGGGGCTGCGGGCACGGGCCGGCGCGCACGAGTGGGGCCCCGGCGGTGGTGCCGCAGCCGCCCCGGCTCCGCAGAAGGTCGTCCTCGTCTGCCGCGAGGACCTGCCCACCGCCGTGGCCGTCAACGCCGCCGCCGTCCTGGGCCTGAGCGTGGGGCACCACCTGCCCGGGCGCACCGGACCCGACGCCACCGACGCCTCCGGCACCACCTACCCCGGCATCACGACCCTGCCGGTGCCGGTCCTCAGCGCACCGGCCGCGGAGGTGGCGGAACTGTTCCGCCGGGCCCGCGCCGACGAGCAGGTCGCCACGGTCGTCCTCACCGAGACCGCCCGCCGGGCCAAGACGTACGAGGACTACCTCGAGCAGGCCCGTCGGGTTCCGCACGCCGACACCGAACCCGTCGCGCTGGCGGTCTACGGACCCCGCAACCGGGTCACGCGGCTCACCAAGCACCTCCCCCTGCTGCCGTGAGGCGGCGCTCCGGCGGGCGCCGGCGGGGTCCTCAGCCCAGCAGCGCACCGCGCAGGGTCTCGTCCTGGACGTTCTCGAGCACGGCGTTGCGCTTCCTGGTCAGCTCGCTGACGTCCTCGTCCATCTTCCTCCCCTGAGCGATCTCCAGGCCGATCCCGCCCGCCCGCCGAGCCGTCACCCAGTCGTTGAACGCCGTGGCGACCTGGGTGAGGTCCTGCGGGACCGACCTGCCGTCGGCCGGGTCCAGGAAGCGCTCGGTGAAGCGGGCGTCGACGGCTGCGGCCGACCACCTCTCCAGCGCCCGCTGCGGGGTGCCGCTGACGAAGGTCAGCACGTACGGGTCCCGTCCACCGACCGGCGTGCGGGGTTCCTCCCGGGTGACCAGCAGGCGCCGGCGGGTGTCCACGGCCTAGGGCTTGTCCTGCGGATCATGGGGGGCGACTTCACGGTCATGGCGATGGCCGCGCTGTCTCGACAGTGACCTTCAAGGTCGTCCACGATCGGTAGGTCCAGATGCAGCCATCCGCAGGGGGCCAGTCGTGACCACGCTCACCCAGACCAGCGACGTGCCTGACGGCGTGCTCCAGCTGCTGCGCAGCGCTCTGCGCGGTGACCTGCTCACCGATGTGGAAGCGATGGCCACCGCCCTGCACGAAGCAGGCTGGACACCCTGCACCCACGGCGGATCCTGGACCCACGGCAACGACCCGGCCTGGAGCGTGCAGTCCAGCGACCACGCACCGAACGTGTCGATCTTCGCCGAGGGCGATCACCAGGTTCTGCTCCAGCGCGCTGCCGCCCTGCGGACGCTTATCGACTCCGGCCAGGTGGGACCCGCGCAGGCCGGTGACCCCGACCCCGACTGGGTCACCTGGTCAGGCGGGGAGGTGGTCCTCTCCCTGAACGTCAGCCCACGACGCTCCCTCGGTGGGCACGTCGTCCCCGCGGTCCTGCAGCTCGCTGCGGAGCGGGCCGACACCCCCAGCGAAGGGCTTGCACCAGATCCCGAACGGGCCCGCCAGTTGGCGCGTGAGGGCTCACCGATCGCCCGCTGGTACCTCGCCGGTCAAGACGTCCTGCCCGATGACGTCGTGGCTGTACTCGCTGCTGACGCCGACCCGGCCGTGAGAGCGGCCCTAGCGGCGAATGAGCAGCAACGACAGTTCACCCGTGGCCAGGCCTGACGCAGACAGGGACAACGTCGCGGTCATCCCGCGCTGTGCGCGCTGTCGCCAGCGGCTGACGCCGGCGCGGTCATGGCGATCTGGGGGCGATGAGGCGTGGACACTCCCTGGCCCACCGACTCATCATCGAGCTGTGCCTCGCTACCAGGTGGTCATCCAAGCCAAGCGTCCTGAACGCTCCGCTGGTACTGGGATGAACCCCTGGAAGGCCGAGTGGGGCAGGGGGCACGTCTACTCCCTGGCCATCGGCCCCGACGTGGCCCAGGTCGCCAACTGTCGAGCCGCCGACGCCCGGCTGGCTCGCGACACCGTCCTTGCCCGCTTCACCGCGCTGGCGCGGGCCCATCTGGCGACCGACGTCAGCATTGAAGACGTCCATGTGCGGCGGCTGCGCCGCGGACGTCCGTCCGTCGCCGTCGACGTTCCCTCGCGGCCTGACGACGGCGATGACGGCACAGTTGGAGCCTTCGTACCCCGAACGCCGCTTCCGCCCACGGGGCACCTCAAGGCAGCGAAGCTCCCGCCGACGAGCTGAGCTCAACGTTGCGGTCATGGCACCGCAGAGCGCACGGTCACGGTCATCCCGCTGTCCGGTTGACCGTGACGCAGACCCTCAGCCCACAGGCAGCCCGAGCCTGGCGACCTCGGCTCGGTACACGGCGTACACCGCATCAGGCTCAAGGCCAGCGGTCTCACCCAGCTTGTTGACCAGCGTCGAGACGTGCCCCCACGCGAAACCCATGACCTCTTCCTCGTCATCGCGCACCGCAAGGCCGTACATGGAGACCCGTACCAGCAACTCGGCAAGGGTCTCAGCCGTCACCGGAAGCCCGCGACCTCCCGGGTTGGCCTGCTGCTGGATCCACTCATCAGCACTGGTCACGCGATCCTCCTCCAGGAGGAGGTGCTCAAAGCTGCTTGCGCCACGATGTGCACCTCCCGAGCTCCGTCTACCCGATGGAGCAATGATCATGACTGCACAGCCCCAAGGCATCGGGGATCACCCTGACCGGACCCTGAGGTGCCTCGACTGCGTCGCCTCGATCTACCGGTCATCCCGCGATACGGATAATCGCGACGGTCCTGTCACCATCCTCCAGTGGACATGCGCGAAGCCGCCCGGGCCTACTGCTCCCTCATCGACGAGGAGGTCGATCAGGGCACGCAGGAGGAGGACGCCGCCTTCGCCCACCGACTGCTGACCGCCCTCACCAACGCCGTCGCCGCAGCCTTGCGCCTACCCGAGGTCGACCCCAGCGACGCGGAATCCCCCGTGGACGTCTCCCACGAGCAATGGCACGCCTGCTACCGGCGCATCGGGCAGCGGATCGGCCCTGGGGCCGGCTACTACTGGGAGGCGTCCTATCCCTTCGCCGTGGACGAAGCTCAAGCCGGCGTCGGGCTTGGCGACCTCGTCGACGACCTGGCCGACGTCTGGCGCGACCTCGAGAACGGGCTGCTGGCCCTCGAGGCAGGGATGAGCCTGAACGATGTGCAGTGGCAGTGGCGCCAGGACTACTGGATGCACTGGGGCCACCATGCCGCCGGAGCCACCCGCGCCCTCCTGCTGCACTTGACCGACCGCGGACACCCCTCACCGCCAGGGACCTAAACGACACCTCGACGCGCGGTCATCCCGCCCTGCGGGCGATGTCGCGGTCATCCCGCGATGCGGTGACTTGGGTCAGCTGGGGTAAGCCCGCCGGCACATCGCCGACTCATCCCGCAGCTCGTAGTCCTCCTCGTAGACACACACCGCGCACACCGTCAGATCGCGCTGACCCAGCCCCGGATGAGCACCCTGCGGATGCCCGCACTCCGTGCAGAGCGGCTCCTCACCCTGCTCCTCCTGCCGGCGGGCGTCTTGCCGCGGCAGCCACCTCAGCCGCGCCAGCCACCGCTGCTTCCGCTGAGCCCGACGCTCCCACCGTTCCTGCTCACGCCGCGTCCTCGCCGCTGCGTGCAACCGTTCCAACCGCTCCACCGTGGCCACACCCGCCAGCCGCTCACGCAGACGCTCGACCTCGGTGTCGGTCAGCTCCGCGGTGATGGACGACGCACCGTCGTGGAAGGTGACCAGGGCCTCCCGCTCCGCCGCCGGGAGCAGCTCCACGTGGATGGACCACGCCGCGTAGGTGCGCAGCAGCGCCTCCTGGGAGGGGTCGCTGCGGTCGATGTCGATGCCCATGCCGGTGTCCCGGCTGTCGCGGTGGGCGTGCAGGTGCCGCAACGCGGTCTGGGCGTGCTCGACCTCGGAGGGTAGCTCGTCGCGGTAGTCGCTCCATGCGTCGATGTAGGCCCACGGCGCCGGCTCGGCCATGACCTCCAGGAAGGCGGTGCAGACCTGCTCAGCGGTGGTACGCGGCAGGCCGGTCTCGACCACGGCCCAGGTACGCCGACCGCTGCTGTCCTCGCTCACTCGCTCATGATCGCGCGGGCGGGCGGTGGGCCCGGCCATTGAGGCCCAGGTTCACACTCACGGCGCCGTACTCGAACCGCGCGGTCATCCCGCGATGTGCGCGCTATCGCCGGCGGCAGGCGACCTCATTTATATGCCGATCTGCGCGCGTGCTCCGGCTGGTGCGCGCCTCAATGCTCGGAGCGCAGCGACAGCCCCTCCCGGGTCAAGGCCTCTTCGAGCAGCGACAGTGCCCGTGGTCCCACCCCGTGCATCCGCAGCAGGTCGACGTCCCGCAGGCGACTCACGTCCTGCAGGGAGCTCACTCCTGCAGCAGCCAGTGCCCGCAGCGCTGGGCGCCCGATGCGGACGGGCAGGTCCGACGCGTCGGGGGTGGACGACTCGGACATGAAGGACTCCTTGGAGAGACGGGCCGGTCCACTGGTGGACTCCTTCGACGTCCGATCCTCATCGACGGCGAGCTCATCCGCTCATCCCGCGAAGCGGTGCGCTTGGTCATGCCGCCCTGCGCGGTCATGCCGCGCCGCGCGCCTGGGCGCACTCAGTAGCTGCCTTCGATCCTCGCCTGCGTCACCAGCTCCTCGTAGTGGTCACCGCCCTCGTCGACCACCTGCGGCTCCAGCACCGCGCTGGACCACGGGATCTCGCACGGACCCTCGTGCTCCGGCTCGCGGCACAAGGCTTTCATCAGGCGCTCTTTCACCTCGAGCGCCTGTTCCCGCGTGACCCACAGGCCGATGCGGATCTCGTAGGTGCCCTTGCCGTTGACCGGGTTGGTGGGAGCCACACCGCAACGGTAGTGAGTCGATCTCCGCTGGTCTCCTCATAAAGGTGATGCGAACTCACGGTCATCCCGCGAGGTTGGCCCGTCACCGGGTCCTCGGATGCTCCGGCGGAGTGACCTCTCCCATCGGTCCTCAGGCCGCCGACCGCTGCCTGCACACTGAAGGCATGGTGCTGGACCACAGCGGCTACCCCTTACGTCGCGGGGAGCCGGAGTACACCGACGACGACCGCTTCTGGGACGGCACCCGCCTGCATCACCTCATCTGCGACGACGTCGCCAAGCGTCAGGGCGTGCTGCTGTCCACCGCTGACGTCGTCGTGCTCAACTCGATGGGCTGCTGCCCCGGCACCGGTCACTGCGGCTCGAAGGTCATCGCCAGCAACAGGGCACGTCGTCGACTGGCCGCAGCCGGCTTCGTCCGCTTCCAAGAGCCTGAGGGCACCCTGCAGCACTGGGAAGCCGACGACGGCACCACGCTGGCCCTGCTCGTCGGTGAGGTCACCCGCCCCTGCCTGGACTGAGAGTCCCTCACCAGGCGGGTCCCACCTACCGGTGCATCCACGGCGCGGCGTCCGAAGCCAGCGACTTCACGGTCATCCCGCTGGCCGCGCAGACGTCCCGTCATCCCGCCGTCCGCGTGGTCATCGCCCCTCCGGTGAGACACCGGCCCGTGATGGCGGCAAGACTGCTGGTGCGTCCCAGCAGCGACGCGATCACCAGTGAGGGGACAGCATGAGCAGGAGAACACGAGCGGTGCGGCGAGTCGCCGGCCTGACCATGACGCTGTACGCCCTCTGCAGCTGCGGCAACACCCCGACCACCGGCACCTCCCCCGAAGAGAGCGAGCAGCCCGCGCTGGTCCTGACGCCCTCTCAAGAGGACGCCGTCGCGGCGCTGACCCACCCGGAGTACGCCCGCCGCGGCAACCCCCTGGGGCTACTCAGCACCACCCAAGACCTCGTAGGCAGTGCCCTCGACTGCGATGAGGTCGCCGAGCACCTCGACATCCACATCCCCAGCTTCCCGACGCTGCAGGAACGCGGCTTCACCCTCACCTGCGGCAGCTCCGAAGGCGCCGGCGTCTTCGGGCACCCGGTGCCCTCAGCGGCCAACCCACCTGCACCGCCGGCGGACCCGGCCGCCGATGTCCACGGCGTCAACATTGCTTACCTGCCCCCGGGCGTGGACGCCGACGGCACGCCCTTCGACGAGGCCCGCAGCCAGGGACTGGTGTGGATGACGATCCTATACGGCGGGGATATCGCCCAGCCGCCCACCGCTGCTGCGACCAGCGAGCCATCCAGTTTGGACTTCACCACGCTGCAGTGGCGCAACGGCAACGTGCTCGGGGTCCAGTACATGGATCCCGGTGACACTCGCATGGCCTGGCGCGCCACCGCGGCTGACCACGTCTTCGGCGTCAGCGTGAACACCTCCGGTGATCCTGTCGCCGGGGTCGCCCTGCTGAAGGACGGGGTCAACCTCCCCACATGACCCTCCGCACGGCCCACGCCGACGTCACGGTCATCCCGCGCTCAGCGCGCGATCATGGCTGGCCAGGGACGGCCGCTCGTGCCGAAGAGCGCGCCCCGCGGCGTCCTCCAGACCCGGGGCATCGACCTAGGCTGGACACTGTGGACGACGTCCTGCCCCTGCTGGTGCTGACCGCAGCCCTGGCCGCAGTGATGGGGTTCTTCACCTGGCTGGCGCACCTGGTGCGCCGGCGTGGCCTGGCCGGCACCGCCATCCGCGACGCGCTGGCCGCCTACGAAGAAGCCTGGCACGTCAGCGGCTACGAAGCGCACCGAGAAGTTCAAGCGCAGGGAGAGCGGACGGTGCCCATCCCCGCACCAGACGACCCAGGAGCCACCAGGCCACACTTGACCGGCGAGGTGGCGGTCCGCCCTCACCGCACCGCTGGGCCACCCTCTCACCCACGCCGGAGACTGCGGCACCTCATCAGCAACAGACTGCTTCCTCATCGTCACTGAGCACAAGGCGCTGCCGATGACGCCCGGCCGACTGCCCCTAACGCGCCAGTGACTTCACGCTCATCCCGCCATCCGCTGGGTCTCAGTCGTGCCGCTCGCGCTGGTCGTGAGCGACTGCGGTGCCGGGCGGTCAGCGAGACAGCCGCCACGGCGCCACCGGCTGCACGTCCGGAGCAAAGCCCATCGAGGCGGCCAGCGCACCGGCCTCAGCCAGTCCATGACCGACGAATTCCGGCTTGTGCGCATCACTGCCGAAGGTGACCTGTCGGCCCCCTTCCTGCACCCACCAGCGCAAGATCACCGGGTCCATGGGCAGGCGTGTGTTGATCTCCAGCGCCCGCTCGGCCTGCGCCAGGACGCGCAGGGCGTGGCGCAGCTCCTCCTCGAAGTCACCCAGGCGAAACGGCTCGGCGTCCTGGGGCCAGGAGCGGATCGGGTAGTCGATGTGGGCGAACGCGGTGAACGCATGTGACCCGGCCACCATGCGAGGAATTTCGGCGAGGTAGTCGCGGACGACGTCGGCGGCGCGGTGGTGGGGGTAGAGCTCCCACGGTTCAGCGAACTCGTCGCCGTCGGGCAGGCAGTGCAGGGAGCCGAGCACCCGCTCGAAGCCTCCGCGGGCGAGCAGCTCCTCGACCTGGGCGACGTGCCGGTGAGGCTGCCCCACTTCCATGCCCGTCACCACGCGCAGCTGCGGGAACATCGAGCAGCACCGCTCGATGCTGTCCAGGTAGCCGTCCACGTCCAACACCGGCGCAGTGAGGATGCCGTCGGTGACGAAGTCGGCGACCTCCGGGTAGCTCTCGGGCAGGAAGCCGGCGCGGAAGGGCGTGAAGTCGACGTGCTCAGTGAAGATCACCGCAGGAAGTCCGAGGGCGGCGGCTCGGGCGCAGGTGGCTTCCATGTCCCCGATCAGGCGGGCGTCCCAGGAGAACTGGCTGTGCACGTGAGCATCGGCGGGTAGGTCCACCCGCCGCAGTGTGCCCGCACCCGTGCTCGGCTGCGCCTCTAAAGAGCCTCCGACCAGCCGCTGATGCGCCAGTGCCGACTCGACCACCTCACAGCGATCCCACGGTTAGGGCGGCATGGCGCCCGGCCCGCGCCCGGCTCATCGGTGGCATCGGCGGGCCACCTCTGCCAGCGTGAGCGTTCATGACGCAGGCGTCGCCCCCTTCGAGCGTTGGCCTGCCCACGGTGTTGCCCGCTGATGATCACACCCACTCGCAGTTCTCCTGGGACTCCTTCCACGGCAACATGCGCGCCAGCTGCCAGCACGCCCTGGCGGTGGGCTTGCCGGCCATCTCCTTCACCGAGCACGTCGACTTCACCCTCTGGAACGCCCCACCCGGCGGCTGGGCCTGGGACGAAGGCATCCGCGGCAGCTACGACGACCCGGTCGGTCCCGGCGGGCACGGGCACTTCATGGGCGCCCCCCTGGAAGTCGACGCCTACCAAGCAGCGATCGAGGACTGCCGCACCCGCTTCCCCGACCTGACCATCCGCTCCGGGGTGGAGATGTCGGAGGTGCACTGGCACACCGGCCCCGTCCGCGATGTCCTCTCCCGCGGCTTCGAGCGCATCGTGGGCTCCATTCACACCCTGCCCGACCTGCGCGCCCGCGGTGAGCACCTGCTGGTCGACCACGCCAAGGACCAGCGCAGCCCGCTGGACCTGCTGTCCGCCTACCTGAGCGAGGTCGAGGCCATGGTCGCCAGCGACGGCCCGTTCGAGGTGCTGGGGCACATCGACTTCTCCCTGCGGCACTGGAGCCCAGGCGATGGTCCCTCGCCGTGGGGGCAGGTGGAGGAGCAGGCCCGCCACGTCCTGGGTGTGCTGGCCGCCTCGGGGCGGGTGCTGGAGGTGAACACCAGGCTGCCGCTAGACCTGCGGGTGGTCCGGTGGTGGCACGAGGCCGGTGGCGGTGCGGTCTCCTTCGGCAGCGATGCGCACGTGCCCGGCGACGTCGGAGCCCGCTTCCGGGAGGTGTCCCAGGCCGTGGCGAGCGCCGGCTTCCGCCCCACCGATGACCCCACAGCCTTCTGGGGCCGCACCTGACCAATCGGGCAGGGCCTCGCGGTCATCCCGCGATCCGGGTGCGACCAGACCGTGCGCTGGAGTCATGATCCGCAGGACAAGCCTAGACGTCGCCCACGTCGACGTGGACCGGGCGACCCTGCTCGTGCGGGTCGTCCCGGACCAGCTGGCCGGTGGTCCCGTCGCCCAGGAAGAGCATCCAGCCGGGCTCGGTCACCGGGGCGAACTCCGCGCCGATGCCGAAGTGCCCGCCGGCGCTCCAGGTCGAAGTCGTCGAAGGCCAGCCGCAGGGTGACCGTCACGTCGGTCTCCAGCACCGCCGGGGAGCAGTGGACGACCCGGGATCCCGGTGCACCGGTGGACAGGGCGTCCAGGTGCGTGCCCGCCACCCGCCGGTCGAAGACGTGGTGCATGGTCCACGCCATCGGCCCACCCGTGTCCAGGTTGCGCACGCGCGAGGTCACCAGCGTGGAGCGGTGGGGCTGCATGCCGGGCCACACGCTCATGATCCTGGTGCTGAGCGGGCGCCCGAGGCCGAGCGGTCGCGGCCGGGGGTCGACCGGGTCCACGGCGGGGCCGCCCGCCGAGGACTCCGCTCGTCCCCCGGGAGGGCCCGGCAGCGGGTCGAGGTGCTCGACGTTCCGCTCGCACGCAGGCGCTCGTCGACGGCGGATCGACCATCGCGCTCCAGCACCGGTGTCCACTAGCATGCCCGCCACGGGACGACCACGACGCGGTGGAGAGGGCTTCCGCCCGCGGTTCCGCGACGGGCTACCTCGGGCGGGTGCGCGATGACGAGCGGAACGACACCGGCCGCGACGTGCGACCTCACCATGAAGGGCGGGATCACCAGCGGCGTGGTCTACCCCCGCGCTGCGACGGTGCTCTCCCGGCACTACCGCTTCGTCAACCTCGGGGGCGCTTCGGCCGGGGCCATCGCCGCCGCCCTGGCAGCGGCCGCCGAGTGCGGGCGGCACGTGGAGGGAGCCGGTTTCGACCGCCTCGACGAGGTCGCCGATGAACTGGCCGGCCGCCGGACGGTGCCCGCCGAGGGCCGGACGGGGTTGACGTCCCTGTTCGAACCGGCCGGCGCGACGGCACCGCTGTTCGGCCTGCTGACCGCCGGGCTGGACCTCGCGAGCGCGCTGCGCGGGCGGGCGGCCTCCCCCGCGGCGGGGCCGGGCGAGGCGCCGGCGGGTCGGTCGGCCGGACGGGTGGCGTCGCGGGCGCACCCCGCGTGGTCGCTGGTGAAGGCGCTGGGCCGGGTCGCGGCCAGCCGGCGGGCAGGGGTGCGGCTGGCCCTGGCGGTGGCCCCGGGGAGCGTGGTGCTGCTCACCTCGGTGATCACCTGGGACGAGGACGACGGGGCCGGTTCCTGGCTGCCGGTGCTCAGCGGCGGGGTGGGCGCGGGCCTGGTCGTCGTCGGCGCGGTCGTCGGGCTGGGCTGGAGCGTGGCGCACCTGCTGCGGGTGGAGGTTCCGAGGAACTCCTACGGCATCCTCACCGGCCTCGGCCGGCAGGGGTCGACGGCCGCCCTCACCCCGTGGCTGGCCGCGCGCCTGGACGAGCTGGCCGGGCGGGGCACGGCGCAGCGGCCCGGTCCGCTCACCTTCGCCCACCTGTGGGGCGCGCGCACGCCCGAGCAGAAGGCGGCCTGCCGCCGCGACCGGGAACTGCGGGCCGTCAACCTGGAGGTCATGACCACCGACCTGGTGCAGGGCCGCCCGCGGCGGCTGCCCCCGGTGGAGGACGAACTGCTGTACTTCCGCGAGCAGGAGTGGCTGGAACTGTTCCCCGAGCCGATCG
>NZ_JAAALL010000113.1 GCF_009906315.1 Kineococcus vitellinus | reverse complement strand
CCCAGCACCGGGCCGACGCCCGCCCGCAGGTGGCGATGCCCACCCGCCGCACCCCCCTGGCCGTCGAGCTGGCCGACGCGGGCTCGCCCGCCCTCCTCGGCGCCGTGCTCGACGGCCTGCGCGCCGTGCCCGAGCGCGAGGTCCCCGACCGGCGCGCGCGGCTGCGCGCCGCGGCCCGCACCCGCTGGGAGCGCGTGGACCTCGCCGGCGTCCTGCTGGTCACCCGCGCCGGGGTCGCCGCGTCGGTGCTGCTGACCGCGCTGCTGGTGCTGTGGCTGGCCCACGTCGGCCGGCTCGCCTGAGGGCGGCGCACCGGCCGGCCGGGCGGCCTCAGCCCTGCGGGACGAGCAGGGCCACGCACTCCACGTGGTGGGTCTGCGGGAACAGGTCGAAGGCGCGCAGCGCCTCCAGCCGGTAGCCCAGCTCGGCGAAGGCGGCGAGGTCGCGGGCCAGCGCGGCCGGGTCGCAGGCGACGTAGGCCACCGCGCGCGGGCGCAGCGCGGCGATCCCCGCGACGGCCTCCCGGCCCGCGCCGGCGCGCGGGGGGTCGAGCACGACGACGTCGGTGCGCCGCCCGCGCAGCTCGGCGTCGGCGAGCGCCTCCTCCACGCGCCCCTGCCACATCTCGACGTGGCGCTGGTCGTGCAGGGACTTGCGCGCGTCGCGCACCGCCCGTTCCTCGCCCTCCACCGACAGCACGGAGCCGTCGGGGCCCACGGCGCGCGCCAGCAGCGCGGTGAACAGCCCGGCACCGGCGTACAGGTCCAGGGCCGCCTCGCCCTCGCGCGGTGCGAGCGCGCCCAGCACGGCCTCGCCGAGCACGGCGGGCGCGGCGGGGTGGACCTGCCAGAACCCGGCGCCGCCGACGCGGAAGGCGTGCTCGTGCCCGCGCACGAGCACCCGCTCCCCCACCCAGGTGCGCCCCGAGACCCGGTGCAGCCCGTCGGCGGTGCGCACGGCCACCGACGCGTCCGGCAGCTTGGGCAGGTGGGCGTGCCGGCCGGGCGCGGGGGTGACGACCACCAGCGGCGGCGCGCCGTCGGAACCGGCGGCCACCTCGACGGTGCCCACGTTGCCGAAGCGCGCCCCCAGCACGCCGCTGCCGACGACGGCCCCGGTGCTGATGGGGCAGTCCTGCAGCGGGACGACCTCGTGCGAGCGGTGCTTGCGCAGCCCGGTGCGGCCCTCGGCGTCCACGGCGAACTGGGTGCGGGTGCGCCAGCGCAGCCCCTCGCCGACCTCCTCGACGACGACCTCGCGCTCCACGCCGGCCAGGCGGCGCAGCTGCTCGGCGACGACCTCCGCCTTCAGCTCGCGCTGGCGCTCGCCGGTGGCGTGCTGGAAGTCGCAGCCGCCGCACAGCCCCGGCCGGGCGACCGGGCAGGCCGGCTCCACCCGCTCCGGCGCCGCCCGCAGCACCTCGACGGCGTCGGCGCGCCAGAACGCGGAGCCCTCCGCCCCCTCGGTGACGCGCGCGCGCACCCGCTCGCCCGGCAGGGCGTGGCGCACGAAGACGACGCGGCCCTCGTGGCGGGCCACGCAGTGCCCGCCGTGGGCGACCGGGCCGACCTCCAGGAGCAGCTCGGTGCCGACCGCGTCGGCACCGCCCGCGCTGCGCGCGCGGGTGCGGCGGCGCCGGGGCGCGGCGCCCTCGCCGGCGGGGCTCACCGGGTCCCCCGGGTGCCCGCGCCGGTGCCCTCGCCGGCGGCCCCGTCGGCGCCGGGGTCGGCCGGTGGCGGCACGGAGGGCGAGGGGCCGAAGGTGCCGCGGCGCACGACGCCGGGCGCGGCCCGCTCGGCGCGCTCCTCCAGGCCCTCGGAGCTGGCCAGCTGCCACGGCACGCTGGCCACCATCACGCCCGGCTGGTAGCGCAGCCGGGCCCGCAGCCGCAGCGCGGACTGGTTGTGCAGCAGCGTCTCCCACCAGTGGCCCACGACGTACTCGGGCACGTAGACGACGACCAGGTCGCGCGGGTGGCGCGCCCGCAGGGCCTTGACGTGCTCGACGATCGGCCGGGTGATCTCGCGGTACGGGGAGTCCAGCACGGTCAGCGGCACCGGGACGCCCAGCGCCTCCCAGCGCTGCTGCAGGGCGGCGCTCTCCTCGGGGTCGACGGCCACGGTGACGGCCTGCAGCTCGGTGGGCTTGGCCGCCCGCGCGAACGCCAGCGCCCGCAGCGTGGGCTTGTGCAGCTTGGAGACGAGCACGACGCTGCGCACACCGGTCGGCAGCGCCTTCGCCTTGGCGTCCGGGGCGATCTCCAGCTCGCGGGCCACCGAGGTGTAGTGGCGGCGGATGAGCTTCATGTTCACGAACACGAAGACCATCGCCAGGATGGCGATCCAGGCGCCCTGGGTGAACTTCGTCAGCAGGACGATGACGAGCACCAGGCCCGTCAGGCCCAGGCCGACGGAGTTGATGACCCGCGAGCGGCGCATCTGCGCGCGCCGGGCCGGGTCGGTCTCGGTGCGCAGGTGCCGCGTCCAGTGCCGGACCATGCCGGTCTGGCTCATGGTGAAGGACACGAAGACGCCGACGATGTAGAGCTGGATGAGCCGGGTCACCTCGGCGTCGAAGGCGAGGATGAGCACGATCGCCGCGACGGCCAGCGCGATGATGCCGTTGGAGAACGCCAGCCGGTCGCCGCGCGTGTGCAGCTGCTTGGGCAGGAACCCGTCGCGGGCCAGGATCGAGCCGAGCACCGGGAAGCCGTTGAAGGCCGTGTTGGCGGCCAGCACGAGGATGACGCCGGTGGCGGCGGTCACGACGTAGAAGGCGACGGGGAAGTGGTCGAAGACCGTGGCCGCCAGCTGCCCGATGATCGGGTCCTGCACGTAGCCGTCGCCCACGGGCACCCCGTCGCGCAGCAGCTGGGTGGCCGGGTCCTCGGCGAAGCGGATCCCGGTCGCGCGCGCCAGCGCGATGATGCTGACGAGCATCGTCACGCTCGTCAGGCCCAGCAGCAGCAGCGTCGTGGCGGCGTTCGCGCTCTTCGGCTTGCGGAAGGCGGGCACGCCGTTGCTGATGGCCTCCACACCGGTGAGGGCCGCGGCGCCGGAGGAGAACGCGCGCAGGATCAGGAAGGCGCCGGCCAGGCTGGTCAGGCCGCCAGAGACGTCGTGCTCCGCGGTGAGGTCCAGCCCCGCGCTCGGCGCGTCCGGCAGGTCGCCCAGCAGCAGCCGCACGAGGCCCCACAGCGCCATCCCCAGGATCGAGGCCATGAAGATGTACGTGGGGACGGCGAACGCGGCGCCGCTCTCCTTGAGCCCGCGCAGGTTCACCGACATCAGCAGCACCACCAGCGCGACGGCGAACAGCGCCTCGTGCCCGCGCAGCAGCGGGACCGCCGCCGCGGCGTACTGCGCGCCCGAGGAGATCGACACCGCGACGGTGAGGACGTAGTCCACGAGCAGCGCGCTGCCGACGGTCAGGCCGGCGTTGGGGCCCAGGTTGACCGTCGCGACCTCGTAGTCGCCGCCTCCCGAGGGGTAGGCGTGCACGTTCTGCCGGTAGGAGGCGACGACGACGAACATGACGACGACGACCGCCAGCGCGATCCACGGCGAGAAGGCGTAGGCGGCGATGCCCGCGATCGAGAGGGTCAGGAAGATCTCGTCGGGCGCGTAGGCGACCGAGCTCAGCGCGTCGGAGGCGAAGACGGGCAGCGCGATGCGCTTGGGCAGGAGGGTCTCGGACAGCCGTTCGCTGCGGAACGGCCGCCCGACCAGCACGCGCTTGACCGCGTCGGTCACAGAGGGCACGTCTCAGGATGGTAGGTCCTGGGGCGGGGTCTGCCGTCCGGGCGGGCGCCCGGACGCGGTAGCGTCGCGCGGGCTGGCTGGATCGAGGGACCGGAGCGGACGTGCACTTCGTGATCATGGGTTGTGGCCGGGTGGGCTCCAGCCTGGCCCTGACCGTCGAGGCCCGCGGGCACAGCGTCGCCGTGGTGGACCAGGACGCCGACGCCTTCCGGCGCCTCGGCCCCTCCTTCGCCGGCCAGCGCGTCACCGGGGTGGGCTTCGACCACGACACCCTCGTCGAGGCCGGCATCCACGAGGCCGGCGCCTTCGCGGCCGTCTCCTCGGGCGACAACTCCAACATCCTCGCCGCGCGGGTGGCGCGGGAGAAGTTCGACGTGCAGAACGTCGTCGCGCGCATCTACGACCCCGGCCGCGCCGAGGTCTACCAGCGCCTGGGCATCCCCACGATCGCCACGGTGCGCTGGACCGCGGACCAGGTGCTGCGCCGCCTGGTGCCGCAGGGCGCGCTCAGCGAGTTCCGCGACGCCTCCGGGCGGGTGGTCCTCGTGGAGGTCCCCGTCCACGACGCGTGGGTGGGGCACCCGCTGTCCGCGCTGGAGGCCGCCGCCGGGGTGCGCGTGGCCTACGTCACCCGGCTGGGGCAGGGCATCGTCCCGGTCCGCGGGATGGCCCACCAGGAGGGCGACGTGGTGCACGTCGTCGTCGCCGACGAGCGCGTCGCGACGGCCACGGCCGTGCTCGCCGCCGCTCCGGGAGGGGAGTCCTGATGCGGGTCGTCATCGCCGGCGCGGGCATCGTCGGGCGCTCCATCGCGCGCGAGCTGCTGGCCAACCGCCACCGGGTGCTGCTCATCGACCGCAGCCCGGCCGCCATGAAGATCACCAGCGTGCCGGACGCGCAGTGGCTGCTGGCCGACGCGTGCGAGATCTCCAGCCTCGACGAGGCCGAGCTGGCCGACTGCGACGTCGTGGTGGCCGCCACCGGCGACGACAAGGCCAACCTCGTCGTCTCCCTGCTGGCCAAGACGGAGTACGGCGTGCCGCGCACCGTCGCCCGGGTGAACAACCCCAAGAACGAGTGGCTCTTCGACGAGGCGTGGGGGGTCGACGTCGCCGTCTCCACGCCGCGGCTGATGACCGCCCTCGTCGAGGAGGCCGTCAGCGTCGGCGAGCTCGTGCGGCTGTTCACCTTCCAGCAGGGGCAGGCCTCGATGGCCGAGTACACCCTGGAGGAGCACAGCCCCGTGCTGGGCCGCACCGTCGGGGAGGTGCGGCTGCCGCGCGACACCGTCCTCGTGGCGATCGTGCGCGCCGAGCGGCCGCTGCCGCCGACGCCCGACGACGTCCTCGAGGCCGGCGACCACCTGCTGTTCCTGTCGGTGCCCGACGCCGAGGCGGACCTGCGCGCCATCCTCGGCACGCGCTGAGCGCGGGTCCGGCGCGGCGCTCAGGCGCCGGCGCCGGGCGCCAGCGGGGTGCGGCCCTTGAGCAGCAGCAGGCTCGCGACGGCGACCCCGGCGACCAGCAGCGGCCAGCCCAGCACGAGCTTGCTCACCGCCAGCGCGGTCGTCTCCCCGGACAGGTACAGCGGCAGCTGCACCCCCGCCCGCACGACGTAGCCGGCCAGCAGCAGGGCCGTCAGCTTCTGGCACAGCGAGACGATGCCGCGGTCGCGCCGCCACGCCGTCGGGTCCTCGGTGACGGCTCCCACGAGGAAGCCCACGACCGGCCAGCGCAGCAGCATCGAGACCGCGAAGACGACGGCGAGGGCGCAGTTGAGCAGGATGCCCGGCAGGAAGACGTCCTCGGCGCGGCCGGTGCGGGAGGCGATGAACGCCGCCACGGCCGTCGTGAGGATGCCGCCCAGGGCGTGCTGGACGGTCTCCCGGCGCGCCAGGCGCGCCACCAGCGCCACGAGCAGGACGGCCACCGAGGCGCCCACCGACGTCAGCACGTCGCTGGTGAGCAGCCAGGTGACGAGGAAGGCCAGCGCGGGGGCGGCGGAGTCCAGCAGCCCCCGCCAGCCGCCCAGCGCCACCGACAGCCGCCGGCGCACGAGCTCCTCGACGGTGCTCGGCGCCGCCTCGGGCGCGGCGCCCGCGACCGCGGGACGGTCGGCGTCCGCGCTCACGCCTTCTCGGGGCAGATGAGTTCGTACACGGGGTTGAAGATGACCCGGTGGCCGTCGTCGCAGGCGACCAGGCCGCTGGCCTTGACGCGCCTGCCCGCCTCGACGCCGGCGATGCGGCGCCGGCCGAGCCAGACGAGCGAGACCGAGCCGGAGCCGTCGAACAGCTCGGCCTCCAGGGCGGGCACGCCCCCGCGGGGACGGGTCGTCACCGAGCGCAGCGTCCCGCAGACGCAGGCCTTGGTGCGGTCGGGGACCTGCCCGCACGGCGTCCCGCCGTTGCGGACGGCGTCCTCGGTGGCCTCCTCGGCGGCCAGGTCGGACTCCGAGGCGGTGAACCGCTGGAGCGCGCGGCGCCACAGCGGCGTGCTCAGCACTGAGGTCTTCGACACGGCACCCACAGTAGGACCCTCCCGACGTGACCGTGGTGGAACGCCCCCGCGCGGTGCGCTGTTCCCCCGGGAGGGCGTCGGCGACGAGGGCACGTCAGCGCACCTCGGTGATCTCGGGGCCGCGCTCGAAGGGCTTCAGCTCCTCGCGCTGCTGCGCCCCGCCGCCCGCCCGCTCCTGCTCCTGCTCGTCCGCCGGCCCGTCCTGCGGCGCCGCGGGAGCGGCGCCGGGCTGCTGCGGCAGCGCCAGCGGGATCAGCTCGCGGGGGGCCATGGCCTCGGGGCCGCGGACGACGACGACGTCGCGCACCACGGCCTCCAGCTGCGCGGCCGCCGCGGCGTCGACGGCGGCCGGGCCGGAGAAGACCGCGCGCAGGAACCAGCGCGGGCCGTCGACCCCGGCGAAGCGGGTGGGCTGGTGACCGGTGCGCCCGTCCTCGGTGCGCACCGGCAGCCGGCACAGCAGCTCGCGCCCCAGCGGCCCGGTGCGCTCCTCGGCCGCGCCGCCCTGCGCCACGACCGCCTGGGCGATCTCGGGGCGGATCTCGTCCCAGACGCCGGAGCTGCGGGGCGCGGCGAAGGTCTGCAGCTGCACCGTGGAGCCGCCCAGGACGACGGTGACGGCGATGACGCGCTGCGAGGCCTCCTCGACCTCGAAGCGCAGCTCCATGCCCTCGCGGCCGGCCAGGCGCAGCCCGCCCAGGGGCAGCCGGCCGTCCTCGTCCTCGACCTCGGAGACGTCGAAGGGGCCGCCGGAGCGGTCGAAGGCGACCTCGTCGACGGCCTGGTCGACGGCCCCGGCGGCGTTCGCGTCGGCGGTCTCGGCACCGGGGGCGTCGACGTCGCCGACGGCCTCGCGCGCCTGCGGGTCGTCGACGACGCCGTGGGCGGCGGTGGCGGGCTCGGCGCCGCTCTCCGCGGTCGTGGCGCTCGCCCCGTCCCCGGACGCGGTCGTGCCGTCGGCCGCGCCGTCCCGGACGGCGGAGTCGGCGACCTTGCGGCGGCGGAACAGGCTCACGGTCGCTCCTCGGGGTTCTCGATCGGGTCGGTCGACGGGGCGGTCGGCGCCTCGGTCGGCGCCTCGGTCGGCGCGGTGGCCACCAGCGCGTGCGCACCGCCGGTGGAGCCGTGCCCGCCGCTGCCGCGCACGGACCCCGGCAGCTGCGCCACCGGCACGAAGCGGACGCGCTCGACGCGCTGGACGACGAGCTGGGCGATGCGGTCGCCGGCCGCCAGCTCGACGCTCTCGCGCAGGTCGGTGTTGTGCAGGGTGACGCGGACCTCGCCGCGGTAGCCGGCGTCGACCGTGCCGGGGGCGTTGAGCGTCGTCAGCCCGCGCCGGGCGGCCAGGCCCGAGCGGGGCACGACGAAGGCGGCGTAGCCGTCCGGCAGCGCGATGGAGACCCCGGTCGGGACGGTGACGCGCTCCCCCGGGCCGACGACGACGTCGACGCGGGTGGTGAGGTCGGCACCCGCGTCGCCCGGGTGGGCGTAGGTGGGCAGGGCTTCGGGCACGCCGAGCACCGTGGGGACCTCCAGGGTCGCCCCGTCCGGCTCGGTCGCGTGCGCCGCGAGGTGGTGCGTCACGGGTCTCGACCCTACCGCTGCGCCGCTCGGGGGTTCCACGCGAGGCCGTCTGCACGCGGTCGTCGGCGGAGCGCTCGTGGCGCTGCCGGTCTGGGGCGGGCGGGGAGCCCTCGTCGGCGCCCTGCTGGGCGCCGCGCTGGCCGCGGGGGTGCTGCTGAGCATGGCGTGGACGGTGGAGGTCACCGGCACGCACCTGCGGGTGGGGCGGGCGCGGCTGCCCCTCGACGTCGTCTCCGGCGTGGACGTGATCGCCGCGAAGGAGCGGCGCGCCGCCCTCGGCCCCGGGCTGGACGCCCGGGCGCACCTGGCGGTGCGCTCGTGGGTGCCCACCGCGGTGCGGGTCCACCTCGACGACCCCGCCGACCCCGCGCCCTACTGGATCGTCTCCACCCGCCGCCCGCGGCGGCTGGCGGAGGCGATCACGCGCCGCCGCTGATCAGGCGGCGCAGTCGGTGCAGATGATCCGCCCGTCCGGCTGCTCGCGCAGCTGGCTGCGGTGCACGACGAGGAAGCAGCTGGTGCAGGTGAACTCGTCCTGCTGGCGCGGCAGGACCCGCACCGACAGCTCCTCGTTGGACAGGTCCGCCCCGGGCAGCTCGAAGCCCTCGGCGGCTTCCGTCTCGTCCTCGTCGACGGTGCCCGAGCTCTTGTCGGTGCGACGGGCCTTGAGCTCCTCGATGGAGTCCTCGTTCAGCTCGTCGTCGCTCTTGCGCGGCGCGTCGTAGTCGGTCGCCATGACCTTGCCTCACACTCCATGCTTCTCGTCCGGCCTGTTGCTGCCGCGGGCTCAACGCTGTTCGCGCCCGGTCCATGCCCGAGCGAGCACGCATCATGACCTACCCGCGGGCGCACCACGAACCGGGGCGCGTCGGGAGGTGCCAACGGCCCGCGGGCACCCGCCGTTCCCGCGCCCGGTGACCAGCGGGTGACCAGCGGGTGACCAGCGGGTGACCAGCGGCCGACGGAGCCGGTGCTCCCCGGTCGGCCCCCCGCCGAGCGCCCGTCCGGGGCCCCGTGGACCGCACGGCGCAGACCCGTCCCGCAGCGCACATCCGGCGTCACGCAACGCATCGAGGGGTCCCCGGCCGTCCACAGCGGCCGACACGGGGGAGTTGGACGCGCGGCCGCGGGGCCGTACGCTGCAAGCGTCCCAGCCGCCGGCCGCTCTCCCCCGCGCACCGCGCCGGGCCCCGAGGCGCCGGGCCCCGAGATCCCCAGGGAGGTGCCGTGCCCGTGCAGGAACCCCGTCGGCTCGACGTGACCACCACGTCCGCGACCGACGCCCCGTCGGCCCCCCAGCCGACCACCGACACCGGCTCGACGACGCCGACGTTCGTGGCCGAGCTGTCCGAGCGCGTCCAGCGGACGCGCGCCACCATCGACTCCGCCGCCGCAGCCGGCGACGACGACCTCGCCCAGGCCTTCCTGGACGACCTCGAGTCCCTCGTGGACCTCGCCGCGGCCCACGACGTGGCGCTGCCCGACACCGTGGCCTACCTGGCCGACCAGCAGGTCCGCCGGCACGCCGTGGACCTGCGCGCGGTCGACCTGCGCGCGGGCTCCACCTGCGCGACCGCCTGAACCACCGACCCACCGCCCGCCGCGCCGCCCACCGGCGCCGCCCGGGCACCGCGCAGAGCCCGACCCCCGCGGGGGTCGGGCTCTGCGTCGTCCCGGCCCCGTCGCTCCGCGTCGTCGCGGGTCCCGACCGGTCCTTAGCCGAGCGCGAGGGCCTCGCGCAGCACCGGGTGCAGCGCGGGCCCCGCCGCCAGCAGGCCGTGGCCGCCGGGAGCGGCGCCGCCGAAGTCGGTGACGACGGCCCCCGCCTCGGTGGCGACCAGGAGCCCGGCGGCGAAGTCCCAGGGGTTCAGCCCCCGCTCGTAGTAGGCGTCCACCCGCCCGGCGGCCACCGAGCACAGGTCCAGGGACGCGGTGCCGATGCGGCGCAGGTCGCGCACCCGCGGCAGCAGCCGCGCGACCACCGCGGCCTGCTCGGCGCGGCGCCCGGCGTCGTAGCCGAAGCCCGTGGCCACCAGCGCCTGCTCCAGCGCGGGACCGGCCGGGGCGCTCAGGCGGCGGGTGCCGCGGGCGTCGGCGAGCGTGGCGCCCTGCCCGAGGCCGGCCGACCAGGTCTCCTGGCCGGCGGGGTCGTGCACGCACCCGGCCAGGACCGTCCAGGTGGCCGGCTCCGGCCGCCCGAGGGGGCGGGTGGCGTCGCGCACGCACGCCACGCTCACCGCGTACGCGCGCAGGCCGTAGAGGTAGTTGACGGTGCCGTCGATGGGGTCGACCACCCACGTCAGCCCGCTGGAGCCCGGCTCGTGGCCGCCCTCCTCGCCGAGGAAGCCGTCCCCGGGCCGCAACCGCGCCAGCTCGGTGCGCAGCAGCCGCTCGGAGGCGGTGTCCATCGCCGTCACGACGTCGGTGGGGCTCGACTTCGTCGCGGCCACCTCCACGCGGTCCGGGCGGCCGCTGGAGATGAGCTCCCCGGCGGCGCGGGCCACCTGCTCGGCCACCGCGCGCAGCGCGGCGACCTCCTGCGCCCCGCCGGGGGCGCCGCCGTCCACGACGGCGCTCACACCGCGGCGGGGGCGACGTAGTCCTCGCCCGTCGCGGCGGGCAGGTCGGCGCGCAGGTTGCGGCAGCAGTCGACGGGGCACAGCACGTGCGAGGGCCCGAGCCCGCCGCTGGCCGGCTGCGGCGGGCGGCCGCCGCGCGCGACCTCGGCGCGCTCCTGCACGAGGTCGACCAGGCCGGCCACGAAGCGCTCGGAGGCGCCGACCGTCGCGGCCCGCGCGAACGGCAGCCCGATCTCCTCGGCGGTCTCGGCGGCCTCGGTGTCGAGGTCGAACTTGACCTCCATGTGGTCGCTGACGAAGCCGATCGGCGCGACGACGACGGCGCTGGTGCCGCCGGCGTGCAGGGCGCGCAGGTGGTCGTTGACGTCCGGCTCCAGCCACGGCTGCGAGGGCGGGCCGCTGCGCGAGCAGTAGGCCAGGTCCCACTCCAGCGCGCGCCCGGCCCGCTCCCCCGCCACCCGCGCGACCTCGGCGGCCACGTCGAGGTGCTGGCGCACGTAGGCGCCGCCGCCGGCCGCGGGCGGCCCGGAGGCGTCGTCCATCGCCGTCGGGATGCTGTGCGTGACGAAGACGACGCGGGCGCCGTCGCGCACGGTCTCGGGCAGGGCGGCGAGGGCGTCGGCCACGGCCGCGCCGTTGACGTCGGTGAAGGCCGGGTGGTTGAAGTAGTGCCGGATCTTGTCGACCTCCAGCGCGCGGCCCTCGCCGGCGAGGACGCCCAGCGCCCCCGCGAGGTCCTCGCGGTACTGCCGGCAGCTGGAGTACGAGGAGTAGGCGCTGGTGAAGACGGTGAGCACCCGCCGCGCGCCCCGCTCGTGCGCCTCGCGCAGCACGTCGGTGACGTAGGGGTCCCAGTTGCGGTTGCCCCACAGCAGCGGCAGCCCGTCCAGGCCGCGGGCGTCGAGCTCGCGGCGCAGCTGCGCGAGCAGCTCGCGGTTCTGGTCGTTGATGGGGCTCTTGCCGCCGAAGTGCAGGTAGTGCTCGGCCACCGCCTGCAGGCGCTCGCGGGGGATCCCCCGCCCGCGGGTGACGTTCTCCAGGAACGGCATCACGTCGTCGGGACCCTCCGGCCCGCCGAAGGACAGCAGCAGGAGGGCGTCGTAGGGGCTGGCATCGCTGCTGGCATCGCTCACGGGGCCATTCTCACCGCCGTCGCGGCGCAGCGGGGCGCCGGGTCCTCCCGGCTGCCGCCGGAGGTGGCAGAGTGCACTCCCGACACCACGTCGGCTCGCGGGTCGGCCGGCGGTCGGCAGGCTGGTCAGCGCGACGGCGACACTTCCGGGAGGGCGCCCCTCATGCAGGACCTGAGGCTCGTGGGGGTCCACGACGACGGCGAGCACGTCGTGCTCGTGGCTCCCGACGGCAACCGCTACCGGTTGCGGGTGGACGAGGCGCTGCGCGCGGCCGTGCGCCGCGACCGCGCGCGCCTGGGTCAGCTGCAGATCCAGATGGAGGCGCAGCTGCGCCCGCGCGACATCCAGGCGCGCATCCGCTCCGGCGAGAGCGCCGAGGACGTCGCGGCCGCCGGCGGGCTGACGCTGGAGCACGTGCGCCGCTACGAGGGCCCGGTGCTGGCCGAGCGCTCCCACGTCGCGGGTCTGGCGCGGCGCACGCCGTTCGGGCGCGGCGCGGCGGGCACCCTCGACGAGGTCGTCGTGGCCCGGCTGACCGCCCGCGCCGTCGACCCCGAGGGCGCGCGCTGGGACTCCTGGCGCGAGGAGGACGGCGGCTGGACGGTGCAGTGCGAGTTCGTGGCCGGTGGCCGCGGCCGCGTCGCCCGCTGGGGCTTCGACCCGGCGGCGCGGGTGCTGTCCGCGCGCGACGACGAGGCCCGCTGGCTCAGCGAGGAGGAACCGGCCGAGGCCGGCCCGCTGCCCTCGCGCCGGCTGGTCTCCCTGGTCGGCGAGGGCCGTCCCGCCTCCGAGCGCGTCTACGACGTCGAGGCCGACGGCGGCGTGCGCACCAGCGAGCGCGGCCGCCGCCAGGACGGCGCGGGCGAGCGGCGCCCGGCGCGGCCGAGCACCGGCGACATCCTCGACGCGCTGGACGCGCAGCGGGGGGTGCGGCCCTCCCCGCCGCACCCGGACGTCGAGGCGGACGGCGGTGCCGACGGCGCGGAGCCGGCGGACCGGCGGTCCGGAGAACCGGCCGGGGACCGCGCCGAGGACGGCTCCGAGGACGGCTCCGAGGACGGCTCCGGCGAGCTGCTCGACGCCTCCGCCGCCGCACCGCGGGTCGACGCGCTGCTGGCCGACCCGCCGCCCGCCCACCCCGCGGCGTCGGCGCCCGACGAGCTGCAGGACCGCACCGTGCTGCCCGCTCCCCCGGCCGCGACGACGGCCGAGCCCCGGGTCGAGGACGAGGTCGAGGGTCAGGTCGAGGCCGAGGGTGACGCGGACGCGGGGAGCACGTCCTCGGCGGGCGCTCAGTCCTTCTTCGTCCCGAACATGATCTCGTCCCAGCTGGGGACGCTGGAGCGCTTGCCGGCGCCGCCACCGCC
>NZ_JAAALL010000112.1 GCF_009906315.1 Kineococcus vitellinus | reverse complement strand
GTCGGGGTGGGTGCGGGCTCGGGCGCGGGCGCGGTCGTGGGTCCGGTCGTGGGCCGTCGCGCGGCCAGCGCCGTGCCGGCGAGCAGGACGAGGGGGACGAGGCCGACGAGCACGACGTTCGCGGTCGTGCCCGCGCCCGTGAGCAGGCCGACGTGGCGCACCAGCAGCAGCAGCGCGATCAGCAGCAGCATCGAGGCGGCGGCCGCGGCCAGCAGCACCGGCCCGCTGCGGTGCGCGCTGCGCAGCAGGTGCACGAGGACGGCCACGGAGGTCAGCGCCTGCAGCAGGACGACGCCGACGGCGCCGGGGGTGTTCACCAGCAGCACGAGCTGGGCGTACGGGTCGGCGCCGGCGAGCGCGAAACCCGCGACGACGAGCACGGCCAGCAGGGTCTGCAGCGCCCCCGCGCGGGCGGGGGAGCCGAAGCGCGGGTGGGCGTGACCGAGCGCGGCGGGCAGCAGGCCGTCGCGGGCCAGGGTGAAGGCGTAGCGGTTGACGGCGTTGTGGAACGCGACCTGCGAGGCCAGCACGCTCGTGACGGCCAGCACGAGCATGAGGTCGCCGGCCCACGCGCCGACGTAGGCGTCCATGGCGGTGAAGAACATGCCCACCGGGTCGGCGGCGGCCGCCGCGACGGCGCCGTCCTCGCCGAAGGCCTGCACGACCGCCCACACCACGAGGCAGTAGAACAGCCCGAGGAAGGCGACCGCGGCGAACGTGGCCCGCGGGATCGAGCGGTCGGGGTTCCGCGCCTCCCGCCGGTACAGGGCGGTGGACTCGAAACCCATGAACGCCGCGAAGCAGAAACCCAGGATGCCGAGCATCCCCGGGTCCGCGAGCGCGGTGGGGGAGAAGGAGCTCAGGTGCAGGCCGTCGTGGCCGCCGCGCAGCAGGATCGCCGCCACCAGCAGGGCGAGCACCAGGGTCTCGGCGACGAGCAGGACGCCGAGGACCTTGGCGCCGACGTCGACACCGCGCCGGCCCAGCGCCCACACCGCCGCGATGCCGGCCGCGGCGAACAGCCACCAGGGCGCCTCGATGCCGGTGAACCGCGCGAAGGCGACCTGGAACTGCGTCGCGAGCAGGCCGTGCACGCCGATCTGCAGGGCGTTGTAGGAGACGACGGCGAGGATCCCGGCGCCGGCGCCCAGGCGCCGACCCAGGCCCAGGGCGATGACGGAGTAGAACGCCCCGGTGCCGCCGGTCAGCCGCGTCATCGCGGTGAACCCCACGGCGAACACGGTGAGGACGACGCCGGCCGCCAGGTACCCCGCCGGTGCCCCGATGCCCCCGACGGCGATGGCCAGCGGTGCGATGCCCGCCATGACGGTGAGGGGTGCGGCGGCGGCGACCACCATCGCGGTGATCCCGGCGGCCCCCAGGGCGCCGCCCTTGAGCTGGTCCCCGGGCCCGGGGCCGGGCGCGGTGGTGGGCGCGGGGGTGGTGCCGGGTGCGGACGTGCCGTCCATGCGGAGGTCCTCCAGGTCTGCCGGTGCGCCGTTGCAGCGCCACCGTAACCGAAACGGTGTCGGTTATGGTGCTCCTCATGTGTTTCGCAGGTGTTGCACGCGCGTTCCGGCCGCGTTCCGGCGCTCGCGCGCCCCGGTTACGGTGGGCGCCATGCGCCTGACGCCCACCGAGCGGGACCGGCTCCTGATCTTCACCGCCGCCGAGCTCGCCCGCGCCCGGCGCGCCCGCGGCCTGCGGCTGAACGTGCCCGAGGCCACCGCCCTGATCGCCGACACCGTCTGCGAGGTGGCGCGCGACGGCGCCCGGCTGGCCGAGGCGATGGCCGCCGGCCGCGCGGTCCTCGGGCCCGCCGACGTCCTGCCCGGGGTGGCCGACGTGGTGCGCAGCGTCGAGGTCGAGGCCGTCTTCGACGACGGCACCCGCCTCGTCGTCGTGCCCGACCCGGTCGGCGGCGGTTCGCTGGGCGGCGACGCCCCGGGCGCACTGCTGGCCGGCGACGCGCCGCCGGTGGCCTTCGGCGACGTCGTCGAGGTGGCCGTGACCAACACCGCGGACGTCCCCGTCAGCGTCACCTCGCACTTCCACTTCTTCGAGGTGAACCCGCGGCTGCGCTTCGACCGGGCCGCCGCCTACGGCCGCCGCGCCGCCGTCGACGCCGGGTCCACGGTCCGCTTCGACCCCGGCCAGACCCGCACCGTCCCCCTCACGCCCATCGGCGGGGCCCGGGTCGCCATCGGTTTCGCCGGTCTCGTCGACGGCCCGCTCGACGCGCCCGGCGCGCGCGAGCAGGCGCTGCACCGCGCCCGCGCCTGCGGCTACCTCGACGACCCCGGACCCGTCACCGGCCCCCCGGCCGGTGGTCCCACCACCAGCGGGGAGCACCCGGCATGAGCCTCGGCGGAGCGGACTACGCGAGCACCTACGGCCCCCGCGCGGGCGACCGCCTGCGCCTGGGCGACAGCGGCCTGGTCGTCGAGGTCGAGCACGACGCGCAGGCACCGGGGGAGGAGTTCCTCGCGGGTTTCGCCAAGACCGCCCGCGACGGCCTGCACCTGAAGGCCGCGCGGGCCACCGAGACCTGCGACGTCGTCGTCTCCAACGTCGTCGTCCTCGACGCCGCGCTGGGGATCCGCAAGGTGTCGATCGGGATCCGCGAGGGGCGGATCAGCGGGATCGGGCGGGCCGGCAACCCCGACACCCTCGACGGCGTGGACGTCGTCGTGGGTACCGGGACCAGCATCGTCTCCGGCGAGGGGCTCATCGCCACCGCCGGCGCCGTCGACACCCACGTCCACCTGCTCTCCCCGCGCGTCATGGAGGCCTCGCTGGCCTCGGGGGTGACCACGATCATCGGCCAGGAGTTCGGGCCGGTGTGGGGCGTGGGCGTGAACTCCCCCTGGGCGCTGCGGCACGCCTTCAACGCCTTCGACGCCTGGCCGGTGAACATCGGCTTCCTCGGGCGGGGCTCGGCCTCGGACCCCGGTTCCCTCGTGGAGGCCCTCGTCGAGGGCGGGGCCAGCGGGTTCAAGGTGCACGAGGACATGGGCGCGCACACCCGCGCCCTCGACACCGCGCTGCGGGTCGCCGAGGAGCACGACGTCCAGGTGGCGCTGCACACCGACGGCCTCAACGAGTGCCTGTCGGTGGAGGACACCCTGGCGGTGCTGGAGGGGCGCACCATCCACGCCTTCCACATCGAGGGCTGCGGCGGCGGGCACGTCCCGAACGTCCTGCGCATGGCCGGGGAGGGCAACGTCATCGGTTCCTCCACGAACCCGACGCTGCCCTTCGGCCGCGACGCGATCGCCGAGCACTACCACATGATCATGTCGGTGCACGGGCTCAAGGAGGACCTGCCCGGCGACGCCGCCCTGGCCCGCGACCGCATCCGCGCCGGCACGATGGGCGCCGAGGACGTCCTGCACGACCTCGGCATCATCCCCATCACCTCCTCCGACGCGCAGGGCATGGGCCGGGCCGGGGAGACGGTGCGGCGCACGTTCGCGATGGCGGGCAAGATGAAGGCCGAGCTCGGCGCGGAGGACCCCCGCCACGACAACGCCCGGGCCCTGCGCTACGTCGCCAAGCTCACGATCAACCCGGCGATCGCGCACGGCCTGGCCCACGAGGTCGGTTCCCTGGAGGTCGGCAAGCTGGCCGACGTCGTGCTGTGGCGGCCGGAGTTCTTCGGCGCCAAGCCCGAGCTCGTGCTCAAGGCGGGTTTCCCCGCCTACGGGGTGACCGGCGACCCGAACGCCGCCGTCGACCGCGCCGAACCCCTCGTGCTGGGCCCGCAGTTCGGCGCCCACGGCGCGAGCGCCGCGGACCTGTCGGTGGCCTTCGTCGCGCAGGCCGCGGCCGAGGCCGGGAACGACGCCATGACGACGCGGCGGCGCCGGGTGGGCGTGCGCGGCACCCGGGGGATCGGCCCGCGCTCGATGGTGCGCAACGACCGCGTCGCGCAGGTCCGCGTGGCCCCCTCCGGCCTGGTCACGGTGGACGGGGAACCGGTCAGCGCGCAGGCCGCGGAGTCGACCTCGCTCAACCGGCTGTACTTCCTCTGACGCCGCTCCCGCCGGCGTCCCCGGGGTTCCCGGGGTCCCGGGGGTCCCCGGGGTTCCCGGCGGCCCGGCAGCCGCGCAGCTGCGGCGCCACCAGGCCGTCGACGACCTCCCCGGCCACCAGGTGCCCCAGCAGCGGCGCGAGGCACACCCCGGAGTGCGCGACCACGACGTGCACCCCCGCCACGCCGGGCAGCGGGCCGACGACGGGACCACCGGGCGGCAGCGGCCGCACACCCGTGCGCGCGGTGCGCCGCGCCAGGTCCCCGGCGCCGCGGAACGTGGCGGCGACCGCGTCCGCCGTCCGCTGCACGGCGCCCGCCAGCGCCCGCTCGCCGTCCCCCGGCCAGGCCACGGACGCCAGCAGGGCGCCGTCCTCGTCCTGGCGCACCTCGACCCCGGGTGCGTCGACGAGCGTGCGGACGAGCCCGGCGGGCGCCTCGAAGCGCACCAGCACGGCGGGGGAGGCCGCCACCGGCACCTCGACCCCGGCCCCGGCGCACAACCGCGGCACGTCCACGCCGGCCGCGAGCACCACCCGGTCCGCGGCCAGGAACCCGGCGGAGGTCTGCACCCCCGCCACCCGCCCGCCCGCGGCGCGCAGGGCGAGGACCTCGGTGCCAGTCAGCAGCCGGGCGCCGCGCGCGCGGGCGGCCGCCACGAGGGCGGTGGTCACGGCCGCCGCGTCCACCGCGCCGTCGCTGCGCACGTGCACCGCCCGCCGCGGGAGCCGGCGCAGCGCCGGTTCCAGCGCGGCGGCGCCCGCGGCCGCCAGCACCTCGACGTCGTCCTCGGCGTCGTCCTCCCCGGCGCCGCTGCCGTCGTCGCGGCCCCACCGCCGCGGCCAGGACAGCGAACCGCTCCAGCGCACCCGCACCCCCGGAACCTCCCGCTCCAGGCGCCGCCAGTGCGCCAGGACACCGGTGCGCAGGTCGCGGGCCCCGCCGGGCCACTCGCCGTGCGCGCCGATCCAGCCGAAGGAGGCGCCCGTGGCCCCGCAGGCCGGCGCACCGCGCTCCACCAGCGTCACCCGCGCGCCCCGGCGGGCCGCGTGGTGGGCGATCGAGGCCCCCACCACCCCGGCACCGACCACCAGCACGTGCGGCGGCGGGACCCCGCCACCCGCTGCGCCCGCCGGCGCTCCCGTCAGCGGTTCCACTCGTAGAGGCGCTCCGGGCGCCCGCCGCCGTAGCGCAGCCGCACGCGGGCGCGCCGCTCGGCGACGAAGTGCTCCAGGTAGCGGCGCACCGCCACCCGCGACAGCCCCAGCTGCTCGGCCACCTCGCTGGCCGAGAGCGCCGCGCTCGCGCCGTCGAGGGCACCGGCGACGAGGTCGGCCGTCTCCGGGCTCAGCCCCTTCGGCAGCGCGGCCGCGCCGCGCGGGGAGGGACCGGCCGCCGCCGCGGGGATCCCCAGCGCCCGGTCCACGTCGGCCTGGTCCAGCACCGCGGGCGCCAGCGCGCGCCGGGCCGCCTGCACCCGCTGCAACCGCTCGGCGAGCTGGCGGGCCTCGAAGGGCTTGATGAGGTACCCGGCCACCCCGCCGTGCAGCGCCTCGCGCACGGTGGCCGCCTCCCGCGCCGCGCTGATGACCACCACCTCCACGTCGGCCCCCGCCGCGCGCAGCTGCGCGAGCACCTCCAGCCCCGACACGTCCGGCAGGTACAGGTCCAGCAGCACCACGTCCGGGCGCAGCCGCTGCACCATCTCCAGCGCCTCGGCGCCGGTGCGCGCGGTGCCGACGACGGTGCAGCCGCCGACGGCCGCCACGAAACCGCTGTGCACCGAGGCGACCATCGGGTCGTCGTCGACGACGAGGACCTCAAGCACGGCCGCCCCCGGCGGGGTGCGGCGGCAGGACCGCGGTGAAGACGGCGCCGCCGTGCTCGGCGCGGCCCAGCTCCAGCGAGCCGCCGCGACGGTGGCACACCAGCTGCACCAGCGCCAGGCCGATGCCGCGGCCGCCCGGGCTGGTGCCGTCCTTGGACGTCGTCCCGCGCCGCACCAGCTCCGGCAGCAGCCGCGGGTCCACCCCGGGCCCGTCGTCGCGCACGAGCACCACCGCACCACCGGCGCCGTCGTCGCGCACGTCGACCTCGACGGTGCCGCCGCCCGCACCGGCCGCGGCGTCGACGGCGTTGTCGACGAGGTTGCCCACCACCGTCACCAGGTCGTCGGAGAGGTCCTCGGCCACCGGCGGCAGGTGCGCGCCGGGGGCGAGCACGAGCTCCACGTCGCGCTCGTCGGCCACGCTCGTCGTGGCCACCAGCAGCGCCGCCACCGCCGGGTCCGCCACCTGCGCCCCGATGCGCTCGCCGAGCTCCGCGTGGGCGCGGCTGACCCGGTCGATGAACCCCACGACGTCGTCGTAGCGGCGCAGCTGCACCAGCCCGGAGATGGTGTGCAGGCGGTTGGCGAACTCGTGCGTCTGCGCGCGCAGCGCCTGCGTCGCCGCCCGGCTGACCCCCAGCTCGTGCTGGAGCGCGACGAGCTCGGTGCGGTCGCGCATCGTCGTGACGGTCCCGGCCGCCTCGGCGCCGCCGCTGCGGCGCAGCAGCGTCCGGTTGAGCACGAGCAGCCGGTCGTCGCTGACGACCGGGCGGTCGCTGGGCGCCGGCCCGCTGGTGAGCACGTCCACCACCTGCTGCGGCAGCCCCAGCGCGTCCACCCGCCGGCCCACCACGTCCGGCGGCAGCGCGAGCAGGTCGCGCGCGGCGTCGTTGGCCACGGTGACGACGCCGTCGGGGTCCAGGGCCACCACCCCCTCGCGGATCCCGCGCAGCACCGCCTCCCGGTGGGTGGCCAGCGAGGCGATCTCGTCCGGTTCCAGGCCGAGCGTCTGCCCCTTGACGCGCCGCGCCAGCAGCCAGGCCCCCAGGACGCCGACGAGCGCCGACATCCCCAGGTAGGTGGCCAGGTCCGGCAGCGCCGTGCGCAGCTCCGCGCTCCAGGGCACCGCGTCCTGCCCCACGAGCACCGCGCCCACGACGCTGCCCGCGGGCGCGCCGCCGTCGGCGAGCACCGGCACCCGCGCCGCCACGCTGCGCGCCTCGCCCAGGCGCACCTCGCCCAGCCAGGAGGGGTCCGCGGCCTCGGCGCCCGCGGGGGCGGGCAGCCGCCCGCCCGCCAGCCGCGGGTCGGCGGGGGAGGAGACCACGCGCCCGGCGGGGTCGGCGACCAGCAGGACCGCGACGTCGGAGGTGGTGCGCAGCTGCTCCGCGGTGGCCGTCAGCGCGTCCGCGGAGGTGCGCCCGGCGACGGCGTCGGCCAGCTGGCGGCGCACCAGCGGCAGCGAGGCGACGTACTCGGCGACCTGGCGCACCCGCCGCTCCTGGGCGTCGGCGGAGGCCTGCCGCGACTGGCTCACCGACACCGCACCCACCCCGACGAGGACGACGGCGAACAGCAGCACCTGCACGAGCAGGATCTGCCCGGCCAGGCCGGGGCGCCTGCGCTCGTGGTGGCTCACCGCACCTCCTCGTGCCGGGCGGGACGAGCGGGGAGCGCCCGGCGACCGCGACCACAACGACCGCAAGGACCAGTGCCACCGCAAGGGTGACGCGCCCGCCGCCACCGGGGAGCATTCTGCCCGACGGCACGCCCCGCGCGGCCGTCCACCGCTGCCGGCCGGCAGCGGTGCGGGTCGTCGACGAGGACGCCATGACACCGACCACCACGACGGCGCGCACGCGCGGCGGCCCCCCGCGGCGCGCCCTGCTCACCGCGCTCGCCGCGCTCCCGGCGCTGGCGGCCGCCGCGGCCGCCGCCGGCTGCGGCGTGACCCGCCAGACCGCCTCCAGCAGCGGCGCCCTGACGCGCCTGCAGCTGCTGGTGCCCAACTCCCCGGGCGGCGGCTACGACACCACCGGCCGCAGCGCGGTGCGCGTCATGGAGGAGGTCGGCGCGGCCGAGGGCGTGGAGGTCACCAACCTCTCCGGCGCCGGCGGCACCGTCGGGCTGGCCCGCTGCGTCAGCGAGAGCGGGAACCCGCAATACCTGATGTCGATGGGCCTGGGCGTCGTCGGCGCCTCCTACACCAACGACGTCGACGTCACCCTGGAGCAGACGACGCCCGTCGCGCAGCTCATCGAGGAGGCCGGCGTCGTCCTGGTGCCCGCCGCCTCCCCGTTCGCCACCCTCGGCGACCTCGTCGCCGCGTGGCGCTCGGACCCGCGCGCGCTGGCCGTCGGCGGCGGCTCCTCGCCGGGCGGGCCGGACTTCCTGCTGCCGATGCAGTTCGCGGACGCGGTGGACGTCGACCCCACCGAGGTCAACTACATCGCCTACGACGGCGGCGGCGACCTGCTGCCGGCGCTGCTCGGCGGGCAGATCGCGTTCGCCACCAGCGGCTACGGGGAGCTGCTGGACCAGATCACGACCGGCGCGGTGCGGGCGCTCGCCGTCTCCAGCGAGCAGCGCGTGCCCGTCCTGGACGTCCCGACGCTGCGCGAGCAGGACGTGGACCTGGTCTTCACCAACTGGCGGGGCCTGGTGGCCCCGCCCGGGCTCGACGACGTGGAGGTGGCTCGGCTCGTGGACGCGCTGACGCAGATGCACGACTCGCCGCAGTGGCGGCAGGTGCTGCAGGAGAACTCCTGGACCGACGCCTTCAGCACCGGTCAGGCGTTCGGGGACTTCCTCGAGGAGCAGGCCGCGCGCGTGCGCGAGGTGCTCTCGCGGCTGGGGCTGGTGTGAGCGCCCCCGCGGCGCCGCCCGCCGCCCCGGCCACCGGCGCCCGCCCCGCGCGGCGCCCGCGCGACCTGTCGCAGCTGGGGGTCTGCGCCTTCCTCGTGCTGCTCGGCGCGCTCGTCGTCGCCGACGCCGCCACCCTCTCGCAGGGCCTGGTGGACGACGGGGTCGTCGGCCCCCGCCCGGTGCCCTACGTCGTCGGCGCCGGGCTCGTCGTCACCGCGCTCGTCCTGGCCGTCGACGTCCTGCGCGGCGGTCGCGGCGAGGCCGAGGACGGCGAGGACGTCGACCTGTCGGCCGGCTCGGACTTCAAGCGGATCGGCCTGCTGGTGCTGGTGTTCGCCGCGAACGTCCTGCTCGTCGAGCGCCTGGGCTGGGTCGTCTCCGGTGCGCTGTTCTTCGGCGGCGTCGCCAAGCTCCTCGGCGGGCGCAGCCTGCTGCGCGCCGTCGCCGTCGGCGCCGTCCTGTCGCTGCTGACGTTCTACTTCTTCTGGGTCGTGCTGGGCATCCAGCTGCCGCCCGGCGTCCTGGACGGGGTGCTGTGATGGGCGACCTCGCGGCGCTCCTCGGCGGCTTCGGCGACGCCCTGACACCGGCGAACCTCGCCTTCGCGGCGATCGGCGTCGTCCTCGGCACGGCCGTCGGCGTCCTGCCGGGCATCGGCCCGGCGATGACGGTGGCGCTGCTGCTGCCCCTGACCTACGCGCTGGAACCGGCGAGCGCGCTCATCATGTTCGCCGGCATCTACTACGGCGGCATGTACGGCGGCTCCACGACGGCCATCCTGCTCAACACCCCCGGCGAGTCCTCGTCGGTGGTGACCGCGCTGGAGGGCAACAGGATGGCCCGCAGCGGCCGCGCCGCGCAGGCGCTGTCGACGGCGGCCATCGGCTCGTTCGTGGCGGGCACCATCGGCTCGGTGCTGCTGGTGGCCACGGCCCCGCTCATGGTGGACCTGGCGGTCGGCCTGGGCGAGGCGGACTACTTCGCCATCATGGTGCTGGCGCTGCTCGCGGTCACCGCGGTCCTGGGCTCCTCCCGGGTGCGCGGTTTCGCCTCGCTGTTCATCGGCCTGGCGATCGGGCTCGTCGGCCTGGACGCCGTCAGCGGCCAGGCGCGGCTGACGTTCGGCGTGCTGCAGCTCATCGACGGCATCGACATCGTCGTCGTCGCGGTGGCGATCTTCGCCGTGGGCGAGGCGCTGTGGGTGGCCTCCCGGATGCGCCGCTCGGCGGTCGAGGTCATCCCGGTGGGCCGGCCGTGGATGGGGCGCGAGGACTGGAAGCGCTCCTGGAAGCCGTGGCTGCGCGGCACGGCGCTGGGGTTCCCCTTCGGCGCCGTCCCGGCCGGCGGCGCGGAACTGCCGACGTTCCTGTCCTACGTCGCCGAGCGCAAGCTGTCCAGGCACCCCGAGGAGTTCGGCAAGGGCGCCATCGAGGGCGTCGCGGGCCCGGAGGCGGCCAACAACGCCTCGGCGGCCGGGACGCTGGTGCCGACGCTGGCGCTGGGCCTGCCGACGAACGCGACGGCCGCCGTGCTGCTGGCGGCGTTCATGTCCTACGGGATCCAGCCCGGCCCGCTGCTGTTCCAGCGGGAACCGGACCTGGTGTGGGCGCTCATCGCGAGCCTGTTCATCGGCAACCTGCTGCTGCTGGCGCTGAACCTGCCGCTGGCGCCGCTGTGGGCCAAGCTGCTGCGCATCCCGCGGCCCTACCTGTACGCGGGGATCCTGTTCTTCGCCACCCTGGGCGCGTACGCCACCAACCTGCAGGCCTTCGACCTGTGGCTGCTGCTGGGCTTCGGCGTGCTGGGCTTCGCCATGCGCCGCTTCGGGCTGCCGGTGCTGCCGCTGATCATCGGCGTCATCATCGGCCCGCTGGCCGAGGAGCGGATGCGCACGGCGCTGACGCTGTCGCAGGGCGACTGGGGCGGGCTCGTCGCCGACCCGCTGTCGGTGGTCGTGTACGCGCTCGTCGCCCTCGTCCTGCTGTTCCCGCTGCTGCGCCGGTTCCTGCCCGCGCGCCTGGGCGGCCGCCCCGCGCCGGTCCCGCCCAGCGACCCCGGCGTCGACCTGCGCGAGCACGAGGAGGTTCCCCGGTGACCGTCGTCGTCGCCTACGCCCCCACCGCCGAGGGGGAGGCCGCGCTGGCGGCCGGCGTGGAGGAGGCCCAGCGCCGCGGGGAGGACCTGTTCGTCCTCAACGCCCCCGCGGGCACCTCGCTGGCCGAGCCCACCTACGCCTCGCCCGAGCAGCTGGAGCGGGTGCGCGAGCAGCTGGCCGCCGGCCCGGTGCGCGCGCAGGTGGTGCAGCGCATGGGGCAGGGGGACGTCGCGAGCGTGGTCGTCGACGCGCTGCACGAGGTGTCCGCCTCCGCCGTCGTCGTCGGCCACCGCCGCCGCACGCCGGTCGGCAAGCTCATCATGGGCAGCGTCGCGCAGCGCATCATCCTCGACGCCCCCTGCCCGGTGGTGACGGTCAAGCCGCCGGCGCGGCACTGACCACGGGGCGCCGGGACGGGGCCGTTCACCCCTGCGGCCCCGTCCCGGCGGGTTTCCTTGACGGGTGCAAACCCGGCTCCTAGAGTCCGCGACATGGTCGACGACGACGGCGTCAACGGTGACGCCTCCGCGCCCGGCGCCCCCGCGGGCGCCGCGGGCGCGGGTCCCCTGCTCCTGGTGCGGGGCGTGACCAAGGACTTCTCCGGGGTGCGCGCGCTGGACGGCGTCGACCTGGAGGTGCGGCCGGGGGAGGTGCACTGCCTGCTCGGGCAGAACGGCGCCGGCAAGTCCACCCTCATCAAGGTCCTCGCCGGTGCCCACCGCCCCACGGCGGGGACGCTGCACTGGTGCGGGGAGGAGATCGAGCTGCCCTCCCCGGTGGCGGCGCTGCGCGCGGGCATCGCCACGATGCACCAGGAGCTCGACGTGGTCGACGGGCTCACCGTCGCCGAGAACATCCACCTGGGGCACGAGGACTCCCGGGCGGGTTTCACCCGGCGCCGGCAGGTGCGCGCCCGCAGCCGCGAACTCCTGCAGCGGCTCGGGCACGGCGACATCGCGCCCACCCGCGAGGTCGGTTCCCTGTCCGCGGCGGGCAAGCAGGTCGTGAGCATGGCGCGGGCGCTCTCGCGCGACGCGCGCCTGATCGTCATGGACGAACCCTCCGCCGTGCTGGACTCCGAGGAGGTCGCCAACCTGTTCCGGGTCGTGCGCCAGCTCACCGCCGCCGGGGTGGCCGTCCTCTACATCTCCCACCGCCTGGAGGAGATCCGCCAGATCGGCGACCGGATCACCGTCCTCAAGGACGGCCGGACCGTCGCCTCGGGCCTGCCGGTGGCCGGCACGCCCACCTCCGAGCTCATCCGCCTCATGACCGGGCGCGCCGTCCAGCAGGTCTTCCCCACCCGCACCCCCGTGCCCGCGGACCGCCCCGTGCTGCTGGAGGTGCGCGACCTGGGGCTGCGCGGGTCCTTCTCCGACGTCTCCTTCGACGTGCGCGCCGGCGAGGTCGTCGGGCTGGCCGGTCTCGTCGGCTCGGGGCGCTCGGAGATCCTGGAGAGCGTCTACGGCGCGCGGCGCCCGACGTCGGGGCAGGTCCTCGTCGACGGGCGCCCGGTGCGGCCGGGGTCGGTGGCGGCGGCCGTGCGCGCCGGCATCGGGCTGGCTCCCGAGGAGCGCAAGAGCCAGGGGCTGCTGCTCGACGAACCGGTCTACCGCAACATCACCCTCTCCACGTTCACGCGCTTCGCGCGCGGTCCGCTGCTCGACGAGCGCGCGGAGCGCGCGAGCGCCCGCGAGCACATCGCCGCCCTGCAGCTGCGCCCGGCGGACCCGGACCGCCCGGTGCGCACCCTCTCGGGCGGCAACCAGCAGAAGGTCATGCTCGCGCGCTGGCTGCTGCACGGCTGCCGCGTCCTGCTGCTGGACGAACCCACCCGCGGCGTGGACGTCGGCGCCCGCGCGGAGACGTACTCCCTGGTGCACTCGCTGGCGCAGGCCGGCAACGCCGTCGTCGTGGTCTCCAGCGAGATCGAGGAGGTGCTCGGCCTGTCCGACCGCGTCCTCGTGATCGCCGACGGCCGGGTCCTGCACAGCGGTCCCGCCGCGGAGATCGACGAGCGCAGGGTGCTCGACCTCGTCCTGGAAGGGAGTGCCGCGTGAGCGAGCAACCGCCACCGCCGCTGTCCACCGCGGGCAGCGTCCCGCCCGACCCCGACCACCCCTCGCCGCTGGAGCGGCGCGGGGTGGTCGGGGTC
>NZ_JAAALL010000111.1 GCF_009906315.1 Kineococcus vitellinus | reverse complement strand
GGGGGTGGGGGGTGGTGCGTCGGTCGGGACCTCGGGTGGGCCTGCGGTCACTTGACGGCACCCATCGACAGGCCCTGCACCAGCTTGTCCTGGGCGGCGAAGCCGGCGACGAGCACGGGCAGCGAGACGACGGTGGCGGCTGCGCACAGCTGGGCCAGGAACAGCCCCTGGCTGGTGACGAAGCCGGTGAGGAAGACCGGGGCCGTCCCCGCGACCGTCGCGGTGAGGGTGCGGGCCAGCAGCAGCTCGTTCCAGCTGAAGATGAAGCAGATGAGCGCGGTCGCGGCGATGCCCGGCATGGCGACCGGCGCGACGATCGTGCGCAGCGTGCGCATCAGCCCGGCGCCGTCGATGGAGGCGGCCTCGAGCATGTCCACGGGGACCTCGGACAGGAACGACTGCATCATCCAGACCGCGATCGGCAGGTTCATCGAGGTGTACAGCAGGGTGAGCAGCCAGATGTTGTCGACGAGGCCGGTGTTGATGGCGAACAGGTACAGCGGCAGCAGCGCGGCCACGACGGGCAGGAACTTCGTGGACAGGAAGAAGAACATGACGTCGGACCACTTGCGCACCGGCCGGATCGACAGCGCGTAGGCGGCCGGGATGGCCAGGCACAGGACGACGGCGGTGGAGACGAGCGAGGCCCACAGCGAGTTCAGCAGCGGCACGCCCGGGTTCGCGTCGAGGAAGGAGCGGTAGCCGTCGAGGGTCAGGCCCGCCGCCAGCGAGGGCGGGTTGGTGGCGGCGTCGGTCTCCGAGTGCAGGGACGTCAGGACCATCCACAGCACGGGGGCCACGAACAGCAGGCCGACGATCCAGGCGAGCAGCCCCCACAGCGGGCTGGAGCGCTTCATCTCCCGGCGCCGGCGCTCGCCGCGCGAGGTCGGGACGTTGGTGCCCGGGACGGTGGCGGTGGCGGTGCTCATCGGCCGGCCTCCTGCTTGAACATGGACGAGACGGTGCGCAGGGCGAAGGTCGCCACGATGATCGTGCCGATGACGACGACGACGCCCATGGCCGAGGCCAGCCCGTAGTCCTGGGCGGAGAAGAAGGCCTGGTAGATCGTGTACGGCAGGTTGGCGGTGCCCTGGGCGCCGGAGGTGATGGTGAACACGGCGTCGAAGTTCTGGACGATGTAGATGGCGCCCAGCAGACCACCGAGCTCGAGGTACTGGCGCAGGTGCGGCAGCGTCAGGTAGCGGAAGATGCCGAAGGCGTTCGCCCCGTCCATGCGGGCGGCCTCCTCGGCGTCGGCCGGCTTGGACTGCAGGCCGGCCAGCAGGATCAGCATCATGAACGGGGTCCACTGCCAGATGAGCGACGCCATGATCGAGATGAGCGGCATCTGGCTCAGCCAGTCCGGCTGCGGCGGGCTGTCGCTGCCGAACAGGCTCCAGATCCAGGTGAGCGCGCCGTTGAAGAGGCCGTAGTTCGGGTTCAGCAGGGCGTGCTTCCACAGCAGCGCGGCGGCGATCGGCACCACGAGGAACGGCGCGATCATCATGGTGCGGACCAGGCCGCGGCCCAGGAACTTGCGGTCCAGCAGCAGGGCGATGAGCATGCCCAGGACGAGGCTGACGCCGACGACGACGACGGTGAGCAGGATCGTGACCCACACCGAGGCCCGCAGCGAGGGGTCGCTGAACACGCGCACGTAGTTGCCGAACCCGGCGAAGCCGCGGTCCTCGGGGTGGAAGGCGTTCCAGTCCATGAAGGAGATGACGATCGTCGCCACGAAGGGCAGCTGCGTCACGACGATCGTGAAGATCAGGGCGGGCAGGAGCGGTGCCCGGCGCGCCCAGTCGGCGGCCCGGCGCGCTCCGCCCGCGTCGTTGGGGACGTTGGGGCCCACCGCGGGTGTCTTGCCCCGCGTGGTGGTTGTGCTGCTCATGAAGACCTCCGGCGGGGTTTCAGCTCTGGTAGCGCTCGGTGACCTGGGTGGTGGCCAGCTCCTGGCCGGTGTCGAGGGCCTCCTCGACGGTGGTGCTGCCGGCGATGGCCGCGCTGACCCCCTGCGACGTCAGCGTGCCGAGGTTCGCGAACTCGGGGATGGCGACGAACTGGATGCCGGGCGCGGGCCGCGGCTGCACGCCGGGGTCGTCGGGCTTGGCGGCCAGGATCGACTGCTGCGTCGGCTCCCAGAACGGCCCGGCGCTCTCGCGGTACTCGCTGTTCTCGTAGGTCGACGTGCGCTTGCCGGAGGGGACGCTGGCCCAGCCGACCTCGTTGCCGACGAGCTCCTCGTACTCCTTGCCCGAGGCCCAGGAGATGAACCGCCACGCGGCGTCCCGCTTGGTCGAGGCGGTCTGGATGGCCCAGCTCCAGGCGAACAGCCAGCCGGAGGACTCGGTCTCCTTCACCGGGGCCGGTGCGTAGCCCATCCTCCCCGCGACGGGGGAGTCCTCGGCGTCGAGCGAGCCCGCGGCCGACGTCGCGTCGTACCACATGGCGGCCTGGCCCTGGGTGAGCGCGTTGAGGCACTCGGCGAACCCGGCCTGCGCGCTGCCCAGCGGGCTGTGCGTGCGCACGAGGTCGACGTAGAAGCTCGTGGCCTCCACGAACTCGGGGGCGTTGACCCTCGACGTCCAGTCCTCCTCGAACCAGGTGCCGCCGAAGGTGTTGACGACGGTGGTGAGCGGGGCGAACACCTGGCCCCAGCCGGGCTGGCCGCGCAGCGCGATGCCCCGCATGCCCGGTTCGCCGGGGACGTTGCGGTCGATGCGGGCGGCGATCTCGGCGACCTCCTCCCAGGTGGGCTGGGCGCTCAGCTCGATGCCCAGCTGCTCGAAGACGTCCGCGCGGTACATGAGGAAGGAGGACTCGCCGTAGAACGGCTCGGCGTAGATGCGCCCGTCGTCGCCGGTGAGGGCCGTCGACATCGACGGCAGGATGTCGGCCTGGTCGAAGTCCGGGTCGGCGTCGAAGAACTCGTCGAGCGGCAGGATCCAGCCGAGCTGGGAGTAGAACGGCGTCTCGTAGTTGGAGATGGACGCCACGTCGTAGGTGCCGGCCTGGCTGGAGAACTCCTGGGCGATCTTGTCGCGCACGTCGTTCTCGGGCAGGACGGTGTAGTTGACCCGGATCCCCGTGGGGCGGGTGAAGTGCTCCTCGGTGAGGGCCTGCAGGTCGATCATCTGCGGGTTGTTGACCATGAGGACGTCGATGCTGTCCGAGCCGCCGCCGGGGGAGGTGCCCGCTCCCGCGCAGCCGGCCAGCAGGGCGGTCCCGCCGAGCCCGGCCGCGCCGGCCAGGACCGAGCGCCGGCTCGGTGCGCCGGGGGTCCAGAGGCCCTGCGGTGGGTGGGGGGAGCCGCCGCGGCGCCCGTTGAGCCTGGTCAAGGTGACCTCCCGAGTCGTCGTCGACACCGCGCTCATCTGAGCGGCTTACTCTCAGCTGTGCAATACTCACGGCTGGCGCAGGGGTTGTCAATCAGGCTCCCCGCCGAGGTCACCACGAGCCGAGGAGGGCTGCGATGGCGAGGACGCCGCTGCGCGGTGGGACGGCCGCCTCCCCGAGCGCCCTCGCGCTCGCCGCCGACGCGGCCCGCCGCTTCTACGTCGAGGGCCAGACCAAGGTGGACATCGCCCGCCAGCTCGGGGTCAGCCGCTTCAAGGTCGCCCGGCTGCTCGCCGACGCCCAGGACGCCGGGCTGGTGCAGATCCGCGTCACCGTGCCCAGCTCCCTGGACGGCGACCTCGCCGACGCGCTGCGCGCCCGCTTCGACGTGCGCGCCGCCTACGTCGTCAAGCCCGAGGTGGACACCGTCCCCGGCCAGCGCCGGGCGGTCGCCCGCTTCACCGCCGGCCTGCTGGAGGAGAGCGTCGGGCCCGACGACGTCGTCGGGCTGGCCTGGGGGCGCACGATCTCCGAGCTGGCCGCGGCCCTGCACGCCGGGCTCGGCTGCCGCTTCGTGCAGCTGTCCGGCGCGCTGCCGCGCCCGGACGTCGAGGAGAGCGCCGTCGAGCTGGTGCGCCGGGCGGCGGAGGCCACCGGGTCCTCGGCGACCACCTTCTACGCCCCGCTGGCCGTGCCGGACGCCGCGACGGCCGAGGGGCTGCGCTCGCAGTCCGGCATCTGCGAGGCCCTGGCCGAGCTCGACCGGCTGACCAGGGCCGTCGTCTCCGTCGGCGCCTGGCGGCCGGGGGAGTCCACCGCCCTGGACGCCCTCGGCGACGCCGACCGCCGGGCGCTGGCGCGCGCCGGCGTCGTCGCCGAGGTCACCGGGGTGCTCTTCGGCGCCGACGGCCAGGACGTGGACGCGCTGGCCGACCGCGTCATCGGCGTCACCGGCCGCCAGCTGCGCGCCGTGCCCGACGTCGTGGCGATGGCCTGCGGCGACGTGCGCGCCGAGGCCACCGCCGGCGTGCTGCGCAGCGGGATCGTCTCCACGCTCGTCACGCACGCCTCGCTGGCCCGCGCCGTGCTCGCGCAGCCCTGAGCCCCGCCCCGATCCGTGATCTTCCACGGTGCACCGTGGAAGATCACGGATCGGGAACGGACGGAGGTCCCGTCAGAAGCCGGCGACCTCGTGGGGCTCGTAGGGGGCCTCCAGCTCGGCGACCTCCTCGTCGGTGAGGTGCAGGTCCACCGCCGCGATCGCGTCGTCGAGGTGGTGCGGCTTGGTCGCCCCCACGATGGGCGCCGTGACGACCGGGTTGCGCGCGACCCAGGCGAGGGCGACCTGCGCGCGCGGGACGCCGCGGCGCTCGGCGACGCGGGCGACCGCGGCGACGATCGCCGCGTCGGAGTCGCGGTAGAGCGTCTTGCCGAACTCGTCGGTCTCCGAGCGGCTGGTCGTGGCGTCCCAGTCGCGCGTCAGCTTCCCGCGCGCCAGCGGGCTCCACGGGATGACGCCGATGCCCTCGTCGGCGCACAGCGGCAGCATCTCGCGCTCCTCCTCGCGGTAGAGGAGGTTGTAGTGGTCCTGCATCGTCACGAAGCGGGTCCAGCCGTTGAGCTCCTGCAGGTGCAGGGCCTTGGCGAACTGCCACGCCCACATCGAGGACGCCCCCAGGTAGCGGACCTTGCCGGCCTGGACGACGTCGTGCAGCGCCTGCAGCGTCTCCTCCAGCGGCGTCGTGGGGTCGAAGCGGTGGATCTGGTAGAGGTCGACGTAGTCGGTGCCCAGCCGGCGCAGGGAGTTGTCGACCTCGGTGAGGATCGCCTGCCGCGACAGCCCCGCCCCGTTGGGCCCCGGGCGCATCCGGTTGAACACCTTGGTGGCGATGACGACCTGGTCGCGGGGCACCGCGGACAGCAGCACCTTGCCGACGATCTCCTCGCTGGAGCCGTCGGAGTAGACGTTCGCGGTGTCGAAGAAGTTCACGCCGGCGTCCAGCGCCTTGTGCAGGAACGGCGCGCTCTCCTCCTCGGGCAGGGTCCAGGAGTGGCCCCCGCGCTGCGGGTCGCCGTAGCTCATGCAGCCGAGGACGAGCTTGGAGACCTCCAGGCCGGTGCGGCCGAGCTTCACGTAGTCCATGCCGCGATCCTCGCCGGGGTCGGCCCCGGTCGCGCGTCAGCCCAGGGCGAACGAGCGCACCGCCCGGAATTGAGTCGGGGGGACTCACGTTGGGTCAGTCGACGGCGCTCACCCCGAGCGCCACCAGCCGTCCGAGGAGGACACTGATGAACACGATGTCCGTGTGGCGCCGCAGCCCCTTCGACGCCCAGTTCGACGCCCTGGTCCGCAGCGCCTTCGGGCCGCTGACGAGCACCGCCCCGGCCCGCACCGGCGGCTTCGCTCCCGCCGCCGAGGTCACCCGCGACGGCGACGACGCGCTCGTGCGCCTGGAGCTGCCCGGTGTCGCCCTCGACGACGTGAGCGTCGAGGTCGAGCGCGGCACCCTCGTGGTCCGCGGCGAGCGCCGGGACGTCCGCGCGGACGACCAGCGCGGCCGCAGCGAGTTCCGCTACGGCGCCTTCCGCCGCAGCTTCTCCCTGCCGGTCACCGTCGCCGCCGACGCCGTCAGCGCGAGCTACGACGCCGGGGTCCTCACGGTGCGCGTCGCCGGTGCGCACGCCAGCGCGCAGCCGACCCGCATCGCGGTCACCGCGGCCGCCCCGCAGGCGGTCGAGACCCGCGAGGCCACCGAGTCCGCCACCGAGCCCAGCACCGGGCCCGCCACCGAGTCCTCCCCCGAGGCCCCCTCGGCCGAGTGACGCCCCGCGAGACCCCCGCGACCCCGCCGCAGCGGGGGGTCGAGGGGGTCTCGCCGTCCCCGCCCGGTGGGCTCAGCGGGCCAGGCGCACCGAGCTCGACAGCAGCGCCGCGTGCACGAACGCCTGCGGCAGGTTCCCCCGCAGCTGGCGCTGGCGCACGTCCCACTCCTCGCTGAGCAGCGCCGCCGGTCCGCACGCGGCCCGGTTGCGCTCGAAGAAGCGGAAGGCGTCGACCTCCTCGCCGGCCGCGTGCAGCGCCTCCGCCAGCAGGAAGCCGCACAGCAGGAAGGCCCCCTCGGTGGTGCCCAGCGGCATCGAGTCGGGGGAGTAGCGGTACACGTGGTGGTCCTCCACCAGGTCCCGGCGCACCGCCTCCAGCGTCGCCCGCGAGCGCGGGTCGTCCACCGGCAGCGCCCCGTGCAGCGGCGGGCGCAGCAGGGCCGCGTCGACCCCCGGCTGCCCCGGGCTGCGCTGCCAGCGCCCCTCCACCGGGTGCAGGCTCTCGCGCGAGGTCCGCGCCAGCACCTCGTCGGCCAGCGCCGAGTAGCGCGCCGCGTCGCCGGGGGCGGAGACGCCGGCCACGCACTTCAGCCCCGCCACGCACTCCAGGCGCGAGTGCGTCCAGCGGTCGTCCTCGATCTCCCAGATGCCGGCGTCCGGCTCCTGCCAGCGCTGCTCGATCGCCGAGACCGCCACCTCCACGGCCCGCCAGCCGTCGGCGTCGAGGGCGTCGAAGCGCGCGGCGGCGGCCAGCAGCTGCAGGACCTCGCCGAACGCGTCGAGCTGGAACTGCCCGCGCACGTGGTTGCCGGCGACGTCCCAGCCGCCGGGGTAGCCCGCCAGCCCCGTCGTGCGCTCGGCCGGCACCGGCGCGCCGAGCACCGTGTACGCCGGCGACATGCCCGGCCCGTCGGCAAGCACCCGCTCGGTGACGAAGCCGACGAGCGTCTCGAAGAGCGGGTGCGGCGCACCGCACTCGGCGAGCGCGAGCCCGGCGTAGCACTGGTCGCGCACCCAGGCGTAGCGGTAGTCGTAGCTGCGGCCGCGCTCGGCGTGCTCGGGCAGCGACATCGTCGCCGCCGCCACCATGCCGCCGGAGTCGGAGGTCAGGCCGCGGATCACCGCGAACGAGTGCTGCGCCTCCGTCGGGGCGACGCTGTCGCGGACCTCCGGGACCGCCGAGCGCCAGGTGTGCTCGGTGGACTGCCAGGCGTGCCAGGGGTCCGGCGGTTCCTCGGGCAGCCGGGTCCCCACCTCCAGCACGAGGTGGTGGCTGGCGCCGGCGGGCACCCGCAGCCGCCGGCGCAGCACCCCGTCCTCGACGTCGGCCTCCGCCAGGCCGCTCAGGCGCACCCGCAGGTCCCCGGTGCGCCCGCTCCAGCGCCCCTGCTCGTCGCGGCGCAGGTTCCGCAGCGCCTTCGTGCCGAACCCGGCGCGCAGGTCCAGCAGCACGTCGACCTCGGCCTCGCCCTGCGCGGCGACCACCTCGCGCAGCACGACGGCGCGCTCGGGGTCGCTCGGCATCGCCAGCGCGTCGCGGCAGTCGACCGTCCCGTCCCCGCGCGAGGTCCAGCGGTGGCGGAAGACCAGCGTCCCCGGCTCGTAGTGCCCGCCCCACACGAACGGGTGGACCGGCGTCACCGAGAACGCGCCCCGCCCGCCCAGCAGGGCGGCGAAGACCGCGTCGTCGTGCCAGGTCGGCGCGCACAGCCACGTCATGTCCCCGCGCGGGCCCACGACCGCGCCGCGCGCGCCGTCGGCCACCAGCGCGTAGTCGCGCAGCACGTGCGGGGGGAAGCGCCGGGCGAACTCCTCGGGCCTCACGCGGGCGCCTCGGCCCCCGTCACCAGCAGCAGCTTCCCCACGTGCGAGGAGCCCTCCATCACCTCGTGCGCGCGCGCGGCCCGCCCCAGCTCGAAGCGCTCGTGCACGACCGGGCGCACGCCGCCGTCGACGACCAGCGGCCACACGTGGTCGCGCACGCTCGCCACGACCGCCGCCTTCTCCTCCGGCGACCGGGAGCGCAACGTCCTGGCGTGCACGGAGATCCGCTTGCGCAGCAGCAGGCCCAGGTCGACCTCGGCGCTCGTGCCGCCCTGGGTGGCGATCACCACCAGGCGGCCGTCGGTGCCGAGCACGTCGAGGTTGCGGGCCAGGTACGGCGCCCCCACCAGGTCCAGCACGACGTCCGCGCCGGCGGGCTCGAACCCGCGCACCCGGGCGACGAAGTCCTCCTCGCGGTAGTCCACCAGCAGCTGCGCACCCAGCTCGGCGCAGCGGCGCAGCTTGTCCGGCGACCCCGCCGTCACCGCCACCCGGGCCCCCACCTGGCGGGCCAGCTGGATCGCCATCGTCCCGATGCCGCTGGACCCGCCGTGCACGAGCAGCAGCTCGCCCGGGCGCAGGCCCGCCGTGGTGAACACCGTGCTCCACACCGTGCACGCCACCTCCGGCAGCGCCGCGGCGTCGACGACGTCGACGCCCTGGGGCACCGGCAGCAGCTGACCGGCCGGGACCGCGACGCGCTCGGCGTAGCCGCCGCCGGCCAGCAGCGCGCACACCGCGTCCCCGGCCCGCCAGCCCGTCACGTCCCCGCCCAGCGACTCGATCCACCCGGAGACCTCCAGCCCGGGGTGCTGCGGCGCACCGGGCGGCGGCGGGTACAGCCCGCGCCGCTGCATCGCGTCGGCCCGGTTCACCCCCGCCGCGGCCACCCGCACCACCACCTCGCCGGGGCCGGCGACGGGGTCGGGCGCCTCCCGCTCGACGAGGGCCTCAGGGCCGCCGGGCTGCTCAACGGTCACGATCCGCACGGGCCGACCCTACGTTCGCCCTCCCGGGCCCGCCCGGCCGAGCAGCCCGCGCGCGCGCTCCAGGTCCGCCGGCACGTCCACGTCCAGGCACTCGGCCTCGCTCACCGCGACCTCCACGACCGCCTCGGGCGCCTCGAGCGCCGCGCGCGCGAGCAGCGCGCGCAGCGGGCGCCCGGCCAGCGGCCCCTCGGCGGCCAGCGCGCCCAGCACCGCCAGCACCGGCTCGCGCCGCCACGCCGACAGCAGCGGCTGGCGCCGCCCGCCCGCGTCCACGCCCACCGCCGCCAGCGCGCCGGGCCGCGCCCGCAGCGCCGCCAGCAGCCGCGGCACGGCGCTCGCCGCGAACGGCTGGTCGCCGGCCAGGACCACCACGAGCGGCGTCGAGGCGGCCGCCAGGCCCACCGCGAGCGCCGGCAGCGGCCCCCCTCCGGGGGGCTCCTCCTGCAACCGGGTGACCGTGGGACCGGCCGCGCCTGCTGCGAGCGGGTGACCCACGACGAAGACCCGCCCCGGGCGCTGAAGCCGCCCCGCCAGGTGGCCGATGACGGTGGTGTCGGCCAACCGCGCCGACAGCTTGTCCGCGCCCGGTGCCTGCGCGGCGTAGCGGCGTCCCGCGCCGCCCGCCAGCAGGACGACGTCGGCCCGGTGGTCCGCACACCCGTGGAGCACCCGGCCAGTCTCCCGGCCGCGGCCCACCGGCACCACAGCGCACCGGTGCGAGCAGCGCTCGCCCAGACCAAGGAGAAGCCCGTGCTGAAGAAGAGCCACGCCGCCGTGCTCGTCGGCGCCGCCCTCGTGCTGTCGGCCTGCGGCGGGGGAGCCGACGCCTCCGACGAGAGGACCGACACCAAGAGCGTGGGCATCGCCATGCCCACCACGTCCTCGACGCGCTGGATCTCCGACGGCAAGAGCATGGTCGACCTCTTCGAGGCCGCCGGCTTCACCACCGACCTGCAGTACGGCGAGGACGACGTCGACAGCCAGGTCAGCCAGATCCAGCGGATGATCGACGACGACGTCAGCGTCATCGTCGTGGCCGCCATCGACGGCACCCAGCTCACCGGCGTGCTCTCGCAGGCCGAGGCCGCGGGCATCCCCGTCATCGCCTACGACCGCCTGCTCACCGGCAGCACGGACGTCGACTACTACGCCTCCTTCGACAACGCGGAGGTCGGCCGCCTGCAGGCGCAGGCGATCGTCGACCGGCTCGGCCTCGAGACCGCCGCCGGGCCGCTGACGATCGAGCTGTTCGCCGGCTCGCCCGACGACTCCAACTCCTACGGCTTCTACGAGGGCTCGATGGAGGTCCTCAAGCCCTACCTGGACGCCGGCAAGCTCGTCGTGCGCAGCGGCCAGACCTCGATGGACCAGGTCGCCACCGAGCGCTGGGACGGCGCCACCGCCGCGGCCCGCCTCGAGGGCTTGCTCACCGCCCACTACGCCACCGCGCGCCTGGACGCGGTCCTCTCGCCCTACGACGGCATGAGCCGCTCGATCATCTCGGCGCTGCAGGCCCGCGGCTACGGCTCCGCCCAGCCCCTGCCGGTCGTCACCGGCCAGGACGCCGAGCTGGAGTCGGTGAAGTCGATCCTCGCCGGCCAGCAGGCGCAGACGGTGTTCAAGGACACCCGCGAGCTCGCGAAGACGGCGGTGCAGATGTCCGAGGCCGTCCTGGCCGGTGAGCAGCCCACCACGACCGCCACCGCGAACAACGGCGTCAAGGACGTCCCCGCGCAGCTCCTGGAGCCCGTCTCGGTCGACGCGGGCAACGTCCAGCAGGTGCTCGTCGACAGCGGTTTCTACGCCGCGGACCAGCTCGCCGGCTGACCCGCCCGGGCGAGGTTCCCCGGTTCCGCTCAACCCGGGGACCCCGTCTCCCGATCACTCCCAGGTCTGCTCCACCTCAGTGGGCACCTGACAGCCCACTCACGCGTACGGAAGGTCGACATGCTGCGCAACCTGAGCATCAGAGCCAGGCTCCTGGTCCTCCTCTCGGTCCCGCTCGCGGTGCTCCTGGTCGCCGCGGTCGCGATCGACGTCCGTCTCATCACCTCCGCCGCCGAGACCCGCCGCGTGGCGATGTTCGCCGGCACGGCCGACGAGGGCAGCCAGCTGCTCGTCGCGCTCCAGCAGGAGCGGCTCGCCAGCGTCCAGTCGCTGGTCGAGGGCTCGGGCGTCACGCCCGAGCAGGTCGCCGCGGCCCGCACCGCCTCCGACGGCGCGCTCCAGGCGCTGGCCGCCGAGCTGACCGAGGTGGACCTGGCGGACGGCGGCTCGGCCACCGCGGCCGCGCTGCAGAAGGCCCAGGCGGCCTCCGGCGCCATCGCCCAGGTCCGCGCCATCGTCGACAGCGGCAACACCACCGCCGCCCAGACGCTCACCGCCTACGACCCGTTCGTCAACGCCTACTCCGACCTGGCGCTCGCGGTCTCCGACGACACCAGCGAGCGCGACCTCGCCCGCGACCAGGCCGGCTTCGCCTACCTGGTCAAGGAGAGCGAGGCGGCCTCCCGCGAGCAGGTCGCCGGCCTGCTCGTCCTGGAGGGCGTCACCTCCGCCAGCGTCACCCAGATCCGCGGCACCTCCATCGCCGAGCAGGAGTTCTTCCAGGACCAGGCGGACTCGCTGCTCAACGCCGACCTGGCCGACCGCGTCGACGCCGCGCTGAACGCCTCCGAGGCCTCCCAGGCCCGCGCGTTCGTCAGCAAGGACCGCAACGCGTTCACCGCGGCCGGCTCGGCCGCCCCCTCGCTCAGCGCCGAGGAGTGGCTGACCCGGACCGGCACCGTCATCGCCAGCCTCAACACGGCCACCGACACCGCCGCCCAGGACGTCTCCGACCGCGGCGACGCCGCGGCCTCGAGCGCCTTCCTGCGCGGTCTGCTGCTGGCCGCGCTGACCCTGCTCGTCGCCGTCGGCGTCGTCTTCTTCGCCCTCACCGTGGCCCGCAGCATCGGCAGCCGGCTGCGCGCCCTGGCCGCCGCCGCGACCGAGGTCCGCGACGAGCTGCCCCGCATGGTGGAGCGCATGCAGACCCCGGGCGAGGGCCCGGGCGTGGAGTTCTCCCCGCTGGAGATCACCAGCACCGACGAGATCGGTGAGGTCACCAGGGTCATCAACGACCTCAACGAGACCACCTTCCGCATCGCCGGCGAGCAGGCCGCGCTGCGCGCCTCGATCGCCGAGATGTTCGTCAACGTCGCCCGCCGCGACCAGGCGCTGCTCGCCCGCCAGCTGGCCTTCCTGGACCAGCTGGAGCGCACCGAGGAGAACCCCGACACCCTCGAGGACCTCTTCACCCTCGACCACCTCGCGACCCGGATGCGGCGCAACGCCGAGTCCCTGCTCGTGCTGGCCGGCATCAACACCGGCCGCCGCCTGCGCCGGCCGCTGCCGCTGTCGGACGTGGTCCGCACCGCGGCCGGTGAGATCGAGCACTACGGCCGCGTGGACCTGGCCCTCCAGGTCGACCCGCCGGTCGTCGGCCACCTCGCGCTGTCGCTGTCGCACCTCGTGGCGGAACTGCTCGAGAACGCGACGAACTTCTCCGACCCGGGCACCCGCGTCGTCGTCGGCACCGCCGAGACCGAGCGCGGCATCGAGGTCACCATCAAGGACGCCGGCCTCGGCATGAACGCCGAGGAGGTCGAGACCGCCCACCGGCGCATCAGCGGTGGCCGCGCCTCGGAGTTCGTCGGCGCCCAGCGCCTCGGCTTCTACGTCGTCGGCCGCCTCGCCGGCCGCCTCGACGTGGACGTCCACATCGACACCGCCGAGGGCGCGGGCACCACCGTCACGCTCGTCCTCGCCGCCTCGCTGTTCACCCCGGGCAGCGTCAAGGCCGGCCAGCCCGAGCTGGCCGCCCTCGACAGCGGCCTGCCGGCCGCCGACACGGCTCCCGCCGCGCTCTCCGCGCTGCCGGACGCCGCGGTCTCCGCGCTGCCGGACGCCGCGCCGGCCAGCACCGCGGGCCTGCCCACCCGCAAGCCCGCCGCGACCACGGGCGCCGACACGATCGTCAGCAACCCGCTGGCGGCCGACGGCCTCGGCGACGCCCTCTCGGCGACGCTGCAGGAGTCCGCGGCGCAGGCCGCGGCCAGCTCCGAGGTCAACCCGTCCGCGCCCACGAAGGTGGAGGGCCGGCAGCTGCCGACC
>NZ_JAAALL010000110.1 GCF_009906315.1 Kineococcus vitellinus | reverse complement strand
CACCCACCCCCTCCCCGCGGAGCGCGCGAGCGCCGTCCCGACCACGGACCGGCGCCCCGCCGGCGCCCGCGACACCGACCAGCACAAGGAGCACCCCCGTGGCACGCGTCAAGCGCGCAGTCAACGCCCAGAAGAAGCGCCGCACCGTCCTCGAGCAGGCCAGCGGCTACCGCGGCCAGCGCTCGCGGCTGTACCGCAAGGCGAAGGAGCAGGTCACCCACTCCCTCGTCTACGCCTACCGCGACCGCAAGGCGCGCAAGGGCGACTTCCGCCGCCTGTGGATCCAGCGCATCAACGCCGCGGCGCGCGCCGAGGGCATGACGTACAACCGCTTCGTGCAGGGCCTGAAGGCCGCCGGCATCGAGGTGGACCGCCGCATGCTGGCCGAGCTGGCCGTCAACGACGCCGCGGCCTTCGCCTCGCTGGTGAAGACCGCCCGCGCCGCGCTCCCGGCCGCCCCCGTGGCCGCCGAGGGCTCCGCGGCCTGAGCACGCCCCGCACCGCTCCCGGACGCCCGGCAGTGACCCGCACCACCCCGCCCCTCCTCGCCAACCCGCGCGCGGAGCGGGTGCGGGCCGTGCGGGCGCTGACCGGGCGTCCGGCGCGTTCGCGCCAGGGCCGCTTCCTCGCCGAGGGCCCGCAGGCCGTCCGCGAGGCCGTCGCCGCCGGCGCCGTGGAGCAGCTGTACGTCACCGAGGAGGCCGCCCGGCGCCACGCCGCCGTCCTCGAGCGGGCGCTCGGGGACGGCGTGCGCACCTGGACGGTCACCGAGGACGTGCTGGCCGCCATGAGCGACACCGTCACCCCGCAGGGGCTGCTGGCGGTCTGCCCGGTGCGCACCGCGCAGCTGGCCGACGTGCTGGCCGCCCGCCCCCGGCTGGTGGCGGTGCTCGACCGCGTGCAGGACCCCGGCAACGCCGGCACGGTGCTGCGCGCCGCCGACGCCGCCGGCGCCGAGGCCGTCGTCCTCACCCGCGGCAGCGTCGACGTGCACAACCCCAAGTGCGTGCGCTCCACCGCGGGCAGCCTCTTCCACCTGCCGGTCGTCGTCGGCCTGCCGCTGCAGCAGGTGGTCGAGGAGCTGCGCGGAGCGGGCTCGGCCGTGCTGGCCGCCGACGGCGAGGGGGCGCTCGACCTGGACGACCTGGCCGACGCCGCGGTCACCGGGACGAGCGCCGGCGCCGACCTGCGCGCGCCGACGGCGTGGGTGTTCGGCAACGAGGCGGCCGGTCTCGACGAGGCGGCGCGCTCGCTGGCCGACGCCGTCGTGCGGGTGCCGCTGCACGGCGGCGCCGAGAGCCTCAACCTCGCCACCGCGGCCGTCGTCTGCCTCTACGCCAGCGCCCGCGCGCAGCGGCGCGCCGGGCCCGCCGCGGGGTGAGCCGCGCGCGCCGGGCGGTGACCGCCGCGGTGACGGCGGGTGGTCGGGGGTGCCATGCCCTACCCTCGCTCGCGTGCCCGAGGCGAGGGGGAGCGCCACCGCCGCACCGGCGGTGCCCGTCGCCCTGCCCCCGGAGCCGCCCGGCGCAGCGGCGCCGGCCACCGCCCCCGCGCCCGAGGTGAGCGTCGTGACGACAGCCCTCGTCCTCGACGACCTGCCCGACGGCCTCGTCGTCGTCGCGGCCGACGGCACCATCGCCGACGTCAACCTGGCCGCCGTGCGGCTGCTGGGCCGTCCCGGGGCCGAGCTGGTGGGCACGCCGGTCCGCCGCGCCCTGCCGCTGCAGGACACCTCCGGCCGCCGCTGGTGGGACGTGCTGGCCCAGGCCGGCGGGCAGCGGCCGACGGGCGTGTCCGCCGACGGCCACACCGAGCGCCTGCTGCTGCTGCCCGGCGGCACCGAGCTGCTCGTCACCGCCCGCTACCACCGCCGCCCCGACGGCACCCTGGAGCGGGCCGTCCTCGCCCTGCGCAGCCCCGACGAGCGCCGCCGCGCGGAGTCGGACGCCGCGAGCCTCATCGCGACCGTCGCGCACGAGCTGCGCTCGCCGCTGACGTCGGTCAAGCAGTTCACCGCCAGCCTGCTGCGGCGCTGGGACCGCTTCAGCGACGAGCAGAAGCGGCTCATGCTCACCACCGTGCAGGCCGACGCCGAGCGCGTGAGCCGCCTCGTCGGCGACCTGCTCGACGTGGCCCGCGTCGACGCCGGCCGCCTGACGGTGCACCGGCGCCCGCTGGACCTGGTGACCCTCGTGCGCGAGCACGTCGACCGGCTGCGGGTGGCCGGCTACGACGACGACCGCTTCACCCTCACCGCCGCCTCGCCGCTGCCGGAGCTGTGGGCCGACCCCGACCGCATCGCACAGGTCGTGACGAACCTCGTCGACAACGCCGTGCGCCACGGCGCGGGCACGGTGGCCATCGACGTCGCGGCCACCGCCGGGGAGGTCGTGCTCACCGTGGACGACTCCGGCGAGGGCGTGCCCGCGGAGAACCGCCCGTACGTCTTCAGCAAGTTCTGGCACGGCGGGCAGCGCAGCGGCACCGGGCTCGGGCTCTACGTCACCCGCGGCTTGGTGGAGGCGCACGGCGGCGACGTCGAGGTCGCCTCCTCGCCCGCCGGGGGCGCCCGCTTCCGCGTCCGGCTGCCCGCCGGGGTGCCCGCGGGCCAGGAGTAGGCGCTCGAGAGGGCCGGCCCGGTCGGGCCGCCGCGGGGCCGCTCGCGGGCCGCGCCGCGAACTGCGTCGTGCTCGCGCGGGGCGGTCTGGGAGGATCGCAGGCGACGAAGCCACCGGGGCAGCACCCCCGATCGAGGAGAACCGCACCCGATGCCCGACCCGAAGCCCGAAGACCCCGCCGGCGGCGCCGAGGGCGCGGTCGACGAGTCGAGCGTGCAGGCGGCGCTCGACGCCGCCCTCGCCGCCGTCGAGGCGGCCGCCGACCTCGACGAGCTCAAGGCGGCGCGGCTGGCCCACGCCGGCGACCGCAGCCCGCTGGCCCTGGCCAACCGCGCCATCGGCGCGCTGCCCGGCCCCGAGAAGGCCGCCGCGGGCAAGCGCGTGGGCTCGGCGCGGGGCCGGCTGAACCAGGCCCTCGCCGCCCGCGCGGGCGTGCTGGAGGCCGAGCGCACCGAGCGGGCGCTGCGCGAGGAGGTCGTCGACGTCACGCTGCCGGGGCGCCGCCCCGAGCGCGGCGCCCGCCACCCGCTGCCGCTGCTCATGGAGCGCGTCGCCGACGTGTTCACCGCGATGGGCTGGGAGGTCGCCGAGGGCCCCGAGGTCGAGGCGGAGTGGTTCAACTTCGACGCGCTGAACTTCGACGTCGACCACCCGGCGCGGCAGATGCAGGACACCTTCTTCGTCGCCGACGCCGAGGGCGGCGCCGGCTCGGGGCTGGTGCTGCGCACCCACACCTCCCCGGTGCAGGCGCGCTCGCTGCTCACGCGCGGGGTGCCGCTGTACGTCGTCTGCCCCGGCAAGGTCTTCCGCACCGACGAGCTGGACGCCACGCACACCCCGGTGTTCCACCAGCTCGAGGGCATCGCCGTCGACGAGGGCCTGACGATGGCCCACCTCAAGGGCACCCTGGACCACTTCGCGCGCGCCATGTTCGGCGACGCGGTCGAGACCCGCTGGCGGCCGGCGTTCTTCCCGTTCACCGAGCCCAGCGCCGAGCTGGACCTGCGCTTCTCCCTGGGCCGCGAGGCCGAGCGCGGCTGGATCGAGTGGGGCGGCTGCGGCATGGTCAACCCGAACGTGCTGCGCGCGTGCGGGATCGACCCCGAGCGCTACCAGGGCTTCGCGTTCGGGATGGGCATCGAGCGGACGCTGATGTTCCGCAACGGGGTGACGGACATGCGCGACATGGTGGAGGGCGACGTGCGGTTCAGCCGGGCGTTCGGCGTGGAGGACCTGTCCGCGTCGGCGGTGGCGGACGTGCTGGGCGGCCCCGCCGACCCGGGCACCGGCGCGGGCGAGGGGGTGCTCTGATGCGCGTCCCCCTGGACTGGCTGGCCGAGCACGTCGACCTCGAGCCCGGTGCCACGGGCGCCGACGTCGCCGCCTCGCTGGTGCGCGTCGGGCTCGAGGAGGAGGGCGTGCACACCTCCGGCGTCACCGGCCCGCTCGTGGTGGGCCGGGTGCTCGAGCTCGCGCCCGAGCCGCAGAAGAACGGCAAGACGATCAACTGGTGCCACGTCGAGGTGGGCCCGCAGCACGACGGCCCCGAGGGCTGGCGCGGGATCGTCTGCGGAGCGCACAACTTCGCGGCCGGCGACCTCGTCGTCGTCGCGCTGCCCGGTGCCGTCCTGCCGGGCGGGTTCGCGATCGCCGCGCGCAAGACCTACGGGCACGTCTCCGACGGGATGATCTGCTCGGCCAAGGAGCTCGGCCTGGGCGCCGACTCCGAGGGGATCATCGTGCTGTCGCAGCTCCTGCCCGGCGTGGAGGTGTCGCCCGGCCAGGACGCGCTGGAGCTGCTGGGCCTGGCGGGGGAGACCGTCGAGGTCAACGTCACCCCCGACCGCGGCTACTGCTTCAGCGTCCGCGGCATCGCGCGCGAGTACGCCCACGGCACCGGCCGCCCGGTGGCGCAGGTCTTCCGCGACCCCGTCGCCGTCGAGGTGCCCGCGCCCACCGGCCCCGGGTACCCGGTGCGGCTGAGCGACGACGCGCCGATCCACGGCACCGTCGGCTGCGACCGCTTCGTGGCCCGCACGGTGCGCGGGATCGACCCGAGCGCGCCGACACCGCGCTTCATCGCCGACCGCGTGCGCCGGGCGGGGATGCGCTCGATCTCGCTGGCCGTGGACGTGACGAACTACCTCATGCTCGAGACGGGGCAGCCGCTGCACGCCTACGACCTCGACGCGCTGCAGGGCGAGCTCGTCGTGCGCCGCGCCCGGGCGGGGGAGCGGCTGACCACCCTGGACGGCGTCGAGCGCGCCCTGGACCCGCAGGACCTGCTCATCACCGACGAGGCGCCCGGGGACCCGGCCAGCTCGCGGGTGCTCTCGCTGGCCGGCGTCATGGGCGGGCAGAGCACCGAGGTGTCGGCGAGCACCACCGACGTCCTGGTCGAGGCGGCGCACTTCACCCCGGTGACCGTGGCGCGCACCGCGCGCCGGCACAAGCTGCCCACCGAGGGCGCCAAGCGCTGGGAGCGCGGCGTCGACCCGGCGATGACCGCCCGGGTCGCCGAGCTGGCCGTGCGCCTGCTCGTCGAGCACGGCGGCGGCACGGCCGACACCACGGCCACCGACGTCGTCCTGGGCGGGGGCCCTGCGCCCTCGCCGACCATCGCGATGGACGCCGGCTTCCCGGCCCGCCTGACGGGCACGGACGCCGGCGAGGCGGAGGTCGTGGCCGCGCTCACCGAGATCGGCTGCGCGGTGCGCGCCGAGGGCGGCCGGCTCGAGGTCGTCCCGCCGTCCTGGCGGCCGGACCTGCGCCAGGGCGTCGACCTCGTCGAGGAGGTCGCGCGGCTGCGCGGCTACGACACGATCCCGTCGGTGCTGCCGGCCGCCCCGGCCGGGCGCGGGCTCACCGCGGGTCAGCGTGCGCGCCGCTCGATCGCCCGCTCGCTGGCCGACGACGGCTTCGTGGAGGTGCTCAGCCACCCGTTCGTGGCGTCGGCGGTGCACGACGCGCAGGGACTGCCCGCCGACGACCCGCGCCGCACGGCGCTGCGGCTGGCCAACCCGCTCTCCGAGCAGCAGCCGCTGATGCGCACCAGCCTGCTGGACTCGCTGGTGGAGGTGGTGCGCCGCAACGTCTCCCGCGGGCTGCGCGACCTGGCGCTGGTTGAGCTGGGCACGGTGGTGCACCCGACGCCGGGTGCACCGCCCGCCGAGGTCCTCGGCGCGGCGGGCCGCCCGGGCGAGCAGGAGCTGGCCGCCCTGCTGGCCGCCGTCCCGCGCCAGCCGCTGCACGTGGCCGGTGTCCTGACCGGTGCGCGGCGCCCGCCGGGGGCGGGCGGCGAGGGCTTCCAGCGCACCGCCGAGCCCGCGACGTGGGCGGACGCGGTGGAGGCGGCGCGCACCGTGGCGGCGGCCGCGGGCGTGGCGGTGCTCGTCGAGGCCGACCGGCGGGCGCCCTGGCACCCGGGGCGCTGCGCGCGGATCACCACCGCCGCCGGGCACGTCGTCGGCCACGCCGGGGAGCTGCACCCGCAGGCGGTCGCGGCCCTGGAGCTGCCCGCGCGCGCGGTCGCCTTCGAGCTGGACCTCGACGTCCTGCTCGCCCAGGTGGGCGCGAGCGTGCAGGTGCAGCAGCTGTCCGGCTACCCGGCGGCCACCCAGGACGTGGCGCTCGTCGTCGACGCCGACGTGCCGGCGGGCGCGGTCGAGGCCGCGCTGCGGGCGGGCGCCGGGGAGCTGCTGGAGGACGTGCGCCTGTTCGACGTCTACACCGGCGCCCAGGTCGGCGAGGGCCGCAAGTCGCTGGCGTACGGGCTGCGCTTCCGCGCCCCGGACCGGACGCTGACCGCCGAGGAGGCCAGCGCGGCCCGCGAGGCCGCGGTGGCCGAGGCCGCGGCCCGCACGGGGGCGGTCCAGCGTGGCTGAGCAGCCGCGGGCGCTGGTGACGGGCGCGACGCACGGCATCGGCCGCGCGCTCGCGCTCGGCCTGGCGCGGGCGGGCTTCGCCGTGGGGGTGGCGGCCCGCACGGCGCGGCTGCTGGACGAGCTCGTCGACGACGTCGCCGCCGAGGGCGGGCGGGCGGTGGCGACGGCCTTCGACGTCGCCGACGCCGCGGCCGTGGCGCACGGCGTGCGGGCGCTGGAGCACGAGCTCGGCGGCTTCGACCTGCTCGTGCAGTCCGCCGGTCGCATCGAGGCGGTGGAGGCGCCGCCGTGGGAGGCCGACCCGGCGCAGGTGCGCGCGGTCCTGGAGGCCAACGTGCTGGGGCCCTTCCACGTGGTGCGGGCGGTGCTGCCCGGGATGGTGCGCCGCGGCTCGGGCCGCGTGGTCGACCTCAGCTCGGGAGCGGCCGCCAAGGACGGCGGCACCTACGCCGCCTACGCGGCGAGCAAGGCGGCGCTCTTCCGGCTGGGTGGCGCGGTCGCGGCGGCGGGCGCGGCCCACGGCGTGCGCGCCTTCGAGCTGTCCCCGGGCGTGGTGCGCACGGCCATGTCCACGAGCATGGCCCAGCACGCCGAGCGCACCGAGTGGACCGACCCCGACGAGGTCGTGGCGATGGTGCTGGCCATCGCCCGCGGCGAGCTGGACGCCTGGTCCGGCCGCTTCCTGCGGGTGGGGGTGGACACCCCGCGCTCGTTGCGGGCGGTGCCGCTGCCGCTGGCCCCGCAGGCGCGGCGGCTGGTGGTCGCGCCCTACGGCGAGGACGACCCGCTGGGCTGAGCACCGCTCGCGGACCCGCGTGCATGGCTACCCGAGGCGGTGTATGGTCATGCACATGGACTCGGGGAAGCGGCTCACCGTCGCTGTCGCGGGGGCCAGCGGCTACGCCGGCGGGGAACTGCTGCGCCTGCTGCTCGCCCACCCGCACGTGGAGATCGGGGCGCTCACCGGCGCCTCCAACGCCGGGACGGCGCTCGGGGCGCTGCAGCCGCACCTGCTGCCGCTGGCCGAGCGCGTCCTGCAGCCCACGAGCGCCGAGGTCCTCGCCGGCCACGACGTCGTCTTCCTCGCCCTGCCGCACGGCGCCTCGGCGGCCGTGGCGCAGGAGCTCGGCGACGACGTCCTCGTCGTCGACTGCGGTGCCGACTTCCGGCTGACCGACCCCGCGCAGTGGGAGAGGTTCTACGGCGGCCCGCACGCGGGCAGCTGGCCCTACGGGCTGCCCGAGCTGCCGCTGGCCGGCGGCGGCACCCAGCGCGAGCGGCTGGCCGGCGCGCGGCGCATCGCCGTCCCCGGCTGCTACCCGACCGCGGTGAGCCTGGCGCTGGCGCCCGGCTTCGCGGCCGGGGTGCTCGCCCCCGAGGACGTCGTCGTCGTCGCCGCCTCCGGGACCTCCGGCGCGGGCAAGAGCCTCAAGCCGCACCTGCTCGGCGCGGAGGTCATGGGCTCGATGAGCCCCTACGGCGTCGGCGGCGGGCACCGGCACACCCCCGAGATCGAGCAGAACCTCACCCTCGCCGGCGGCTCCGGGGTGTCGGTCTCCTTCACCCCGACCCTGGCCCCCATGTCCCGGGGCATCCTCGCCACCTGCACCGCCAGGCTGGCCCCCGGCGCCGCCGCCGCCGCCGTGCGCGCGGCCTGGGAGCGGGCCTACGCCGGCGAGCGGTTCGTCACCGTCCTGCCCGAGGAGCGCTGGCCCTCCACGGCGATGGTCCTGGGCGGCAACTCCTGCGCGCTGCAGCTGGCCGTCGACGAGCACACCGGCCGCGTGCTCGTGGTGTCGGCCATCGACAACCTCGTCAAGGGGACCGCCGGCGGCGCCGTGCAGTCGGTGAACGTCGCGCTCGGGCTGCCCGAGGACGCCGGGCTGACCGCCGTGGGGGTCGCCCCGTGAGCGTCACCGCCTCCGCCGGCTTCCGGGCCGCCGGCGCCACCGCCGGCCTCAAGGCCTCCGGGCGCCCCGACGTCGCCCTCGTCGTCAACGACGGCCCGCTGGACGCCGCGGCCGCCGTCTACACCTCCAACCGCTGCAAGGCGCACCCGGTGCTGTGGAGCGAGCGCGCCAGCGCCGACGGGCACCTCAAGGCCGTCGTGCTGAACTCCGGCGGGGCCAACTGCTTCACCGGCCCGCAGGGCTTCCAGACCACCCACGCCACCGCCGAGCTGGTCGGCGAGCTCGTCGGCGCGGGCGCCGCCGACGTCGTCGTCTGCTCCACCGGCCTCATCGGCGTGCAGCTGCCCCGCGACGCGCTGCTGAGCGGCGTGCGGGCCGCGCACGCCGCCCTGGCCACCGACGGGGGCACCGCCGCCGCGACGGCCATCATGACCACCGACACGGTCTCCAAGCAGGCCATCGCCACCGGGACCGGGCCGGACGGGACGGCCTTCACCGTCGGCGGCATGGCCAAGGGCGCCGGGATGCTCGCGCCCGGCCTGGCCACCATGCTCGTCGTGGTGACCACCGACGCCGTCGCCGAGCCCGCCGACCTCGACCGCGCGCTGCGCAGCGCCACCCGCACGACCTTCGACCGCGTGGACTCCGACGGCTGCACGTCCACCAACGACACCGTCGTGCTCATGGCCAGCGGCGCGAGCGGCGTGCGCCCCGAGCCCGGGGCGCTGGACGAGGCCGTCCGCTCGGTGTGCGCCGACCTGGCGCGGATGCTCGTGGGCGACGCCGAGGGCGCCGAGCACGACATCGCCGTGGAGGTGGTGGGCGCCGCCAGCGAGGAGGACGCCGTGGAGGTGGGCCGCTCGGTGGCCCGCAACAACCTCTTCAAGACCGCCGTCTTCGGCAAGGACCCCAACTGGGGCCGCGTCATGGCCGCCGTCGGCACCACCGGCGCGGCCTTCGACCCGCAGGCCCTCGACGTCAGCCTCAACGGGGTGGCCGTGTGCGTGGGCGGCGCCCCGCACGAGGACCCCGCCGGGGTGGACCTGACCCCCCGGGAGGTGCACGTGCGCATCGACCTGCACGCCGGCGAGCGCTCGGCGACGGTGTGGACCAACGACCTGACCCACGCCTACGTCCACGAGAACAGCGCGTACAGCACGTGAGCGGCATCAGCGGCCTGTCCGCGACCGACAAGGCCAGCGTGCTCGTCGAGGCCCTGCCCTGGCTGCAGAAGTGGCACGGCGCCCTCGTGGTGCTCAAGTACGGCGGCAACGCCATGGTCGACGACGAGCTCAAGCGCGCCTTCGCCGAGGACGTCGTGTTCCTGCGCACCGCGGGCCTGCGCCCGGTCGTCGTGCACGGCGGCGGCCCGCAGATCTCCGCGATGCTGCAGCGCCTGGACATCCCCAGCGAGTTCCGCGGCGGCCTGCGGGTGACGACGCCGGAGACCATGGACGTCGTGCGCATGGTGCTCACCGGGCAGGTCGGCCGCGAGCTCGTCGGCCTGCTCAACGCGCACGGGCCGCTGGCCGTGGGCCTGTCGGGCGAGGACGCCGGCCTGCTGCGCGCCCGGCGCCGGCACGCCCTCGTCGACGGCGAGCTCGTCGACGTGGGCCTGGTCGGCGATGTCGTCGGCGTGGACCCGGCCGCGGTCCTCGACCTGCTCGCCGCCGGGCGCATCCCGGTGATCTCCACGATCGCCCCCGAGGTCGACGAGGACGGCAACCTGCTGGAGGGGCGGGTGCTCAACGTCAACGCCGACACCGCCGCGTCGGCGATCGCCGTCGCGCTGGGGGCGCAGAAGTTCGTCGTCATGACCGACGTGGCGGGCCTGTACTCCGACTGGCCGGACCGCGCCTCCCTCGTGCGCGAGATCACCGCCTCGGCGCTGGCCGACCTGCTGCCCAGCCTGCAGTCGGGCATGGTCCCCAAGATGGAGGCGTGCCTGCGCGCCGTGCGCGGCGGGGTCCCGCGCGCCACGGTCATCGACGGCCGGCAGGCGCACTCGGTGCTCCTGGAGGTCTTCACGACCTCCGGCAACGGCACGATGGTCGTGCCGTGAACCCCCAGCCAGGAGGAACGGTGGAACCCGTCGAAGCGTCCGCAGCGCTGCCGGTGGCCGAGGGCGGCGGGCAGGCCTGGCTCCAGCGCTACTCCGCCTCCGTCATGCAGACGTTCGGCACCCCCCAGCGCGTCCTCGTGCGCGGCGAGGGCTGCCACGTGTGGGACGCCGACGGCAACCGCTACCTCGACCTGCTCGGCGGCATCGCGACCAACTCCCTCGGTCACGCCCACCCGCTGCTCGTCGCCGCCGTCACCGCCCAGCTGACGACGCTGGGGCACGTGTCGAACTTCTTCGCCAGCGTGCCCCAGGTCGCCCTCGCCGAACGGTTGCTGGAGGTGGCCCGCGCCCCCGAGGGCTCGGCGGTCTTCTTCGCCAACTCCGGCGCCGAGGCCAACGAGGCCGCGTTCAAGATGGCCCGGCGCACCGGCCGCCCGAAGGTCGTCTCGACGGTCGGCGCCTTCCACGGCCGCACGATGGGTGCGCTCGCGCTGACCCACAAGGAGGCCTACCGGGCCCCGTTCGAGCCGCTGCCGGGTGGTGTGGAGTTCGTCCCCTACGGGGACCTCGGCGCGCTGGGCCGAGCGGTCGACGGAGCGACCGCCGCGGTGTTCCTGGAACCGGTGCAGGGCGAGAACGGCGTCGTCCCGGCACCCGAGGGCTACCTCGCCGCCGCCCGCCGCATCACCGCCGAGCACGGCGCCCTGCTCGTCCTCGACGAGGTGCAGACCGGCATCGGCCGCACCGGCGAGTGGTTCGCGCACCAGGCCCCGCGCCACGGCGGCCTGCTCCCCGACGTCGTCACCCTCGCCAAGGGCCTGGGCGGCGGCATCCCGGTCGGCGCCGTCATCGCCTTCGGCCCGCGCAACGCCACGCTGCTGGGCGCCGGGCAGCACGGCACGACGTTCGGCGGCAACCCCGTCGCCGCGGCGGCCGGTCTGGCGGTGCTGCACGCCGTCGAGCGCGACGGCCTGCTGGGCAACGTGCGCACCGTCGGCCGCCACCTGCGGGAGGCGGTGACGGCGCTGGAGCACCCGCTGGTGGAGACCGTCCGCGGCGAGGGCCTGCTGCTGGGCATCGCGCTGACGCGCCCGCTCGCCGCGCACGTCGTGCAGGCGGCGCTCGCCGCTGGGTTCATCGTCAACGCGGCCCGCCCGGACACGGTCCGCCTCGCCCCGCCGCTGGTGCTGACGACCGCGCTGGCGGACACCTTCGTCGCCGCCCTCCCCGCCATCCTCGACGCGGCCGCCGCAGCGGCCGAGCAGAACGGAGCGACCCCGTGACCGTCCGGCACCTCCTCGCCGACGACGACCTGAGCCCCGCCGAGCAGGCCGAGGTCCTGGCCCTGGCCGCCGGCCTCAAGGCCGACCGCGCCGCGGGCCGCTTCATCGAGAAGCCCCTCGCGGGGCCGCAGACGGTCGCCCTCATCTTCGACAAGCCGTCCACGCGCACCCGGGTCTCCTTCAGCGTCGGCGTGGCCGACCTCGGCGGCGTGCCGCTGGTCATCGACGCGGGCAGCTCGCAGCTGGGCCGCGGCGAACCGGTCGCCGACACCGCGCGGGTGCTGGAGCGGCAGGTCGCCGCCATCGTGTGGCGCACGTTCGAGCACAGCCGGCTGGAGGAGATGGCGGCGCACTCGCGGGTGCCCGTCGTGAACTCCCTCACTGACGACTACCACCCCTGCCAGGTCCTCGCCGACCTGCTGACGATCGCCGAGCACAAGGGCGAGCTGGCCGGGCTGACCCTGGCGTACGTGGGCGACGGCGCGAACAACATGGCGCACTCCTACGCCCTCGGCGGCGCCACCGCCGGGATGCACGTGCGCATCGGCACCCCGGCCTCCGACCTGCCCTCCGCCGCCGTGCTCGAGCGCGCGCAGCGCGTCGCCGAGAGCACCGGCGGATCGGTGACCGTCACCTCCGACCCCCTCGCGGCCGTCGCCGGCGCGGACGTCGTCGCCACCGACACCTGGATCTCCATGGGCCAGGAGGGCCAGGACGGCGAGCGCTTCCGCCCGTTCGCGCTCACCGCACCGCTGCTGGCGCACGCGGCCGACGACGCCCTCGTCCTGCACTGCCTCCCCGCGTACCGCGGCAAGGAGATCGACGCCGAGGTGCTCGACGGGCCGCAGTCGGTGGTCTGGGACGAGGCGGAGAACCGGCTGCACGCGCAGAAGGCCCTGCTCGTCTGGTTGCTCGCGGCGTCGCGGTGACCTCGCCCCCGGCGCCCGGGCAGGGCGCGCAGCACCCGGGCACGGGCACCAAGGCCTTCCGCCACGACCGGATCGCCGCGGTGCTCACCCGCGCCGCGGTGCGCTCGCAGACGGAGCTGGCCGCCCACCTGGCCGAGGAGGGCGTCGCGGTCACGCAGGCGACGCTCTCGCGCGACCTCGTCGAGCTCGGCGCCGTCAAGGTCCGTGACGGCGAGCGCGGCCTGGTCTACGCCCTGCCCGCCGAGGGCGGGGACCGCACCCCGCGCAGCGTCGTCGGCCAGGAGGTGCTGGACGCCCGGCTGGCGCGCTGGTGCGAGGAGCTGCTCGTCAGCGCCGAGGCGTCCGCCAACCTCGTGGTCCTGCGCACCCCGCCCGGCGCCGCGCAGTTCCTGGCCAGCGCCATCGACCACTCGACGATGCCGGTCCTGCTGGGCACCATCGCCGGCGACGACACCGTGCTCGTCATCTCCCGCGACCCCACCGGCGGCGCCGCCGGTGGGGTCGCGGGAGATGACGAGCAC
>NZ_JAAALL010000010.1 GCF_009906315.1 Kineococcus vitellinus | reverse complement strand
TCAGCTGCACGTCCAGGCGGCGGGCGGGGACGTCGAGGGTGATGACGTCCCCGGTGCGCAGCAGGCCGAGCGGTCCGCCGACGGCGGCCTCGGGCGCCACGTGCAGGACCACCGCGCCGAAACCCGTGCCGCTCATCCGGCCGTCGCTGATGCGCACCATGTCGCTGACGCCGGCGCGCAGCAGCTTGGCGGGCAGCGGCACGTTGGACACCTCCGGCATGCCGGGGTAGCCGCGGGGACCGGCGCCGCGCACGACGATGACGTCGTCGGCGCTGATGTCGAGGTCCTCGTCGTCGCAGACGGCGTGGTAGGCCTCCGGGGAGTCGAAGACGACGGCGCGGCCGGTGTGCTGCAGCAGTTCCGGTGAGGCGGCCGACTGCTTGAGGACCGCGCCGCGCGGGCAGAGGTTCCCGCGCAGCACCGCGGTCCCCGAACCCGCCGGCTGCAGCGGCGCGTCGAAGGCGCGGATCACCTCGCGGTCCCAGCAGGGGGCGTCGGCGACGAGCTCGCCGATGGTGCGGCCGGTGACGGTCCTCTCGCCGGTGTTGAGCAGGCCGTTCTCGGCGAGGTCGCGCAGCACCGCGGGCAGTCCCCCGGCGTAGCAGAAGTCCTCCATGAGGAAGCGCCCGGAGGGCATGAGGTCCACGACCGTCGGCACGTCGCGGGCGAGGACGTCGAAGTCGTCCAGGGACAGCACCACCCCCAGCCGGCCGGCGAGGGCGAGCAGGTGGACGATGGCGTTGGTGGAACCGCCGATCGCGGCGACCACCCGGATCGCGTTCTCGAAGGCGCCGCGCGTCATGACGGCGCTGGGGCGCAGGTCCTCGTGCACCATGGCGACGATCCGCTGGCCGGCGGCCTGGGCGACCTCGCCGCGGCGGGCGTCGACGGCCGGCACGGCCGCCGAGCCGGGCAGCTGCATGCCCAGGGCCTCGGCGACGCACGCCATGGTGGAGGCCGTGCCCATCGTCATGCAGTGCCCGGCGGAGCGGGCCATGCAGCCCTCGGCGACGGCGCCCTCCTGCGCGCTCATCCGCCCGGCCTTCATCTCGGCCTCGAAGCGCCACACGTGGGTGCCCGAGCCGACGTCCTCGCCGCGGAACTTGCCGTTGAGCATCGGCCCGCCGGTGACGACGATCGCCGGCAGGTCGACGCTGGCGGCGCCCATGAGCAGCGCCGGGGTCGTCTTGTCGCAGCCGGAGAGCAGCACGACGCCGTCGAGGGGGTTGCCGCGGATGAGCTCCTCGGCCTGCATCGCCATGAGGTTGCGGTAGAGCATGGCGGTGGGGCGGATGAGCGTCTCGCCGGTCGACATCACGGGGAAGACCAGCGGGAATCCCCCGGCCATCCACACCCCGCGCTTGACGGCCTCGGCCACCCGGTCCAGGTGCGCGTTGCACGGCGAGAGCTCCGACCACGTGGTGGCGATGCCGATGACGGGCCGGCCGTCGAAGACCTCCGCGCCGTAGCCCTGGTTGCGCATCCAGGAGCGGTAGAGCATCCCCGAGCGCCCGGAGGCGCCGAACCAGGCCCTGCTGCGCAGCGGCGCCCGCTCGCCCTGCTCGTGCTGATCGTCCTGCTCGTGCTCGTGCTGCCCGGTGTCCTGCACGCCCATCACATCCACCCCGCGTCGACGATCCAGTTCTGCCCCGTGCAGGCCCTGCTGTCCTCGGCGGCCAGCCACAGCACCAGCGAGGCGACGTCCTCGGGCAGCACCCGCAGCGGCAGCACCTGCTCGCGGTCCAGCACCGCCTCGGCCTCGGCGTCCACCCACTGCTCCAGCTGCCGGGCGGTCATCACCCAGCCGGGGATGACGCAGTTCACCCGGATCCGGTCCCCGCCCAGCTCCAGCGCCAGCGCGCGGGTCAGCCCCTCGACGGCGGCCTTGGCCGTGCGGTAGACGACGAGGTCGGTGAGCTTGACGTGGGTGCTGATGGAACCGAGGTTGACCACCGAACCCCCGCCGGCGGCGCGCATCATCGGCGCCACCGCCCGCGTCGCGAAGAACTGGTGGTCCAGGTTCACCCGGAACCCCGCGTCCCAGGAGTCCTCGTCCACCGCGGCCAGCGGCCGCCGGGTGTCGTCGGCGGCGTTGTTGACGAGGACGGTGACCGGGCCGGTCAGCGCGGCGACCTCCTCGAGGACCGCGGCGTAGGCGGCGAGGTCGCGCACGTCGGCGTGCCGGTACACCGGCGGCGGGCAGCCGTCCGCGGCCAGCTGCTCGGCCAGGGCCCGCCCCGCCTCGTCCTGGACGTCGACGAAGCCGACCCGGGCGCCCTGGCGGGCGAAGCGGGTGACGAACTCCGCGCCGAGGCCGCTGGCGCCGCCGCTGACGAGCACGGCCCGCCCGGCGAGGCTGGGGTAGCTGGCGAACGCGCTCACGCGGCGGCCCCCGGCAGCACGACGGCGCGGCCGACGGCGCCGGCGCGCAGCTGCTCGTAGGCGTCGGCGACGCCGTCGAGGGGGTGGCTGGCCCCGAGCAGCTGCTCCAGCGGCAGCCGGCCGCTGCGGTGCAGCGCCAGCAGCCGCGGCAGGTCCACGGCCGGGTTCGCGGAGCCGTAGAGGCTCCCCACCAGGCGCTTCTGCTGCTGCACGAGCTCGTTGACGGGGACGGCGACCGTGGCGTCGGCGGCCGAGAGGCCGACCGCGACGACGGTGCCGCCCGGGCGCAGCGCGGCGAAGGCCTGCTGCAGCGTCGCGGGACGGCCGACGGCCTCGATCGCGACGTCGACGCCGCCGCCGGTGAGCTCGCGCACGGCCTCCACGACCCCGCCGTCCGCGAGGCTCGAGGCGTCCAGCGTGGCGGTCGCGCCCAGGCGGCGCGCCAGGGCCAGCTTGTCGGCGGCAACGTCGACGACGACCACCTGCCCGGCGCCCACGAGCACCGCGCCCATGACGGCGGACAGGCCGACGCCGCCGGCGCCGACGACGAGCACCGAGCGGCCGGCGAGCGCGGCGCCGGCGGAGGCGACGTTGACGACGGCCCCCACGCCGGTGACGACGGCGCACCCGGCGATCGCCGCGACGGCCGCGGGCACGTCCTCGGGCAGCGGCACGAGCGCGCCGCGGGAGACGACGGCGGACTCGGCGAAGCAGGAGACGCCGAGGAAGTGGTGCAGCCGCTCGGCGCCGCGGTGCAGCCGGGTGGTGCCGTCGACGAGCCCGCCGCTGCGGGCCTGCACGCGACCGGCCACGCACATGACGGGGCGGCCGGTGACGCAGGCCTCGCAGCGCCCGCAGCGCGGTCGCCAGGTGAAGCCGACGCGCTGCCCGGGGCGCAGGTCGTCCACGCGCTCCCCGACGGCCTCGACGGTGCCGGCGCCCTCGTGGCCGAGGACGACGGGCAGCGGGCAGGGGATGTCGCCGCTGGTGTAGTGCAGCTCGGTGTGGCAGACCCCGGCGGCCTCGACGCGCACGAGGACCTCCTCGGGGCCGGGGTCGTCCAGCTCGACGTCCTCCACCCGCACCGGTTCCCCGACGGCGCGCAGCACCGCCGCCCTCACGGTTCGTCCCCGGGTCGGTCCTCGTCCGCGTCCCCGGCCCGGCCGACGTACCAGTCCTCGCCGCCGTTCTCGTGCAGCGCGAGGAACACGTCGTCGGGGCGCACGCCGGCCGCCTCCAGGTGGCGGGCGACGGCCGCGAACGTGGCCCGCTTGACCTCGGTGGAGTACCCGCGCACGAGCAGGACCTCCAGGAAGACCGGCGAGCGGCGGGTGCCGCCCATGAAGTGCGGGTCGAAGGAGAACGAGGCGGCGGGCGAGGCGCGCAGGACCTGGAAGCGGTCGTCGGCGGGCATCGCCAGCCCCTCCACGAGACCGGCGTGCACGGCGTCGCCGATGGCCCGGCGCTGCTCGGCGGAGGTGGTGTCGGGCAGGTCGATGCGCACGAGCGGCATCAGGCCCACACCTCCTTGGCCACGCGCACGTCGGCGCCGGTGCGGGCGGACTCGCCCATCGCCAGCGCGATGGCGTGGTCCTGGCAGGCCTGCGCCAGCGGGTACGGCTCGGAGCCCTCCCCGCGCGCCCAGGCGCCGGTGTCGGCGAGGATCTGCGCGACGGCGACGTCGTCCTCGGACATCCGGGTGCCGGACCAGGCGTTGCGGTAGACCACGCGCCCGTCGAAGCTCACGGTGTCCAGGTCGACGCCCTCGAGGTTCATGTCGACGCCGCGGCGGCGGTAGGACAGGTGCGAGGTGACCGGGCTGGTGGGGTCGACCATGCGGGTGACGGCGTCGTCGACGATCTCGCCGATCGAGCCGCGCACGACGATGCGCCGGGCCCGCAGCGGGTTCCACCACTGGTTGTCGGTGAAGTCGTACAGGCCGCTGCGCCCGTCGCCGAAGTCGAGGGTGGCCAGCGTGGTGGTGCGCGGCTCGGGCACGGCGCCGGTGTCCCAGCCGCCGAAGCTCAGCGGGTCCACCAGCGGTGCGCGGAACTCGCGGGCGCTGACGACGACCTCGTCCATGTCGACGCCGAGCAGGCCGCGGACCAGCGAGACCGCGTGGTACATGTGCGTCGACGACAGCTGCACGGAGGTGACCTCGCCGATGACGCCCTCGCGCACGAGGGCCAGGCGGGCGGCGTGGCCGGGCATCAGCAGGTACTGCTCGGCGACCTGCACGCGCCCGCCGGGGCCGACGTCGTTCCACAGCGAGCGCAGGCCGTCGAGGTCGGGGGCGGGCGGGGTCTCGGCGAGCACGGGCACGCCGGCGTCCACGAGCTCGCGGACGGTGACCGGCATCTGCCCCCACGGCACGGAGGCGACGACGAAGTCCGGGCGCCCCGCGGCCAGCAGGTCGGCGATCGTGCGGGAGGTGGGCACGCCCCAGGCGGCGGTGACCTCCTGCCCGCGCTCGGCGGTGCGGGTGACGACACCGGCGACGCGCAGCCGGTCGGGGGCGGCCCGGGCCAGGCGCAGGAAGAACTCCGAGCGCCAGCCGCTGCCGACGACGGCGAACGTCGTGGGCGTGCCGGGCGTGCCGGGCGTGGGGGTGGAGGTGGTCGTGCTCATGCGAGCCAGTGCTCCTGTTCGGGGACGAGGTCGGCGAGCTCGGACCACAGCTCGTCGGGGACGGGGACGGCGGCCAGGGCGAGGGTCTGCTCCAGCCGCTCGGGGCGCGAGGAGCCCACGACGGTGGAGGTGATCCGGGGCTCGCGCAGCGAGTCCTGCAGCGCGGCCGCGGCCAGCGGCACGCCGTGGCGGGCGCAGGCGGCCTCGATCGCGGTGGCCGCGGCCAGCAGCCGCGGGGAGGCCGGGGCGTAGCAGTACCGGGGCGCGGCGGCCGGGCCCTTGGCGAGGATCCCGCCGCCGAAGGGGGCGCCGTTGAGGAAGGCGACGTCGGCGGCGGCGCAGTCCGCCAGCAGCGGGCCCGCGGAGCGGTCCAGCAGCGTCCAGCGGTTGTGGTTGAGGACGACCTCGAAGGCGCCGGTGGCCACGAGGCGGCGCATGAGCTCCACGTCGCCGCCGGCGACGCCGAGGTGGCCGACGAGGCCCTCCTGCACGAGCTCGCGCATGACCTCCACCGGGCCGCCCGGGGCCGTCGCCGCCTCGAAGCCGATGCGCTCGGGGTCGTGCAGGTGCAGCAGCGGCAGGTGGTCCAGGCCGAGGCGGTCCATGCTCTCGCGCACCGACTCCCGCACCCGCGGGCCGTCGAAGGGACCGCCGTCGGCCGGGTCGACCTTGGTGGCCAGCAGGACCCCCTCGGGCACGCCACCGATCTCGCGCAGCACGGTGCCCAGGCGCCGCTCGGAGGAGCCGTAGCCGTTGGAGGTGTCGACGAAGGTGAGCGGGCCGGCGAAGGCGCGCCGGGCGGTCGCCAGCGCCTGCTCCTCGGGGACGGGCGCGTACACGTTCGCCATGTCGCCGAGCTCGGCGGTGCCCACGCCCAGGGCGGTGACGGCGAACCCGGTGCACCCCAGCCGGCGGGGGGTGAGGACGTCGACGCTCACGCCTTCACCGCCCCGGCGGTGAGGCCGGCGACGAACCAGCGCTGGAAGACGACGTAGGCGACGACCATCGGCAGCGCGGACAGCGTCATGGCGGCGGTCAGCGCCGGCCAGTTGGTGGCGTACTGGCCGATGAGGGAGTTCGCGACCGGCTGGATGGGCCGGTTGGCGGGGTCGGAGATGAGGGCGCTGGCGAAGAGCAGCTCGTTCCAGACGTTGATCATCTGGAAGATGGCCACGGTGGCGATGCCCGGCGCGGCCAGCGGCAGCATGACGCGCCAGAAGATCTGCACCTCGCTGGCGCCGTCGATGCGGGCCGCCTCGCTGAGCTCGTGGGGCAGGGCGTCGAAGAACGTCCGCATGAGGAACAGCGAGAACGACACGCCCCCGGCGGTGTAGACGAGGATGAGGCCCAGCCGGCTGCCGAGCAGGCCGAAGCTCTGCAGCTCCAGGTAGACGGGGATGAGGGTGGCGACACCGGGCAGGAACAGGGCGCTGGTGACGACGAAGAAGAGCAGGTTGCGCCCGGTGAAGCCGATCCGGGAGAACGCGTACCCGGCGAGGGTGGCGGCCGCGATCGTCAGCACCAGGGTGGTGCCGGTGATGAGGACGCTGTTGAGGAAGTTGCGCCAGATCTGCAGCTCGTTCCAGGCGAAGTCGTAGCCGACGCCGGTGAGCCGGTCGGGCACGATCGGCCCGCTGAAGGCCGTCGCCTGGGGGCGGATCGAGGTGAGCACCATGTAGAGCAGCGGCGCGACGGCGCCGACGGCGACGGCGATCATCACCGCGTGCCACAGGACGCGGCGCGAGATCGCGGCGGCGCCGCGGCGCGGGCGGCGCACCACCGCCGCGCGGGGGCGCTGGAGGGTGGTGGAGCTCATGCCTCCCCCTTCCGGAAGCGGTACAGCAGCAGCGTGGCGATGCCGGCGACGAGGAAGACGACGACGCTGATCGCCGAGCCGTAGCCGAAGGAGGGCACCCCGCCGGTGGAGGAGCCGAAGGTCAGCAGGTAGGTGTAGCTGCTCAGCGACTCCGAGGCGTGCAGCGGGCCGCCGTTGGACATGACGAAGTTGAGGTCGAAGACCTTCAGCCCGTTGAGGACGTTGAGCATGACGACGACCTCGATGACGGGACGCAGCATGGGGATCGTGATGCTCCACGCCTCGCGCAGCGGCCCCGCGCCGTCGACGCGGGCGCTCTCGGCGATGGAGGTGTCCACGTTGCCCAGGGCCGCGTAGAAGATGAGCATGAACAGCCCCGTCGACTGCCACAGCGACACGACGATGATCGTGGGCAGCACGGTGGCGGTGTCGCCCAGCCACTCGTGCTGCAGCGAGCCGAGGCCGACGGCGTCCAGGACGCGGTTGAAGACGCCGAACACCGGGGTGAGGCCGATGCGCCACAGCAGGCCGGTGACGGTCAGCGAGACCGCGGCGGGCAGGAAGAACAGGGTGCGGTAGACGACGGCGCTGCGGCGCGGGCCGGCGTGCACGACGAGCGCGAGGACCAGCGCGAGGACGGTGTGCAGCACCGTGGTGACCACGGTGTAGACGAGCGTGACGACCGCGGCCTTGCGGAAGATCGGGTCGGTCACCATGACGCCGTAGTTGTGGAACCAGGCGAAGGAGGAACCGCCGAACCCGTCGGAGGTGGTCATCGACAGGGCGAAGGTGCGCACGACGGGGTAGGCGATGAAGATCGCGAAGAAGGCGAGTGCGGGCAGCACGAACGCCAGTCCGGTGGGGTTGGACCAGCCGGTGAGGGGGCGCCGGGCGCGGCGCCGGGAGACCACCGCGGGTGGTCTCCGGGTGGGTGTCGTCGTGGTCATCGCGGGCGGCGACCTCAGATCTTCCGGTTCTGCACGACGGCGGCCTCGATGGCCTTGGCGGCCTCGGCCGGGGTGGCCGAGCCGTCGACGACCGAGACGACGCCGTTGGTCACCGAGTCCAGCGTCCCCTTGCCGAACATGATGTGCGGGGCGCCCTCGCCGTCCAGCAGCCAGGAGGTCATGGTCTTGATGTCCGAGCTGGTGACGCCGTCGGCGGCGGCCTTCGTGCTGGGCATGGAGAAGGTGTCGTTCATCATCGCCAGGTAGCGCTCCGGCTCGTACAGGTACTTCAGGAAGTCGACCGCGGCCTCCTGGTTCTGCGATCCGGAGCTGACGGCCCAGGTGTAGCCGGCCTGGTTGGCGCACCAGTGCTTGCCGCCGGGTGCGATGGCGGGCGTCTTGGCGATGCCGTACTGGGTGAGGAACTCCGGGGGCGCCGTCGTCTGCAGCGAGGGCGGGAAGAAGGAACCGGTGAACAGCATCGCGGCCTTGCCGCTGGTGAAGGTGCTGTTGGAGGTGTCGCTGTCGGTGGCCAGGACGCCGTCGGAGAAGACGCCCGCGTCCTTGAGCTGCTTGACGACGGTGAGCGCCTGCACGACGGGCTCGCTGTCCCAGCTGACGCCGTCCTGCTCGTGGGCGTCGAGGTCGAGCACGACCTGGGGGTCGTCGGTGATCTGGGTGATGATGGGCAGCATGAAGTCGGACAGCTGGTTCGACGGGTTGCCCTGGATGGACATCGTCACGTACCCGGCCGCGTTGATCTTCGGGGCCATCGCGGCGAGGTCGTCCCAGGTCTCCGGGGGCTGCAGGCCCAGCTGGTCCAGAATGGTGGTGTTGTAGAACAGCCCGAAGGTCTGGGCGGCCCAGCCGACGGCGTACTGGCCGTCCTCGTAGACGTTCTCCTCGTTGGTGGAGGGGAAGAACCCGTCGAGGAAGTCCTGCCCGAGCGCCTGCTTGAGGTCGATGATCCGCTCGGCCTGGCCGAGGGCCAGCGTGGAGACGAGCGGCATGAAGATGTCGGCCTCCTCCTTCGCCGCGAGCGCCGCCTGCAGCGAGGGGGCGTAGTTGGCGAAGCTCCAGTACCGCGGCTCGATCGTCACGTCCGGGTGCAGCGCGTGGTACTCGGCGGCCGCGGCCGCGAAGGCGTCCTCGAACTCCGAGGCCCACGTCCACATGCGCAGGGTGGTGCCGCCGCCACCACCGCCGGCGTCGCTGCCGCCGCCGCACGCGGCGAGCGCCGCTGCGGTGCCGGCCGCCGCGCCACCGGCGAGCAGCCGGCGCCGGCTCAGGTGCCGAGCGGGGTCGGGGAAGGTGTCGTGCACGGTGTCCTCCGTCGTCGTGTGTGCCCCGGCACGACCGCGTGCCGGGCCCGTGCAGCCGTGGCGCTGGAGCGCGTCGGACGGCGTCGTCGCTGCCGGACCACCACCGTCGGCGGACCGGATGTTCGCAATGTTGCGCGAAAGACTGGACGCGGCAGACGCTAGGACGCCGCAGCTCAGAACGTCAAGGGGTTCTCCACCGCAAGCTTCGAGCTGGGATCCCCGGGGCCGTTGCTCCGATCCGGCCTCTCCCCTACCGTGGCGTTTCGCAACATCCGTGGGCTCCCCGCTCCGCTGGGCGGCCGGCCGGGCGCGGGTGCTGCGGGATGATGGGCCGGCCGGCGCGGGGCCGGCCGGGACGCGCGGGCGGGCCCGCCGAGGTGGAGGAGGACGGGTGGGCGAGGTTCCCGGCCGCGGCAAGCGGCCCACGCTCGCGGCCATCGCCGCCGAGGCGGGGGTGTCCACGGCCACCGTGTCGAAGGTGCTCAACGGCCGCGACGACGTGGGCGCGCGCACCCGCGAGCGCATCGAGCGCCTGCTGCTGGAGCACGAGTACCTGCAGGCACCGCCCAAGCGCGCCGCCGGCGGGCACCGCACGATCGGCCTCATCTTCGACGACTTCATGAGCCCCTACGCCACCGAGCTCATCCGCGGGGTCACCGACGCGGGCACCAGCGCCGACGCCGACGTCGTGGTGGGGCGCTTCTCCGACGGCATGTCCGGCTACAGCAGCGGGGCGACGTGGGCGCGGCGGCTGGTCAAGGCCGGGCGCGACGGGGTCCTCGTCGTGACCTCCGACCTCACCTCGCAGCAGGTCGCCGGGTTCGCCAAGGTGCGGCTGCCGCTGGTCGTCGTCGACCCGGTCCACACCCCGCAGGCCGGTGTCGCGAGCGTGGGCGCCACCAACTGGACCGGCGGGCTGACCGCCACCGAGCATCTGATCTCGCTGGGGCACCGCCGGATCGCCCACCTCGGCGGCCCCGCGGGCGCGGCCATCAGCCAGGCCCGCCTGCACGGCTTCCGGGCCGCGATGGCCAACGCCGCCCTGCCCGTCGACCCCGAACTGGTCGTCGACGGCGGGTTCGGCTTCGACGCCGGCGCCGAGCTCGCCGGCCGGCTGCTCACCTCCGACGACCCGCCCACCGCGATCTTCGCCGTCACCGACGTCTGCGCGTTCGGCGTGGTGCAGGCCGCCCGCGCCCACGGCGTGCGGGTGCCCGAGGACCTCTCCGTCGTCGGCTTCGACGACACCTACGTGGCCCGGTGGGTGACCCCCGCCCTGACGACGGTGCGCACCCCCCTGCAGGACATGGGCCGCTTCGCGCTGGAGATGCTGCTGCGCCTGGTCGACGGGGAGGTCCTCGACCCGCACCACATCGAGCTCGCCACCCAGCTCGTGGTGCGCGGCTCGACGGCGCCGCCGCGCGGGAGCGGCTGAGCGCGCCGCCGCGCGCCGCGCACCCCTCCTCGTAGGCTGACCGCCGAGGCGCCGCCCTCGGCGCCTCGTCCCGGCCCTTCCCGCGCGACGAGGAGCGAGAACCCATGGCGACGGTCGACACCGGCCCCTCCGTCCACCTCACGCCCCCGGTCGGGGTCCGGCAGAAGGTCCGGCAGATCGGCCCCGGCCTGCTCGCCGCGGCCACCGGCGTCGGCGCCGGCGACCTGGTCGCGACGATGGTGGCGGGGGCCCAGTACGGCACCGCGCTGCTGTGGGCGGCCGTGGCCGGCGCGGTCCTCAAGCTGGCGCTCGGTGAGGGCGTCGGCCGCTGGCACCTGGCCTCCGGCACGACGCTGCTCGACGGCTGGCGCCGGCTGGGGCGGTGGGCGACGACGTTCTTCGGCGTCTACATCGTGCTGTGGGGCTTCGTGTACGGGGCGACGGCGATGTCCGCGGTGGGCCTGCCGCTCAACGCCCTCTTCGGCGGCCTGTCGGTGCGCTACTGGGCGATGATCGCCGGTGTCGCCGGGCTGCTGCTCGTGTGGGCGCAGCGCTACCACGCGTTCGAGAAGTTCATGACGGTGCTGGTGCTGCTGAAGTTCGTCTCCGTCGTCTCCGTCGCCGTCCTCGTCACCCCCGACCTGGGGGACCTGGCGAGCGGTCTGGTGCCGCGGCTGCCGGACGGTTCGACGATCTACGTCCTCAGCCTCGTCGGCGGGGTCGGCGGCACCATCACGATGGCGGCCTACGGGTACTGGATGTTCGCCAAGGGCTGGCGCGGCACCGGCTGGCTGTCGATGATGCGGCTGGACAACGCCGTGGGCTACGCGATGACCGGGATCTTCGTCGTCGCGATGCTCGTCGTCGGCTCGACGATGCTCTTCGGCCAGGACCTCACCGAGGGCGACGACGGCCTGCTCACCCTCGGCGCGGCGCTGGGCGAGACCTACGGGCAGTGGGCCCGGCTGCTGTTCCTCGTCGGGTTCCTCGCGGTGACGTCGTCGTCGCTGCTGGGGGTGTGGAACGGGGTGTCGCTGATGTTCGCCGACCTCACCCGCGCGGTGCGGCTGCCGCACGGGCGCGCCGCCGAGGTCGGTCCCGGCGGCGCCGCCCGCGCCGACGTCACGGGCGCGGAGCCGACGCGCGAGGGCTACCGCGCCGTCGCGGTGGAGAGGTCGCTCGCGTTCCGCGGGTACCTGCTGTGGCTGACGTTCCCGCCGATGGCGCTGCTGTTCATCGACAAGCCGTTCGGGCTCACGCTGGTCTACGGCCTGCTCGGCTCGGTGTTCATGCCGTTCCTGGCCATCACGCTCATGCTGCTGCTGAACTCCCGGCGCATCGCGCGCGAGGGCCGCTCCGGCTGGGTGTCCAACGGGCTGCTGGGAGCGGCCTCGGTGCTGTTCACCGCGCTGCTCGTGACGGACGTCGCCGGCCGCCTGTGAGGGCGGTCCGGCGACGCCGCGGGGTGGTGCGTCGAGCGGGGTGCGTCAGGCGGTGACGCGCAGCGGCGTCACCGTCTCCTCGTCGTCCTCGGCGCCCGCGCGGGGCGAGGGGTGCTCGACGAGCGCGATGACGCGCGCCGCCATGAACCGGGCCGTGCGCACGGGCGTGCCGCCGCGGGTGACCTCGGTGACCTCCACGAGCCCGCGCCCGTGGCTGACGTCCACGCGGCGGCCCGCGCGGGTCGCCTCGACCTGGTAGGTGCGGGTGTCGCCGCCGGCGTCGACGACGATCTCGACACGATCGCCCTTCACGGTTGCCTCCTGGCTGGGTGGGTCCGGTCCCGCTGGGGGGCCGGGGAGAGGGTGGTGGCGGTGCACCGGGAGCGCGCCTGTCGGCACGGGAGTCGCTCGCGGCGACGAGGGGTGGAGCCCGGGGCCTCGACGGTGCCCCGCCACTCTCCTCAACACCGCTGACCTGCGAGAACTTCCCTCACCGGCCCCTCCGGGAGCCCTCGTCCGAGGTCCCCGGCCACGCTCCCGGCGGGCGCTCAGCGCCTGCGGCGCAGCCACCGGCCGAGGCCGCGGGGCCGTTCCGGCACGTCCGCGTACGCGGCGGCCACCTCCTGCACCGAGCGGCCCAGGGTGCGGCGGAACCACTGCGCGTGCTCCTCGTCGGGCAGCTGCGCCAGCTCCTGGCGGCCGTCCACCGTGCGGGTCACCGTCCACAGCGACGGGCTGCGGCGCACGTCCGAGGCGACGGCCGGTGCGGGCAGCGCGTCCGCACCCCGGCCGCTGACCGCGGCCCCGACGAGGGCGACCAGCCACGGCTGCGCGAGCGCGGTCGGGCGCACGCTGCCGCAGCGCCCCGCGGGCGTCCACACCAGCGTCATCGTGTCGTGCAGCTCGGCGCGCCAGGCGGCACCGGGACCCCCGGCGGGTTCGACGGTGAAGCGGCACACCCGGTCGGTGTGCACCTCGACGCGGGCGCCCAGCGCCGTCAGCGCGGCGACGGTGGCGGTGTCGAGCAGCCGGCCCGGGTGGGTGCGCTCGCGCTCGCGCAGCGCGTGCTCGCGGCGCTGCTCGGCGAGGGGCGCCCACTGCCGCTCCAGGGTCCCGCGGTCCAGGGGTTCCCCGGCGCGCAGCCGCTCCAGCAGCCAGTCGGCGTCCACCTGCGCCCAGTACCGGTGGAACAGCACCGGCGTGCCCTCGCCGGGCGGCAGGTCGGCGAGCGTGCGGTAGCGCTCGTCCCAGACCCTGCCGGTGCCCCAGCGGGAGGAGTGCACGGCGACGGGGACGCCGTTCCAGGTGGTGATCCAGGTGGAGCCGCCGGAGACGGAGACGTCGGGGGCGGTGCGGCGCAGCACCTCCTCCAGCGGGGCGTCGTCGGGCACCTCGACGATGCGCCGGTGGGGCTCGACGTCGTCACCCATCGCCACGCTGTCCCTGTCCACCACGATCCGCACCCGCTGATCGTGGCGCACCGGCCGCCGGCCGCGCGCGGGCCGACCGGGTGCTGCGGGGTCGACCGGCCGCCACCGGCCGGGCCCGCGGGCGGCGCCGCTCAAGCCCCGGCCCGCACCTGCCGATGCTCCCGGGGCAGCCCGTCGAGACCGCGCGGGGCACCACTCCGGAGGAGTCCGCCGTGACCACCCACCCCACCGTCGAGACGGTCGGCACCGCAGCCGCCCGCCACCGCGTGCGCGTCCTGGGCGACCCGGCCGGCCCGGTGCTGCTCCTCGTGCACGGCTTCGGCACCGACCAGCACGCCTGGGACCGGGTGCTGCCGGCGCTGCTGGACGGGCACCGCGTCGTGCTGCTGGACCAGGCCGGTGCCGGCGGCTTCGACCCCGCGGCCTACGACCGCGAGCGCTACTCCACCCTCGACGGCTACGCCGCCGACCTGGTGGCGGTGTGCGAGGAGCTGGACCTGCACGACGTCGTCGTCGTGGGCCACAGCGTCAGCTCGATGATCGCCGCGCGCGCCGCGCTGCGGGCGCCGGAGCGCTTCGCGCAGGTCGTGATGGTCGCCCCGTCCGCGCGCTACACCGACGACGCCGCCACCGGCTACGAGGGCGGGTTCTCCGACGAGGACGTCGCCGAGCTGCTGGACTCCCTGGACCACAACTACCTGTCGTGGACCGCCACCGTCGCCCCCATGCTCATGGGGAACGCGGACCGGCCCGAGCTGGGCGAGGAGTTCACCGGCGCCATGCGCCAGCTGCACCCCGGCACGGCCCGCGACTTCGCACGGGCGACGTTCACCACCGACTCCCGCGAGCTGCTGACCCGGGTGAGCACCCCGACCGTCGTCCTGCAGTGCCGCGACGACGCCCTCGCCGTCGACAGCGCCGTGCGCGAGGTCGCCGCGCGGCTGCCGCACGCCACGCTCGTGGCCCTGGACGCCTCCGGGCACTGCCCGCACGTGAGCGCACCGGCGGCGACGGCCGCCGCGGTCCTCGCGCACCTGCCCGGGCGGCCGTGACCACCACGACCCCCGCGACTCCGGCGACCCCCGGCGGCGCCGCCGAGGTGCCGTCCGACGGGCCGTCCGACGGGGGGTTCGAGGCGCTGTTCGAGCACGCCCCCTGCGGGTACCTCACGACCACCGACGGCGGGCGGATCACCCGCGTCAACGAGACGTTCCTGACCTGGACGGGGCACCGGCGCGAGGACCTGCTGGGCTCGGCGTTCGGCCGGCTGCTGCCGGTGGGCGACCGCATCCTGTGGTCCACGCACAGCGCACCGCAGCTGGGCACGACCGGCAGCGTCAGCGAGGTGGTCGTGGAGGTCGTCGCCGCCGACCGCAGCCGCCGCCCGGCCCTGGTCACCGCCACCCGCGTGCCCGCGCGCGCCGGCGCGGACGCGGAGGTGCGCCTCGTCGTCTTCGCCGCCCCCGAGCGGCGCGCCCACGAGCAGGAGCTCATCGCCGCCCTGCACCGCGCGGAGGAGTCCGAGGACGCCCGCGCCGCCGCGGAGGGCGAGGCGCGCCGCCTCGCGCTGGCCGACCCGCTGACGGGGCTGCCGAACCGCGCCGGGCTGGCCGCGCACCTGGGCGCGGCGCTCGCCGCCGGCCGCAGCGACGTCGGGGTCCTCGTGGTGGACCTGGACCACTTCGCGGTCGTCAACGAGAGCCTGGGCACCGCCGCCGGCGACGAGCTGCTGCTGACGGTGGCCGCGCGGCTGGGCGCCGCCGTGCGCGAGGGCGCCGTGGTGGCCCGCCTGTCCGCCGACGAGTTCGCCGTCGTGGAGCGCTGCGAGGACGTGGAGGCGGCCCGCGGCCTCGCCGAGCGGCTGCTGGAGGCGCTCACCGCCCCGGTCGTCCTCGACGGCCTGGAGGTCGTCGCCTCGGCGAGCATCGGCGCGGCCGTCGCCCCGCCCGGCCCGGGTGCGGCGCAGCGCGTCCTGCACGATGCGGCGGTGGCGGTGCAGCGCGCCAAGGCCCGCGGCCGCGGGCGCGTGGAGGTGCACGACCCCACCCGCACCGGCGCGGCCGCCGACCGCCTGCGGCTGCTCGGCGAACTGCGCCGCGGCATCGCCGACGGCCAGCTGCGCCTGCACCACCAGCCGCAGGTGCGCCTGCGCGACGGGCGGCTGGTCGGCGTGGAGGCGCTGGTGCGCTGGCAGCACCCGACGCGGGGGCTGCTGGCGCCGGTGCAGTTCATCGAGCTCGCCGAGCAGTCCGGCCTGGTGCGCGAGCTGGGCGCCTGGGTCCTGGACGCCGCCGTCGCCCAGGCCGCCGACTGGGCCCGCGACCCCGGCTGCGCGACCGTCGAGGTCGCCGTGAACCTGTCGACGCGCCAGCTCACCGACCCCGGCCTGGTGGAGGCGGTCACGACCGCGCTGAGCCGCCACCGCCTCCCGGCGCACCTGCTCGTCCTGGAGGTCACCGAGACCTCGCTCGCGGCGGACCCCGCCACGGCCGCCGCCACGCTGGTGGCGCTCAAGGAGCTCGGCGTCGGCGTCTCCGTCGACGACTTCGGCACCGGCTACGCGAGCCTGACCTACCTGCAGCGCTTCCCCGTCGACGAGCTGAAGATCGACCGCTCCTTCGTCACCGGCCTGGGCGCCAGCGACGGCGACACCGCCATCGTGCGGGCCTGCGTGCAGCTGGCCCAGGCCCTCGGCGTGCGCACGGTCGCCGAGGGCGTGGAGACCGAGCAGCAGCGCGAGGCGCTGGCCGCCATGGGCTGCGACGTCGTCCAGGGGTACCTGTTCTCCCGGCCCGTGGCGGCGGACGCGGTGCAGCAGTGGGCGCGCGAGCGCACCGGAACCACTGCGCAACCCGCCACCTGAGGATCGTCCTCGCCCGTCCGTCCTCCCCCGCCCGTCGTCAGCGGCCCGGTCGCCGTGGCACCGGCCGGGCGGGCGGTTCGACCGCCGTGTCGCCGGCCGGGGAGGCCAGCGAGCGCTCGAAGGAGGTGATGAGGTCGATCAGCCCGTCCACCTCGAAGGCGCGGTTGCGCCGCCCGGCGGTCGTCTGCCGCAGCACGCCGGCGGAGTGCAGGCGCTCGACGGCCTCGTTGACGGCCTGCACGGACCGGCCGGTCGCCGCGACGAGGGAGGCGACGGTGACCACCGGCGTCTGCGGCAGCACGTCGTCGAGCAGCTGCGCCACCGTCGAGCCCGCCCGCACGGTCCCCACCGCCTCGCGCCAGCGCCGGTCCAGCACCGCCAGGCCGTCGGTCAGCCCGGCGACCCGCTCGCACGCCTCGGTCGTGGCGGCCGCGAACGTGGCGACCCACTCGGCGAGGCCGTCGTGTCCCTCGGCGCGGAAGGCCTCCAGGCCGGCCACGTAGTCCCGGCTGCGGGTGGCCAGCACGAGGCTGACCGGTGGCACGTGGTGCGGGCTGAGGCCCCGCCGGGTCAGGACCACGTGGACGAGGGCTCGGCCGGTGCGCCCGTTGCCGTCGGCGAACGGGTGGATGGTCTCGAACTGCGCGTGCGCGAGAGCCGCCTGCACCACGGGCGGGTGCAGGTCGGACTCCAGGTACTCCACGAGGTCCTCGAGCAGCGCATCGACCTCGTCCGGCGGCGGCGGCACGAAGTCCGCGGCACAGGGGTCGTAGCTCGACCCGCCGATCCAGTTCTGCCGGTCGCGCACCTGACCGGCCCACGAGGCGTCGCGGGTTCCGGCCAGCAGGGCGCGGTGGATGTCGCGGATCGCGCCGACGTCCAGCCGGGGTCGCCGGGCGACGTCCTCGACGGCCGCCCGCATCGCGTCGATGTTGCCGAGCACCTCCGCGGCGCCCTCGTCGGGCGAGGAGCCGTCGGCGGCACGGGCGGCGTCGGCGCGCGCCAGCCGGCGCCCGCCGATCTCCAGCCCCTCGATGCGCGAGGACGCCACCGCCTCGGCCCGCAGCAGCAGCCGGGCGATCGCCTCGTAGCCGCGGTACGGCACCCCGGAGGCGTTGAGCTGCTGCACCGCCCGTTCGGCGTCGGAGACGTCGGCGGTCACGTCGGCGGGCAGCAGCACCTCCCGCCCCACGAGGCGGTCGGGGACGAAGGCGTCGTAGCGGCACGGGCGGCGGTGCCGGCGCGGCAAGCCGGCGACGTCCCCTTGGTCGGGGCTCCAGACGGCGCTGACGAGTCGGACCATGCCGCCATCATAATCAAGGTTGCTGCTCAACCTTGATTATGGTGGCAGGGCTCACCGGCACAGCGCGTCGTCGATGAGCTGCGTGGCGAGGTCCCCGGCCGGGACCTGCGCGCCCGGCTGCGGCACCGGGGAGTCGGTGTTGAAGGACACGACGACGCTGCGGCGGCCGTCGGGGGTGACGCCGTTGCGGGTCATGAACCCCTGGATGTCGCCGCCGTGCGACCACATCCCGCCGCAGGAGTTCGGCACCCACATGATGCCCAGGCCGTAGCGGGCGCCGGGCCAGTTGGTGCGGAAGTCCTCGCTGGCCGCGACGGTCGCCGTCATCTCCACCCACTGCGCGGGGCGCAGCACCCGCCCGCCCGCCAGCGCCTGCAGGAACTCGTTGACGTCGTCGGTGGTGCTGATGATCTCCCCGGCCGCTCCAGCCCAGGAGGGGTTCAGCTCGGTGGCGTCAACGGCCTCGCCGTAGCGGGGGTCCTCCGGGGTGGCGCCCTCGCCGGGGAAGCGCTCGTAGCCGACGGCGTGCGGGCCGGGGATCTCCGAGGAACTGCCCGGCAGGGTGGTGTGCCGCAGGCCGAGGGGACGCACGATCCGCTCGCGCACCTCGTGCTGCCAGGTGTTCCCGGTGACCTGCTCGATGACCATCCCGGCGAGGACGTAGTTGGTGTTGGAGTAGTTCCAGCTCGTGCCCGGCGCGAACGTCGGCGCCTGCGTCATCGCGAGGGCGACCGCCTGCCGCTGGCTGACCTCGTCGAAGCGGTGCTGCTGGAAACCCTCCTCGCTGAACAGCTGCGGCATCGCCAGCAGGTACTCCGGCAGGCCGCTGGTGTGCTGCAGCAGCTGGCGGACCGTCACGAGGTTCCCGTCGTTGCCGCCGCCCTGCACGAGACCGGGCAGGTGCTGCTCGACGGTGTCCTCCAGCGAGAGGCGGCCCTCGCCGACGAGCTGCAGCAGCGTCGCGGCGACGAACGGCTTGGTGACGCTGGCGATGCGGAACCGCGCGTCCTCGGGGACGGGGGTCTGCGCGGCGACGTCACCGTACCCGGCGCGGACGGTGACGTCACGGCGGCCGGCGCGGTCGAGCTCGGCGAGGACGCCGGGGGTGCCCTGCGCCAGCAGCGCGTCGGCGTCCTGCTGCAGCACCTGGCGCAGGTGCGCGTCGTGGTCGCGCGGCGGAGTCGCGGTCGCGGGCAGCGCGGTCGCCAGCGTGAGGCAGGCCGCGGCCGCCGCGACGGCGCCCGCGGTGCGCCGGGTCCTGCGGGTGCGGGTGCTCGTGCCGGGGTTCGCTGCGGGGTTCGTGCGCATCGTCGTCGTCATGGCGAGGACGCTAGGGAGGCCGGCCGTCCCGCCGCGTCCCCCGAGGCGGGCAACCCCGCCTACCCCCGCAGGGGTAGGCCGGGGGGACGGACGGGCGATGGCGGCGGGCGCGGGCGGCGTGCCAGGCTCGCGGGCGTGCGGAGACTGCGCGGTTCGCCGCTGACCGACCCGGCGCTGGCGGCGCTGCTGACGCTCTTCGCCCTCGTGCCGCTAGTGCGCGCCGGGGAGGCGCTGCCCGGGCTCGTGCTCGCCGCGCTCAGCGTCGCACCGGTCGCGGTGCGCCAGCGGGTGCCGGTGCTCTCGGCGGTCGTGGTGCTGGCCGCGCTGGCGGCCCACCAGCTCGTCATCGGCACCTTCCCCGGCAGCGGTCTGGGCGTGGTCGTGGCGATGTTCACCGTCGCCACCCTGCGCTCGCGCCGGGTCGCCGCCGCGCTGTTCGCCGCCGCGGTCGCCGTCGTCGGGCTGGGCGGCCTCGCGGGCGCCGACGTGGCGCTCGGCTGGTTCGACCTCGGGCAGGCCGCCCTCGTCCTCGCGGGGGCGTGGGCGCTCGGGGAGAGCACCCGCCGCTGGGCGCTGCGCACGCAGGCGCTGGCCGCGCAGTCCGCCCGCGCGGTCGCCGCCGAGCGCCGCCGCATCGCCCGCGAGCTGCACGACGTCGTGGGCCACCACCTGTCGGTGACCGCGCTGCAGGCCGGGCTCGCCGGGTACGTGCTCGACGACGACCCCGCCACGGCGAAGACGGCGATCGCGACGGTGGAGAGCACGACCCGCGAGGCGCTGGCGGAGATGCGCCGGCTGCTGGAGGTGCTGCGCGCCGACGACGACCCCGACGCCGACTACCTGCCCCAGCCCGGCCTGGCCGCGCTGCCCGAGCTCGCCGAGCGCACCCGCTCCGCCGGGATCGCCGTCGACGTGCGCACCAGCGGCACGTTCGACGACCTGAGCCCCGGGCAGGAGCTGTGCGCGTACCGGGTCGTGCAGGAGTCCCTGACCAACGTCATCAAGCACACCGCCACCGCGCCGGGCGCCGTGCACGCGCAGGTCCTCGTCGAGCGCCGCGACGGCACCCTGCACGTCGGCGTCCACGACGACGGCCCGGGGACCCCCGCGCCCGTGCGGGAGGGGCACGGCCTGCGCGGGATGCGCGAGCGCGCCGCCCTCTACGGCGGAACCCTCACCGCCGGCCCGCGCAAGGGTCGGGGTTTCGCCGTGGAACTGCGGCTGCCGCTGCGCGAGCTGGAGAACCTGCGGGAGCAGCGGTGAGCGTGCGCGTCCTCGTCGCCGACGACCAGGCCCTCGTGCGCGCCGGTCTCGTCGCGCTGCTGCGCGCCGCCCCCGGCACCGAGGTCGCCGGCGAGGCCGCCGACGGGCAGCAGGCCGTCGAGCTGACCGCCGCCACCCGCCCCGACGTGGTGCTCATGGACATCCGGATGCCGGTGCTCGACGGGATCGCCGCGACCCGGCGGATCCTGGCCGAGCGCTCTCCCGACGGCGACGCGGGCGGGGGGCCGCCGAAGGTCCTCGTGCTGACGACGTTCGACCTCGACGAGCACGTCTACGCCGCCCTGCGCGCCGGCGCCGCCGGGTTCCTGCTCAAGGAGACCCCGCCCGCGCGGATCATCGCCGCCGTCGAGGCTGTCGCCGCCGGGGACGTCCTGCTCACCCCCCGCATCACCCACCGCCTCGTCGAGGCCTTCCGCCCCGCGCGGGTGAACGGTTCCGCGGCCGTGGACGCCCTCACCGCGCGCGAGCGGGAGGTGCTCGTCCTCGTCGGGCAGGGGCTGGGCAACGCGGAGATCGCGGAGCGGTTCGTGCTCAGCGAGGCGACGGTGAAGACGCACGTGAAGCGGGTGATGGCCAAGCTGGGGCTGTCCAGCCGCGCGCAGGCGGTGGTGCTGGCCTACGAGAGCGGGCTCGTGGTGCCGGGGAGCGGTGCGGGTACCTGATTCCCGTGCCCGCCGATCGGCCGGGTCACGACGGGAGGTCCCAGTAGGCGTGCGGATCCCGCGGGGACTGACCGTTCCAGCGGATGACGCCCTGCTCCCGCATCTCGGCGAGCTTGCGGACGGCGGTCGGTCTCGTCCGCCCCATCACCTCCGCGAGGTCGCGCGTCGCCAGCCGCCCGGCCTCGCGCAGCGCGGCGACGACGAGCCGGGTCTCCTCCGGCAGCCGCTGGTCGCCGTGTGGGGTGAGCGCTTCGGCGGACAGCGTCAACCGGACGCTGCCCTCGGTCTGCTGGTAGAGGGGTGGTTGCAGGCCCGCGAGCCGCATCTCGTCGAACATGCGGCGAATTCCCTCGCCAAACTCCTGGCCGAAGTCCAGGTCGGCGCAGACCCGCGCGATGCGGGGGTTGCGCGCGAAGCGGTGGACGGACAGCGGGTCCCGCACGTCGGACAGCCCCGGGAAGCGGCCCGGGCTCTCGACCTCGATGCGGTCGTCGAAGACGTCGACGTGCACGTGGTCGCTCTGCAGGCTGTAGGAGCGGTGGACGACGGCGTTGACGACGCCTTCCAGCCAGGCATCCTCCGGCACCGCAGCGACGTCCTCGAAGCGGCCGGCCCTGCCCAGCGCCCGCCGGCGCGGCTGCACCTCGCGGACGTGCTCGAACACCGCGGGCAGGAGTCGCAGCAGGGACCCCTCGAACCGGCGGTCGGAGACCACCTGCTGACGTGCTCCGGTGCCGCGCTCGCGCCCGGCGAAGCGGGTCACCCGCACGTGGGCGTTCGGGAGCTCGCTCTCGGGGCTGCGCCCGAAGAGCAGCAGCCCGGCGATCGTGAGGTGCCCGTCCCGCGCCAGGCCGCGCGCTGCCAGCAGGCCCTGCCAGTGCGGGTGACCGACGTGCGCGGCGTACTCCTGCGCGGCCTCGGCGTCGACGGCTCCGGCGCTGTCGAGGGCGGTGGTGGTGAGCTCGGCCTCGAACCCGGCCTGTCGCTTGTCGAAGAAGAGCTCGCGGCGTTGCACGTGGGTCAGACGGCGCGTCTCGTCACCGAGCCGCAGGTACACGTCGTCCCGGGTCGTCGTGTGGACCTCGTCGCCGGGGTTGACGTCCACGAGGAGCAGGTGGTCGTCGCGACCGTCATCGGTGCGGCACGGCACGAGGCGCGTGTGGACGCGGGCCGGGGGCTGGACGTGCTGCACGTGCACCTGCTGCAGCTCATTGCGGTGCCGGGGATCCGCGTCCGTCCCCTCGACGCGCCCGTCGTGGAGACCGACGACGATCGTCCCGCCCTCGGCGTTGGCGAAGGCGACGACCGCCTGGCTGAGCTTGGGCGGGCTGATCCGAGCGCTCTTGCGCTCGAACCACTGGTCCTCCGGCAGCACTCCGAGCGCGCGACCGACCTCGTCGGGAGGCATCGCCAAGGCACGGTCGACGGCGAGACGCTGCATATATCTACTCTAACATTTTAAGAGTAGATATATGTAGCCGTCATGGGGCACGTGCCTGCGGGGAGCACGAGCCGGCGGCGGGCTGCGCCCGGCGGCAGCCGCTCACTGCTCCCTGCTCCGGAAGGCGCTGGGGCTGCACCCGTGCACGCTGCGGAACTGGCGGGAGAAGTAGAACGCGTCGGCGTACCCCACCGAGCGGGCGATCTCCCCGACCGGCAGCGAGGTGGTGATGAGCAGCTCGCAGGCGCGCGCCATCCGCAGCCGCTTGGCGTACTCGACCACCCCTCCCCCGGTCGCGGCGTGGAAGAGCGCGGCGAAGTGGGAGGCCGACAGCCCCGTCATCGCGGCCAGCGCGGTCACCGAGACGGGGGCCTCCAGGTGGGCCCGCAGGTGCTGCTGGACGCGGCGGACGGGTTCGCGGTGCACGGGGCTGCCGGCGAGGGCGTCGGCGGCCACGCCGGCCAGCACGTTCCACGCCGCGCCCGAGGCCCGCACGAGGGTGGGCGCCGTCTCGTCGGTCTCCAGGTGCTCGACGACGCGCTCCACCTCGCCCAGCACCGCCACCACGTCGTGCAGGTCGACGACGACCGCGCGCGGCCCTCCCCCGGTGAGGGTGCGCTCGAACTCGCGGGCGTCCGGCCCGGTCGCGTGCAGCCAGGCGATCGTCCATGGGTCGCTGTCCTCGGCGCCGTAGGCGTGCGGCAGCCCGGCGGGCACGACCAGCGCCTGCCCCGGACCGACGGCCACGGTCCCCGCGCCCGCCCGGCACCAGCCGCGACCGGCGGCGCAGACGATGACGACGGTGCCGCTCGCCCCCGCGCGTCGCGCACGACCGTGGTGCAGGGCACGGGGGAACCACCCGGCGTCGGTGACGAGCAGCCGCGAGGTCGGCCCGCCGGCCGAGGCGGCGCGCACGACGTCGGCGGGCAGGACGCGCAGCCGCTGGCCGGGGAAGCCCTCGCGGATCCGCACGAGCGGACGGTAGCCCTCGGCGCCGGGAGCCGGCCAGCGGATCGTCCAGGCCGGCGCGTCGGATCGTCCCTTCTCCCCGGCGGCGCGCGGACCTAGCGTCCCGCTCATGCTCAGTGCCGAGTCGACGATCGAGCTCCCGCCGCGCCCCGCGCAGCTCGCCGACGCCCCCGCAGCGGTGTGGAGCGCTCCGCTGACCCTGCCGACGTACCACCCGCTGCCGCCGGAGCGCTTCCCCGCCTACCTGGACCGGCGCGTGTACCAGGGCTCCTCGGGCCGGGTGTACCCGCTGCCGTTCCACCACGCGATCGCCGAGGAGGCGGTGCCGCACGCCTGGCAGGCGGTGCACCTGCAGAACGAGTGGCTGCACGTGGTGGTGCTGCCCGAGCTCGGCGGCCGCGTCCACGTGGTGCGCGACCTCGCCGGCGGCGAGGACCTCTTCTACGCCAACCCGGTCGTCAAACCGGCCCTCGTGGGGCTGGCGGGGCCGTGGATCGCGGGGGGCGTGGAGTTCAACTGGCCCCAGCACCACCGGCCGGCGACGTACCTGCCCACCGACTGGGCGGCGGAGGTGGAGGAGGACGGCGCCGTCGTCGTGCGCTGCTCCGACCACGACCCCTTCACCCGCATGCGGGGCGTGCACGCGCTGCGGCTGCGGCCGGGCAGCTCGGTGCTGGAGCTGGCGGTGCGCCTGTACAACCGCTCCGAGCTGCCGCAGTCGTTCCTGTGGTGGGCCAACGTCGCGGCCCGCGTCGACGACGACTACCAGTCCTTCTTCCCGCACGACGCGACGTTCGTCGCCGACCACGCCAAGCGCGCGGTGAGCGCCTACCCGCACGCCGACCGGCCCTACTACGGCGTCGACTACCCCTCCCGCGCCGGGCAGGTGCACCGCGCCGCCGACGGCACCGCCCTGACCGGCGACCGCCTGGACTGGTACCGCAACATCCCCGTGCCCACCTCGTACATGTGCCTGAGCAGCCGGGAGGACTTCTTCGGCGGCTACGACCACGCCACCGGCGTCGGGTTCGTCCACGTCGCCGACCACCAGGTCGCCGTCGGCAAGAAGCAGTGGACGTGGGGGAACTCCCCCTTCGGGCACGCCTGGGACGCGAACCTGTCCGACGACGGCGCGCACTACGTGGAGCTGATGGCGGGGGTGTTCACCGACAACCAGCCCGACTTCGCCCGGCTGGCCCCCGGGGAGACCAAGGTGTTCTCCCAGCACTGGTACCCGGTGCGCGCCACCGGCGCCGTCGACCGGGCCAGCCTGGACGCGGCGGTGAGCCTGGTGCGCGAGGGCGAGCGGGCCCGCCTGGCCGTCGTCGTCACCCGCCCACGGCGCGGGGTGCGGGTGGAGCTGCGCGCCGACGGGCGGCTGCTGGCCGCCGACGAGGTCGACCTGGACCCGGGGTCGGCGCACACCGCCGTGCACGACGTGCCCGCGGCGGCGCGGACGCTCGCGGTCACCGTCGTGCACGAGGGGCGGGTCCTGGTCGCCTGGGACACCGGCGAGGCCCGCACGGCCGGCGGTGCGGGAACCGCTGCAGGAGCTGAGGAACCGGCCAGCGCGAGCGAACCGCCCGCGCCGGGCCAGGTCGCGACGGTGGAGGAGCTGGCGCTGGTCGCCCAGCACCTGGAGCTGTACCGGCACGCCACCCGCTCGCCGGAGCCGTACTGGCGCGAGGCGCTGCGCCGCGACCCCGGGCACGCGCCCAGCCTGGTCGGGCTGGCGCTGCGGGCCTGCCGGGCGGCGCGCTGGAAGGAGGCGCAGGAGCTGCTGGAGCGGGCCGTGACCCGCCTCACCGCGCACCACCCCACGCCGGAGGACACGACCGCCCACCACCTGCTGGGGCTGGTGCTGGAGGCGCTGGGGCGCGAGGAGGAGGCTTACGAGCGGCACGGGCGCGCGTCCTGGTCGCGCTCCTGGCGCGCCGCCGCCGGGTACCGGATGGCCCGCCTGGACGCGCGGCGCGGGCGCACCGAGCAGGCGCTGCACCGCCTGGCGGACGTGCGCCGCACCGAGCCGGAGCACCTGCAGGCCGCCGCGCTGGAGGTCGTGTGCCTGCGCCGCCTGGGCCGCTCCGCGCAGGCCGCGCGGGTGCTGGCGCGGGCGCGGGCGCTGGACCCGCTGGACGCGTGGCTGCGCCACCTCGACGGGCTGCCCGCCAGCGCGGACGCGCAGACCTGCCTGGACGTCGCGCTGGAGCTGGCGGGGGCCGGGGAGGGCGAGGACGCGCTGGCCGTGCTCGAGCTGGCGCAGCAGCGGGAGGCGCACCGCCCGGCCGGGCAGAGCGCGGCGGGCCCGCTGCTCGGCTACCACCGCGCGGTGGTGCTGGAGTCCCTGGGGCGCGCGGCGCAGGCGGCGGCCGCCCGGGAGGCGGCGCGCGAGGCACCGGCGGCGTGGTGCTTCCCGGGCCGGGTGGCGGACGCGGCGGCGCTGGAGGCCGCCGGGGAGGACCCGCGGGCGCGGGCGCTGCGCGGGCACTGGCTGTACGCGGTGGGCCGGCACGCCGACGCAGCGGAGCAGTGGGCCGCCAGCGCGGCCGCCGACCCGAGCGACCCGGTCGTGCACCGCAACCTCGGCCTGGACCTGGTCAACCGCGGGCACGACCTGGCGGGGGCCAAGCGCGCCTACGAGCGGGCGCTGGCGCTGGCCCCGGACGACGCGCGGCTGCGCTTCGAGGCCGACCAGCTCGACGCGCTGCGCGGCACCGCGCCCGCGCAGCGGCTGGCGCGCTGGCTGGAGCGCTGGGACCTCGCGGAGCAGCGCCACGACGCCCTCGTGGAGGTCGCGCACCTGCTCGTCGGCGCCGGCCGCGCCGAGCGGGCGGTGCAGGTCCTCACCGGCCGCACGTTCCAGCCGTGGGAGGGCGGTGAGGGGCAGGCGCTGTCGGCGTGGGAGCGCGCCCGCACCCGCCTGGCGCTGGACGCGCTCGCCGCGGGGGACGCGGGCGGCGCCCTGGCCCACCTGCGGGCGGCGCTGGAGAGCCCCCGCTGCCTGGGCGAGGCCCGCCACCCGCTGGCCTCCACCGCGCAACTGCACCTGCTGCTGGGCGACGCGCACGCCGCCGCGGGCGAGGAGACCGCCGCCCGCGAGGCGTGGCGGGACGCGGCGGAGCAGCGCGGGGACTTCCTGGGGATGAGCGCGCAGGAGCACAGCGAGACGACCGCGTGGTCGGTGCTGGCGCTGCACCGCCTGGGCCGCTCCGGGGAGGGCCGCGCGCTGGCCGCCTCGCTGCGCGCCTTCCGGAACGCGTTCGCGGCGGCGGCGCCGTCGGTGGACTACTTCGCCACCTCGCTGCCGGACCTGCTGCTGTTCGAGGAGGACCCGCTGGCGGTGCGCGAGCGGCGCGTCGCGGTGCTCGACGCGCAGCTGGCCGTCCTCGACGGCGAGCCCGCCCGGGCCCGGCGGCTGCTCGCGGCCCCGCTGCTGGCCTCCTCGCGGCACGCGGCCGACCTGGCGCACGCCCTGTCCGTGCACGACCTGGTGCACGACCTGACGCACGACCTGTCGGCCGGGTCCCCCCGCCCGGCCACCGTCCCGCCCGCGCTCGTCGAGGAGGTCCCCTCGTGAAGACCCGCAACCTGCCGGCCGGTGCACCGGACAAGCTGCTCATCAGCCTGTGGGACTTCTCCTGGTACGTGCGCACCGGTCCCGGCGAGCCGTTCGAGGACCTGGACGCGGCGTTCGCGCAGGCCGTGGAGCGCGGGTACGGCGCGGTGCGCATCTGCGCGATGCCGTTCCTGCTGTTCCGCTCCGGCCTGGACACCGCAGCGCTGCGGCTGGGCCCGCTGGGCGGGCAGTACGGGCAGGGGGTGCGCTGGTACGACGTGGGCGCCGAGACGACGATCGACGCCCGCGCCCACACGCTGGAGTTCTTCCGCGCCGCGCAGCGGCACGGCGTCGGCGTCATCGTCTCCTCCTGGGAGTACCAGCAGTCCCCCTCGTTCGCGCTGGACCCCGCCTGGTACGAGGCGCTGCACGCCGTGGACCCCGAGCAGCGCGCCGAGGTGCTGGCCGACGCGCACGCGGACCTGCTGGACCTGCTGGCCGCCGAGGGCCTGGACGATGTCGTGCTGTTCACCGAGCTGCACAACGAGGTCCAGATCGGCTACCTCACCGACGGCCTCGGCGTGGGGCGCGGCGACGCGGCGGTGCCCGCGCTCACGCAGCGCCTGGAGCGCGGCATCCGACGCTTCAAGCAGCACCACCCCGAGCGGCCGTGCACGGTGAACTACGCGGGCGTCCCGGTCGCCGCGCTGAGCGCGGTGCCGCCGAGCGCCGACGTGCTCGTCGTCCACCCCTACGCCTACGGCAACCTGCAGGCCCTCGTCGACGAGTTCGGGCTGCGCGGCAGCGTCGGGGACTTCCCCGCCGAACGCGCCCGGGAGCTGCTGCGCCCGGGCGCACCGGCCATCGCGGACTGGACCCCCGGAGCGGAGAACGCGTGGAAGCTGCGGGCCACGATCGTCTCGCTGCCGGAGATCTACGTGCACGACTGGTGCGACCCGGCCGCCGTCGACCGGTGGCTGTACGAGCGCTGGGGCGAGCACCGCCTGGCCGTGGAGCAGAAGCTCTCGCTGTGGCTGCAGGTGGCCGCCGACTGGGCCGCGGCGAGCGGGATCCCGCTCGTGCTCGGCGAGGGCTACGTCGGCTACACCCCCAAGGACACCCGCTTCGAGGAGGGGTCGGTGGGCGCGCAGCTGTGCCGGCAGGTGGTGCGCGAGGCCCACGAGCTCGGCGTCTGGGGCGCGGTGGTGTGCTCCAACGCCGCACCGCAGCACGCCATGTGGGACGACGTCGCGCTGCAGCGCGAGTGCGCGGCCCTCTTCACCACCGGCTCCCCCGCGACCTCCTGACCTCCACCCGCGGGTCCCCACCTCCGGGTCCCCACCCGCGAGTCCCCTACCGACCAGTTCCCACCCGACCCGACCGCGTCGACGACGACGCAAGGAGGAACGAGATGACCAGCACGGGAACACCCCGCCCGGGCGCGACCAGCCGCCGGAGCCTGCTCACCGGCGCCGGGCTGGGCGCCGCCGGCCTGCTCACCGGCTGCGTCAGCAGCGGCGGCTCGGGCGGTTCCGGCGGCTCGGGCGGCGGCGGAGGAGGTGGCGGCGGTGTCGTCTTCCAGAACTCCATCCAGGACACCGCCCCCAAGGCCGCCCTCGAAGCGCTCGTCGACGCCTACGACGGCGAGGTGACGATGAACTCGGTGGCGACCGAGCAGTTCCGCGCCCAGCTGACGAACTACCTGCGCTCGTCCAACCCGCCGGACGTCATGAGCTGGTACGCGGGGTCGGTGGCGCGCAGCTACGCCTCCGAGGGCCTGCTGCTGGACGTCTCCAGCCTCTGGGAGGGCGACGGCGCCTGCGCCGGCTTTTCCGAGGCCCTGCGCAGCCTGTCCGCGGCCGAGGACGGGACGCAGATCTTCGTCCCGACGAACTACTACTGGTGGTCGGTCTTCTACAAGAAGTCGGCCTTCGAGAAGTGGGGCGTCACCCCGCCCACCACCTGGGACGAGTTCCTGGCCCTGTGCACCAACCTGTCCGGCCAGGGCGTCGTCCCGCTCGCCAACGGCATCGGCTCCACGCCGTGGATGGCCTCCGGCTGGTTCGACTACCTGGACCTGCGCGTCAACGGCGCCCAGTACCACCGCGAGCTGCTGGCCGGGGAGCACTCCTTCACCGACCCGGAGGTGGTGGAGGTGATGGAGCAGTACGAGCGGCTCATCCCCTTCTTCGACCCCGACATGGCCTCCTACTCCAACCAGGAGGCGACGGTGCCGATGGCGCAGGATCGCTCGGCGATGTACCTCATCGGCGCCTTCGTCACCCAGTACTTCCCCGAGGACCAGCGCGAGGACCTCGACTTCTTCTCCGTGCCGGTGATGGACCCCTCGATCCCCACCGCCGAGGAGGCGCCCACCGACGGCTACTTCGCCGCGGCCGGCACCGACGACCCCGACGCCACCCTGGCGTTCCTGTCCTACCTGGCCTCCCCCGAGCAGCAGCAGCTGTTCATCGAGCAGTCCGGCTCCTCCAACCTGCCGACGTCCCCGGACGTGGACACCTCCTCCTTCAGCCCGCTGGTGCAGAAGGGCGTCGAGCTGCTCAACTCCACCCAGGAGATCACCCAGTTCTTCAACCGCGACTCCTCGGACGCGCTGCAGGCGACGGCGGACACCGCGCTCACCCGCTTCCTCGCCGACCCGGGCTCGCGCGACGCCGTCCTGCAGGAGTGGCAGGCGGCCGCCGAGGGGGTCCGGGGCCAGTGACCACCGGTGACCTGACCACCGGCGACCTGACGGCGGGCGCCCCGGCCGGGCGGCGCGGGCGGCCGCGCTCGCCCGGCCCACCGCGCGGCCCCGCCCGCCCCGCACCGGCCCGCGCACCGCTGGGGGCCAGGCTGCGGCGGGTGCCGCTGCTGGTGTGGGTGTTCCTGCTCGTGCCGCTGGCGGTGGAGCTGTTCTGGGTGTTCTGGCCGGCGGCGAACTCCTTCTCGCTGTCGCTGCTGCGCTGGGACGGCATCACCCCCGCCGAGCCGGTGGGCCTGCAGAACTTCGCGGACCTGTGGTCGGACCCGATCTTCCGCACGGCGCTGCGCAACAACGTCGCCTGGGTCGTCGGCTTCGGCGGCCTGTCGGTGCTGGGCGGCCTGGCGCTGGCGGTGGCGCTCAACAAGCCCGGCCGCGGGGTGGGTCTGTACCGCAGCGCCATCTACCTGCCCATGGTGGTCTCCATGGCGGTGACGGGGCTGTTCTGGCGGGTCATGTACCAGCCGGCCGGCCCGGTGAACGCGGCGCTGGGCGGGCTGGGCCTGGAGGAGCTGCAGCGCCAGTGGCTGGCGGACCCGGACGTGGCGCTGGCCGCGATCCTCGTGGCGGCGGTGTGGCGCCAGGTCGGCTACATCATGGTGCTCTACCTGGCGGGGTTGAAGGGGTGCGACGCGACGCTGGAGGAGGCCGCCGCCGTCGACGGCGCCAACGCCTGGCAGCGGTTCTGGCGCATCGTCGTGCCGCAGCTGCGCGGGGTCAACACGGTGGTGTTCGCCGTCACGGTCATCGACTCGCTGCGCACCTTCGACATCGTGTGGGCGATGACGCGGGGCGGCCCGTACAACACGACGCAGCTGCTGAGCACCTACATGTTCCAGCAGGCGTTCACCGCGGGGAACCTCGGCTACGCCTCCGCGATCGCCGTCGTCATCTTCGTGCTGGCGGTCGGGTTCATCATCACCTACCTGGCCCGCCAGGCCCGCGCCGAGGAGGAGTCGTGACCACGGTCCCCGCCACCACCCCCACCCCCGGCACCTCGCTCGCCGGCGCCCCGCCCGCGGTGCGCCGGCCCCGCCGGGCGCGCTCGCCGTGGCTGCACGTCGTCATGGTCCCGCTGACGCTGCTGTGGCTGAGCCCGATCGTGTTCGTCGCGCTCATCGCGGTGCGCTCCTTCGACGACATCGCCTCCCGCGGCCTGGCCGCGCTGCCCGCCTCCTTCACCTGGGAGGGCCTGAGCACGGCCTTCACCGGCGGCAGCCTGCTGCGGGCGCTGGGCAACAGCGTCGTCGTCACCGCCTGCACGGTGCTGGCCTCGCTGCTGCTGTCCTCGTGGGCGGCGTACGCGCTCAGCCGCTTCGCGATCCCCGGCCGCAAGAGCCTGCTGCTGGTCATGCTGGCCGGCAACCTGCTGCCCCCGCAGGTGCTGCTGGTGCCGGTGGCCCGCATCAGCGAGTCCCTCGGGATCGCCGACACCCTCTTCGCCCTCGTCGCCGTGCAGGTCGGCTTCGGCATCGGCTTCTACACCTTCGTCCTGCACGGCTTCATGCGCTCGCTGCCCGAGGAGCTCTTCGAGGCCGCCCGCCTCGACGGCGCCGGAGCGGGGCGCATCTACCTGCGGATCGTGGTGCCGCTCAGCCGCCCCGCCACCGCGGCCCTCGCCGCGCTGGCGACGACGTGGATCTTCAACGACCTCATCTGGGCGCTGACGGTGCTGCGCAGCGAGTCGAAGTTCCCCGTCACCGCGGCGCTGCTGAACCTCATGGGCGGCTACTCCAGCTCGTGGAACGTCATCGCGGCGGCCTCGCTGGTCGCGGCCGTCCCCACGGCGCTCGTCTTCTTCCTCTTCCAGAAGCAGTTCGTCTCCGGCCTGCTCGTGGGCTCGAACAAGTGAGCACCGGGTGAGCGCTGCGCCCGGCGCGAGGGCCGGGCCGGAGCCGGCGCTGCTGCCCGAGCCGCTGGCCGTCGGCACCGACGAGGAGCACGGCGGGCGGTGGACGTCGCTGCGCACCCCGGGCCGCGAGTGGCTGTGGACCAACCCGCGCGTCGGTGCGGGCAAGCGCGCGGCGGTGCGCCCGGGGGAGGCGTTCGTCGACGCGGGCGGTGTGGAGGAGTGCTTCCCCGGGCTGCGCGGCGCGCCGGACCACGGCGAGGTCTGGTCGCGGCCGTGGACGGGCGAGGCGCCCGGGACCGCGTCGGTGCGCGCGGGCGCCCTGCTGCTGCGCCGGCGGCTGACCGCGCTGCCGGACGGGGGCGTCGGCGCCCGCTACGCGGTCGAGGGCCCGCCGGGGGCGCGCGTCCTGCACGCCGTGCACGCCCTGCTGGCCCTGTCCCCCGCCGCCCGCCTCCTCGTGCCCGCCGGGGCGGCCGTCACCGTCCTCGACGCGCCGGGCCCCGGCGCCCTCACGCGGACCACCTGGCCGGACGGCGCCGGCGTGCGGCTGGACCGGCTCGGCCCCGACGACGGCACCGCCCGCTGCGCGCTCGTCGCCACCGACCGGGTGGCGGTCGTCGACGGGCCGGACCGGCTGGCGCTGCGCTGGGAGCTGCTGCGCGGCGCCGGGCCGCTGTCCCTGGTGCTGTGGCGTAACCTCGGCGGCTGGCCCGCGGGCGCGCCGTACCGCTCGGTCGGGGTGGAACCGCTGCTCGGTGCGGCCGTCGACCTCGCCACCGCGGACGAGCAGCAGGTGGGCCGGCTGGACCCCGCGGGGCACCTGGGGTGGCGGGTGTCGGTGCGGGCCCGCACCGCGCGGGCGCGCCCCTGACGCCGGCCCGCCCCGGCGAGCGTCGTCCGGCACCGGCCACTGAATCGTGACAGGCTTGGCCCAGTGAGCGGCACCTTCGTCAGCGGCATGCGCACCCTCGCCCGCGGCGCCCGGGAGGAGCCCCGGCTCTTCACCACAGCCATCGTCGGCTCGGCCCTCTACGGCGCGGGCACCGCCGCGACCGGCTGGATGGTGGGGCGGGTCACCGACCGGGTCGTCGTCCCCGCCGTCACCGGCTCGGGGTCGGTGAGCACCGGCGAGGTGTGGCTGGCGGGCGCGACGCTCATGGCGGTGACGCTGGTGACCGTCGTCGGCATCCTCATCCGCCGCATCTGGGCGGGCGCCACGATGTACGCGCTGCAGGCCCGCTACCGCCGGCTGCTGACGCGCCGCTACCTGGAGCTGCCGCTGGCCTGGCACCACGCCCACCCCGCGGGCCGGCTGCTGGCGACGGCCAGCTCGGACGTGGAGGCCACCTGGCAGGCGATGGCGGTGCTGCCCTTCGCCCTCGGCGTCGTCGTCCTCATCGCCGTCGCCGGGGTGGCGATGGCCGAGGCGGACCCGGTGCTGGCCCTCGTGGGGCTGCTGGTGATCCCGGCGCTGCTGGCCGCGAACGTCGTCTACCAGCGGCGGATGTCCCCGCTGGTGACGCGCGTGCAGCAGCTGCGCGGGGAGGTGTCCGCGACCGCGCACGAGAGCTTCGAGGGCGCGCTGGTGGTGAAGACCCTCGGCCTCGCGGACGAGGAGGTCGAGCGCTTCACCGGCGACGCGAACCGGCTGCGGGACGCGAACGTGGCCGCCGGGCGCACCCGCGGCGCCTTCGACCCGCTCATCGACGCCCTGCCCGGCCTCGGCACCCTCGCCGTCCTCGTCGTCGGCACGGTCCGCGCGGCCAGCGGCGCCGTCGGGGTCGGTGACCTCGTGCAGATCGCCTACCTGCTGGGCCTGCTGGCCTTCCCGGTGCGCTCCTTCGGCTGGGTGCTCTCGGAGCTGCCGCGCGTGGTGGCCGGCGACGCGCGCGTGCAGTCGGTGCTGCGCGCGGACGCGACGACCCCGTGGGGCACCCGCGACCTGCCCGGCAGCACCGACGCGGACGCCGGCCCGCTGGCGGTGGCGACGTCCGGCCTCGGCTACCGCCACCCCGCCCC
>NZ_JAAALL010000109.1 GCF_009906315.1 Kineococcus vitellinus | reverse complement strand
CGTTCCAGCCCGCGGCCACCGAGACCGCCCCCGGCACCGCGGGCAGCGCCGCGACGGGTCCCGACACCCGGGCCAGCAGGGGCACCGGGTCCGTCTGGCCGGCCGGGCGGGCCAGCACGACGAACTCGTCGTCGGGCAGCCAGGCGGCGTCCAGGACGGTGCCCGCACCGGGCACGAGGTCGCCGCCGGGCGCCGACAGCCGCAGCGGCGCGCCGGCCGCGTCGCGCACGACGCCGTGCACGTGCACCGAGGTGGCGCCCGCGGCGTCCTGCACCACCACGAGCACCCGGGTGCCGTCGCGGGAGACCCGCAGCCGCAGCACGGTGCCGGCCAGGCCGGCGGCGGGCGGCTGCACGCGGACCGCCGGCGCGTCCGGGCGCGCGGCCGGGACGACGAGCGGCGCCGCGGCGGCCGGGTCGACCGGGTCGGCCGCGGGACCCGCCGCGGGGGCCGCCGGTGCCGTCCACACCCAGCCGAAGCGGTCCACGCTCGGCGGCGCCAGCGGGCCCTGCCCCGTGACGGCGGCCTGCAGCGGACCGCCCGGCCGCTGCACGCGCAGCACGCGCCCGGCGTCGGTGAGCACGGCGTAGGCGCTGCCGTCCAGGGCCGCCGCCGGGTGCGCCGCGGCCGCGGGCGAGAGGCCCGGGCCGGTGCCGGTCACCTCGCGCGCGCCCGTGCGGTCCCAGCGCTCCAGGCCCTGCGCGCCCAGCAGCACCGGGCGGGCGTCGGCGACGCCCGCCGCGCGCGGCAGCACGGGGGGCGCGGGGTCCTGCTCGGAGGTGCGGGTCAGGTCCGCGCCGCCGACGGTGACGCGCACCTCGTCCACCTCGGGCAGGCCGGTGAGGCTGGCGCGCAGCTGGGCGAGCAGCAGCCCCCGCGCGTCGGGGCCGGCGTCCAGCGCGGCGCCGGTCAGCTCCACGGTGGCCGTGCCGGCGGCGACGGGGACGGTGCCCACCCGCAGCCGGGTGCCGGCCGGGGCGCCGGTGCGCACCCCCGGCGCCAGCCACGGCGAGGGGCCCTCCAGCAGCGCGCGCACGATGCGGGTGGCGGTGGAGGAGTCGTAGCCGAACCAGCGCACGTCGGCCACCAGCAGCGCGGGCACCTGCGCGGCCTGCGGGGTCGCGGCGGTCGCGAACCACACCGGGAAGGGGCGCAGGGTGCGGGAGGCGTCCAGGCCGCTGAGCACCACCCCGTCGCCGGGGTCGGTCAGGCGCCACTGGCCGCCCTCGCGGACCAGGTGCAGCTGCCGGCGCAGCGGCGTGCCGGGCGCCTGCGCCGCGTAGTGGCCGGCCCCGTCGACGAGCGCGGTGACCCGTGCGCTGACCTCGACGGTGGCGGCGGCGGCGTCCTGGGCCAGCAGGCTCAGCTCGGGCGTGGCCTCCACGAGCGTCGTGGCGGTGTCCGGGCGCCACGTCTGCGCGACGGGGGCGCTGAGGAACTCCCGGGCCACGGCGTGGTCGTCGTCGGAGCTGGCGCCGGCGAGCAGGAAGCCGCGGACGACCTCCACGGCGCTCGCGCCCCGCTCGGGGCGCTCGGGGATGACCTGCAGCAGCCCGGTGCGCGGGTCGTCGGCGGGCCGCGCGCCGCTGACGACGTCGCCGGAGCGCGGGATGCCGCCGCAGCCGGCCAGCAGCGCGCACACCAGCAGCGCGGCGCCGGCGCGCCCGCGAGCACGGCCGGGAGCGCGGCCGGGGACGCGCGGGGCCCTCACGGCTGCGCCGCCGGACCGGCGGGCGAGCGGCCCGCGGGCAGCGCGGCGACCGGCTCGCGCCAGCCCAGCGGCACGACCGGCAGCGGCGAGGAGCGCAGCGCGCGGCCGGCCACCCGCGGCACGGTGAGCACGAAGTGGCAGCCCTGGCCGGGGCGGCCCCACACCTCCAGCCAGCCGCCGTGCAGGCGGGTGTCCTCCAGCGCGATCGCCAGGCCCAGCCCGCTGCCGCCCGTCGTGCGCGCCCGGGCGGGGTCCGCGCGCCAGAAGCGGTCGAAGACCCGCGGCAGCTGCGCCGGCCCCAGCCCGACGCCGTGGTCGCGCACCCCGACGGCGACCGCCGACTCGTCGCAGGCGACGGTGACCTCGATGGGGCGGGCCTCCCCGTGCTCGATGGCGTTGCCGACGAGGTTGCGCAGGACCCGCTCGATGCGCCGGGAGTCGACCTCGGCGGTGCACGGGCCGGAGGGCTGCAGGACGCGGACCTCGCTGCCGCGGCGCTCGGCCAGCGCCGCGGTGAGCTCCACGACGCGGTGCACGAGCACCCGCACGTCCTGCGGGTCCGGCTCCAGGGCGGCGGCGCCGGCGTCGAAGCGGGAGATCTCCAGCAGGTCCGACAGCAGCGTGTCGAAGCGCTCCAGCTGGGTGAGCAGCAGCTCCGCCGAGCGCGCCGAGACGGGGTCGAAGCCCTCGCGGGCGTCGTGCAGCACCTCCCCCGCCATCCGGATCGTCGTCAGCGGGGTGCGCAGCTCGTGGCTGACGTCGGAGACGAAGCGGCGCTGCACCCGCGAGAGCTCCTCCAGCTGCTCGATGTGCTGCTGCATGCCGGCGGCCATCTCGTTGAAGGCGCGCGCCAGGCGGGCCAGGTCGTCGCTGCCGCGCACCCGCATCCGCTCGTCGAGGTGGCCGCCGGTGAGGCGCTCGGCGGTGCCCGCGGCCTCGCGGACGGGCTGCACCACCAGGCGCGTGACGACCCACGCGACCGCGCCGACGAGCAGGACGAGCGCGACGGCGCCGCCGACGAACGTCGTGCGCACCAGCGAGAGGGTCTGCTCCTCGCTGGCCAGCGAGTACACGAAGTACAGCTCGTACTCCCCCGCCCGCGGCAGCGCCACCGTGGAGCCGACGACGAGCGAGGGGGCGCCCCGACCGCGCGAGAGGTCCACGATCTGCAGCTGCTGCACGTCGGAGTCCACGACGGCCTGGCGCAGCGCCGGCGGCACGTCGGCGGCGTCCAGGCCCTCGGAGGCGACGTCGCGCACGACGACCTGGCCGCTGCCGGCGGTGTCGGGGGCTCCGGTGGCGCGCAGCAGTACGACCCCGCGGGCCCGGTCGGGCCCGGCGCCCTCCAGGGAGGAGACGACGTCGCCGGCCAGCTGCTCGACCTCCGCCGACGTCGTCGTGGTGGCGGCGTCGAACTGCTGCTGGGCGGTCTGGGCGCCGCGCGCGGCGTCGGCGAGCGCGACCTGCTGGCGCTCGGCGACCAGGCCGTCGGCGATGCCGTCCAGCAGGAAGGAGCCCACCCCGACGACCACGGCCAGGCCGAGCAGGGTCGTGAGCACGACGACGCGGGTCTGCAGGGAGGCCCGCCAGCGGCCCAGCGCGCCGCGCCCCGCGGTCCGCAGCGGCCAGCGCAGCGCGCGCCGCAGGACGACCGCCCCCCGGCGCCGGCCCCGGGGGGCGGGGCGGGGAGCGCTGCGCGCGGGCCCGCTCACAACGGCCCCGCGCGGTACCCCACTCCGCGGACGGTGACGACGATCTCCGGGTGCTCGGGGTCGCGCTCGATCTTCGAGCGCAGCCGCTGCACGTGGACGTTGACCAGCCGGGTGTCCGCGGCGTGCCGGTAGCCCCACACCTGCTCCAGCAGCAGCTCGCGGGTGAAGGCCTGCCAGGGCTTGCGGGCCAGGGTGACCAGCAGCTCGAACTCCAGCGGCGTCAGCGGCAGCGAGCGCCCGTCGCGGCGCACCGAGTGCCCCGCGACGTCGATCGTGAGGTCGCCGATGCGCAGCGTCTCCGGGGGGCGGTCGCCCGCCGAGCGCAGCCGGGCCCGCACGCGCGCGACGAGCTCCTTGGGCTTGAACGGCTTGACGACGTAGTCGTCGGCGCCGGCCTCCAGGCCGAGCACGACGTCGACCGTGTCGCTCTTGGCGGTGAGCATGACGATCGGCACGCCGGACTCGGCGCGGATCTGCCGGCACACCTCCATGCCGTCGGTGCCCGGCAGCATCAGGTCCAGCAGGACCACGTCCGGGCGGGTGGCGCGGAAGGCGGCCAGCGCCTCGTCGCCGTCGGCGCAGAAGCGGGTCTCCAGCCCCTCCCCCTGCAGCACGATCCCCAGCATCTCGGCGAGCGCGGTGTCGTCGTCCACCACGAGGACGCGTCCCCTCATGGGATCACTATGCCGCCCGCGGCGCCCGCTGCCGCGCGCGGCGCGGCGGGCGGGTCGGCCTCTGGCACGATGGGCAGCCAGCGACGTGCGGATCTCGGTGGCGCAGGGGGGACGGCGATGAGCCAGTGGGAGCGCCCGGACGAGGGCGCCCGCGAGAGCTCCGGGCAGGGCTGGGCGAGCCCGCAGCCGGGCGGCTGGGGCGAGCCGGGAGCAGCGCCCGGGCAGGGCCAGGCCCCCGGGCAGGGCCCCGGGCAGGCGCCGGGGCGGGGCGGCTGGGACCGGCCGCCGGCGCCGCGGCCGGGCATCGTCCCGCTGCGCCCGCTGGGCCTGGGCGAGATCTGGGACGGCGCCTTCCGCGCCTTCCGCTTCGACCCCAAGGTCATGGTCGGGCTGTCCGCGCTCGTCGTCGTCGTCACCTCGGCGGTCACCCTCGTCGCCACGATCGTCAGCACCCGCGACCTCGTGGGGGCGCTGAACCGCCTGGAGACCAGCGGCGAGGGCGGCGTGGACGACCTCTTCTCCGCGCTGCAGAGCTCGGTGCCGCTGCTGGTGCTCGGCGGCCTGCTGCAGGCCGTGGCGGTGCTCGTGCTCAACGGGATGCTCATCGTCAGCGTCAGCCGCGCCGTGCTGGGGCGCGGCATCGGCTTCGGGGAGCTGTGGCGCACCTGCCGGCCCCGGCTGCTCGCGCTGGTCGGCCTCTCGCTGGTCATCACCCTGGCCTCGGGCGCCGTGGGCGCGCTCACGCTGCTGCCCGGCGGGCTGCTGGTGGGCCTGGCCGACTCCGACGCGGTCACCGGCGTCGGCGTCCTGCTGCTGCTGCTGGGGCTGCTGGGCTGGCTGGCCGGCGGCGCGTACCTGTGGGTGAAGTGGTCGATGGCGACGCCGGCGATGCTCCTGGAGGGCCTGGGCGTGGGCGCGTCGCTGAAGCGCTCCTGGCGGCTGACCCGCGGTTCCTTCTGGCGCCTGCTGGGCATCCTGCTGCTGACGACGGCCGTTGTCTACGTCGTCGTGACCGCGGTCGCCGTGCCCTTCACGGTCGTCGGGGGTGCGGTCGGCGCCGTCTCCGGCACCGACCCGCAGGGGCTGGGCATGGTGCTCTCGCAGACGATCAGCACCGTGGGCTCGGTCATCGGCAGCGTCGTGGGCTACCCGTTCCTGGCGTCGGTGACGGCGCTGCTCTACGTCGACCTGCGCATGCGGCGGGAAGGGCTCGACGTCGAGCTGCACCGCGCCGCGGGCGCGTGAGGGCGCACCCGTGAGCGTCCCCGTGCAGCCCGACCGCGGCACCGCGCGCGAGTGGCTGGCCGCCGAGCTGGCCGGCGGGGAGTACCGCGAGGCCCGCGGCTCCTGGCTGCAGCGCGCGTGGGAGTGGCTGCAGGAGCGCCTGGAGGGCGTGGCGGTGCCCGGGCTGGGCACCAGCTGGACGGCCGTCGTCGTGGTGGTGCTGCTGCTGGCGGTCCTGGTGACCGTCGTGCTGCTGGTGTCCGGGCCCGTGCGCCGCAGCGCCCGCGGGGCCGGCGCCGACGCGGTCTTCGAGGCCGGGCCGGAACCCTCGGCCACCCACCTGCGCCGCGCCGACGAGGCGGCCGCGGCCGGCCGCTGGGACGTGGCGGTCGCCGAGCGCTTCCGCGGCCTGGTGCGCTCGCTGGAGGAGCGCGACCTGATCGACCGCCGCCCGGGGCGCACCGCCTCCGAGGTCGCCCGGCAGGCGGGCGCCGCGCTGCCCGGCTGCGCGGCCTGCCTGGCCCGCGCCGCCCGCACCTTCGAGGACGTGCGCTACGGCGGGCGCCCGGCCGCCGCGGACACCGACGAGGACCTGCGGCGCATCGTCGCCGACGTCGCCGCCGCCCGGCCCGTGCTGGTGGGCAGCGGCGCGTGAGCCTGCTGGAGGCCCCGGCCGCCGCCGCCCGGCCGCCGCTCACGCGCTGGCAGCGCCGGCGCGCGGGCGTGCTCGTGGGCGCGCTCGTGCTGGCGGTCCTGCTGCTGGTGGCGCTGCTGTCCCCGCGCACCAACCGCGAGTCGATGTCGCCGTCCTCGGTCGCGCCGGCCGGTGCCCGCGCGCTCGCGCAGGTCCTCGGCGAGCAGGGCGTCCGCGTGCGCGAGGAGCGCTCCTGGGCCGCGGCGCAGCAGGCGCTCAGCGGCGCGGACGACGGGGCGACGGTCCTGGTGACCGCCCCCGAGCTGCTCTCGGCGGACCGGCTGCGGGCGCTGGCCGCCTCCGGCGCGGACCTGGTGCTGCTGCGCCCGCGGGCCGCGGCGCTGGCGGCCCTCACCGGCGGGGTGCGCGTCGGCACCACCTCCGCGGCCACCGACCGCGACCCCGGCTGCGACGCGCCCGCGGCGGTGGCGGCGGGGCGGGCCCGCGCCGGCGGCACCGCGTACGCGGTGGCCCCCGGCGCGCCCGCGCTCTCCTGCTACGGCGGCTCGTACGTCCAGCAGCGCCTGGACGGCGGCGGCCGGCTGGTGGTGCTCGGGCAGCCGGGCCTGCTCACCAACCGGTGGGTCGCGCAGGAGGGCAACGCGGCGCTCGCGCTGCACGTCCTCGGCGGGCGCGAGGAGCTCGTGTGGTACCTGCCCGACCCGCTGGACGCCGAGAGCGCGCCCGTGCCGCTGGGGCAGCTGGTGCCGGGCTGGCTGGCGCCCGCCGCGGTGCTGCTGCTGCTGGCGGCGCTCACCGCGGTGCTGTGGCGGGGCCGCCGGCTGGGCCGGCTGGTGCCCGAGCCGCTGCCCGTGGTGGTGCGGGCCGCGGAGACGGTGGAGGGGCACGGGCGGCTGTACGCGACGGCCGGTGCGGCCGGGCGCGCCGCCGAGCTGCTGCGCGGGGCGGCCGTGCGGCGGCTGCGCGCCGTGGTCCGCCTGGACGCCACCGCCCCCGTGAGCGACGTGGCCGACCAGGTCGCGCACCTGACCGGGCGGGCGCCCGCGCAGGTGCGCGAGCTGCTCGCCGGCCCGGCCCCGCGCGACGACGCCGCCCTGGTGCGGCTGGCCGGTGACCTCGACGCCCTCGAACGCTCCGTGCGAGGCGACTCCCCCAGGAAGGCGATCCGGTAGTGGACGAGCAGGTGCAGGGCCAGGCGGACCAGGAGCTGGAGCAGCGGCTGGACGGGCGGCTGGACGGGCCGCTGGAGGACCGGCGCGGGCAGGAGGGCCCGGTGGACGGCCCGGTGGACGGCGAGGAGGCCGTGGAGCAGGCGCGGCAGGCGCTGCGCGCGGTGCGCCAGGAGGTCGCCAAGGCCGTCGTCGGCCAGGACGCGGCGGTCACCGGGCTCGTCATCGCGGTGCTGTGCCGCGGGCACGTGCTGCTGGAGGGCGTGCCCGGGGTCGCCAAGACGCTGCTGGTGCGCACGCTGGCGGCGACGCTGCGCCTGGACACCAAGCGCGTGCAGTTCACCCCCGACCTCATGCCCGGCGACGTGACCGGCTCGCTGGTCTACGACGCGCGCACGGCGCGCTTCAGCTTCCGGGAGGGGCCGGTCTTCACCAACATCCTGCTGGCCGACGAGATCAACCGGACGCCGCCGAAGACGCAGGCCTCGCTGCTGGAGGCCATGGAGGAGAAGCAGGTCTCCGTCGAGGGCGAGCCGCGGGCGCTGCCGAGCCCGTTCATCGTCGCCGCCACGCAGAACCCGGTGGAGTACGAGGGCACCTACCCGCTGCCGGAGGCGCAGCTGGACCGGTTCCTGCTGAAGCTGACGCTGCCGCTGCCGCCGCGCGAGGACGAGGTGGAGGTGCTGGCCCGCCACGCCGGCGGCTTCGACCCGCGCGACCTGGCGGCCGCGGGGGTGCGGGCGGTGGCCACCCCCGAGCAGCTGGCGATCGCCAGCGCCGCGGTGCGCCGCGTGCAGTGCTCGCGGGAGGTCATCGGCTACGTCGTCGACGTCTGCCGGGCCACGCGCAGCTCGCCGTCGCTGGCGCTGGGCGTCTCCCCGCGCGGCGCCACCTCGCTGCTGGCGGCGGCGCGGGCGTGGGCCTGGCTGTCCGGGCGCGACTACGTCTCCCCCGACGACGTCAAGGCGCTGGCGCGCCCCACGCTGCGGCACCGGGTGCAGCTGCGGCCGGAAGCGGAGCTGGACGGGGTGAGCGTGGACGCCGTGCTGGACTCCGTGCTCGGCTCCGTGCCCGTCCCGCGGTGAGCACCGCGCGAGGCACCGCGCGGGCGGCGGCGCGGGCGGTGGCGCGGGGGCCGGTGCCGTGGCGCTGACCTGGCGGGCGCCGGTGCTCGTGGCGGCCGGCCTGCTGCTGCTCATCGCCTGGCCCGGGTGGGCGGCGCTGTGGACGTGGACGGCGCTGTGCGTCGCGCTCGTCGCGGTGGACCTGCTGCTGGCCCCCTCCCCCCGCGCGCTGCGGCTGCAGCGCGCACCGCTGGCGGCGGTGCGCCTGGGCGAGCCGCGCGAGAGCGAGCTGGTCGTGCAGAACGCCGGCACCCGGCGGGTGCGCGGTCTGCTGCGCGACGCCTGGCAGCCGTCGGCGGGGGCGCGCGGGGAGCGGCACCGGCTGGACCTGCCCGCCGGGGAGCGGCGGCGGCTGACGACGGTGCTCGTGCCCACGCGGCGCGGGGACCGCTCGGCGGACCGGGTCACGGTGCGCTCGCTGGGGCCGCTGGGCCTGGTGGCGCGCCAGCGCTCGGTGCCGCTGCCGGGGCGGCTGCGGGTGCTGCCGCCGTTCACCTCCCGCCGCCACCTGCCCTCGCGGCTGGCGCGGCTGCGCGAGCTGGACGGGCGCAGCGCGGTGCTGCACCGCGGCCAGGGCACCGAGTTCGACGCGCTGCGCGACTACGTCGACGGCGACGACGTGCGCTCCATCGACTGGCGGGCGACCGCGCGCCGCCAGGCCGTCGTCGTGCGCACCTGGCGGCCCGAGCGCGACCGGCGGGTGCTGCTGGTCGTCGACACCTCCCGCACCTCCGCGGCGCGCCTGCAGGACGCCGGGCTCATCGCGGTGCGCCTGGACGCGCAGATCGAGGCGGCGCTGCTGACCGCGGCGCTCGCGGCCCGCGCCGGCGACCGGGTCGACCTGATCGCCCACGACCGGCGGGTGCGGGCCCGGGTGCGCGGCAGCACCCGCGGGGACCTGCTGCCGGCGCTGGTGGAGGCGCTGGCGCCGCTGGAGCCCTCGCTGGTGGAGGCCGACTGGGACGCGGTGGCCACCGAGGTGCGCACCACGGCGCGCCAGCGCTCGCTGGTGGTGCTGCTGACGGCGCTGGACACCTCCGTGCTGGACTCCGGGCTGCTGACGGCGCTGGAGCAGCTGGTGACGCGGCACACCGTGGTCCTGGCGGCCGTGGACGACCCGGCGCTGCAGGCGCTGGCGCACGGGCGCGCCGACGCCGAGCAGGTGTACGCGGCGGCCGCGGCGGAGGCGGCCACGGCCGAGCGCGACCGCACCGCGCAACTGCTGGCCCGCCTGGGCGTGGAGGTCGTGCACGCCGAGCCGGAGGGGCTGGCGCCAGCGCTGGCCGACCGGTACCTGGCGCTCAAGGCCGCCGGCAGGTTGTAGCCGGCGGGTCGCGGCCGTCGGCGCTGCGGCGGGGACCGGAAGTCCGGTGCCCTCCCGCGGCCCCGGGTGCTAGACCTGGATCCCGTGCTGCTCACCCTCCTGCGCGAGCGCCTGCGCCCGCACCGCGGGCTGCTGGTCGCGGTCCTCGTCCTGCAGGTCCTGCAGACGGCGGCCTCGCTGTACCTGCCCCGGCTGAACGCCGACGTCATCGACGAGGGCGTCGCCACCGGCGACACCGCCCTCATCCGGCGCCTGGGCGCGCTGATGCTGGCGATCACCCTGCTGCAGGTCGTCGCCACGATCGCCGCCGTCTGGTGCGGGGCGCGGGCGGCGATGGCGCTGGGCCGCGACGTGCGCGCGGCCGTCTTCGAGCACGTCCTGTCCTTCTCCAAGGCCGAGGTCGGGCGCTTCGGCGCCGCCTCGCTCATCACCCGCGGCACCAACGACGTCCAGCAGGTGCAGGTGCTGGTCCTCATGACCTGCACGATGATCGTCTCGGCGCCGATCCTGTGCGTGGGCGGCGTGGTCATGGCGCTGCGCGAGGACGCCGGGCTCAGCTGGCTGGTCGTCGTCGCGGTGCCGCTGCTCGTGGCCGGGATGGCGCTGGTCATGGTGCGCCTCGGCCCGCTGTTCGGCCTGCTGCAGCAGCGGATCGACACCGTGAACCGGGTGCTGCGCGAGCAGCTGACGGGTCTGCGCGTGGTGCGCGGCTTCGTGCGCGAGGAGGCCGAGCAGGCGCGGTTCGCGCAGGCCAACGAGGACCTGACCGACGTGGCGCTGCGGGCGGGGCGGCTGTTCGCGCTCGTCTTCCCCTTCGTCCTGCTGGTGATGAACCTCGCCAGCGCGGCCGTGGTGTGGTTCGGGGCGGGGCGCGTGGAGAGCGGCGAGCTGGGGGTCGGCTCGCTCACCGCGTTCCTGACCTACCTCGTGCAGATCCTCACGGGCGTGATGATGACGACGTTCCTGGCCGTCGTGGGGCCGCGGGCGGCCGTCTCGGCCCGCCGCATCGAGGAGGTCCTGCGGACCCCCTCCAGCGTGCACGAGCCGAAGAGCCCCGCGGTCCCGGCCGGGCCGGGGCGCCTGGAGTTCCGCGAGGTCTCCTTCAGCTACCCCGGCGCGGACCGGCCCGTGCTGGACCGGGTCAGCTTCGACGTGCTCCCCGGCCGCACCACGGCCGTCATCGGGTCCACCGGTTCGGGCAAGACGACCGTGGTGAACCTGGCGACGCGGCTGGCGGACGTCTCCTCGGGCGCGGTGCTGCTCGACGGCGTCGACGTGCGCCACCTCGCCGACGCGGACCTGCGCCGCCGCGTCGGCCTCGTCCCGCAGCGGCCGTACCTGTTCGCCGGCACGGTCGCCTCGAACCTGCGCTTCGGGCGGCCCGGCGCCACCGACGAGGAGCTGTGGGCCGCGCTGCGCACCGCGCAGGCCGCGGACTTCGTGGCCGAGCGGCCCGAGGGCCTGCAGGCGCCGGTCTCCCAGGGCGGGAGCAACGTCTCCGGCGGGCAGCGGCAGCGGTTGTCGATCGCGCGGCTGCTCGTGCAGGGCCCGCAGGTGCACGTCTTCGACGACGCGTTCTCCGCGCTGGACACCGCCACCGACGCCCGGCTGCGCTCGGCGCTGGCGCGGGAGCTGCCCGGCGCGGCGATCCTCGTGGTGGCGCAGCGGGTCTCGACCATCGTGGACGCCGACGAGATCGTCGTCCTGGAGGGCGGGCGGGTCGTCGGCCGCGGCAGGCACGAGGAGCTGCTGGGGACGTGCCCGACCTACGAGGACATCGTCGCCAGCCAGCAGGAGGTGGCCGCGTGAGCGGGCGCGGGGGGCCGGTGCGGATGACGGGTGCGCCGGGTCAGCGGCCGGTGAGCTTCGGCCCGTCGGCCCGGCGGCTGCTGGCGCGGATGGGACCGGACGCGGCGCGGCTGGGCGTGGTCCTCGTCCTGGCCGTCGCCAGCGTCGTCCTGACGGTCCTCGTCCCCAAGCTGCTGGGCGACGCCACCGACTACGTCGTGCGGGCCGCGTTCCTCGGCGAGCCGCTGGACCGGGGCGGGCTGCGGCGCACGCTGCTGCTGGTCGTCGCGATCTGCGTGGCCTCGGCGCTCGGCTCGTTCCTGCAGGGCCTGCTGCTCAACCGCGTCGTGCAGCGCACGGTGTTCCGGCTGCGCGCCGACGTGGAGGCCAAGGTCCACCGCCTGCCGCTCTCGCACGTGGACGCCACCCCGCGCGGGGAGCTGCTCTCGCGCGTGACCAACGACATCGACAACATCTCCCAGAGCCTGCAGCAGACCGTCTCGCAGGCCCTGGTGTCGGCGCTGACGGTGGTCGGCGTCGTCGTCATGATGTTCACGATCGACGTGCGGCTGGCGCTGCTGGCCCTGGTCGCGGTCCCGCTGACGCTCGTCGTCGTGGCGCTCATCGCCAAGCGGTCGCAGCCGCTGTTCGCCGGCCAGTGGCGCGAGACGGGCGCCCTCAACGCGCAGATCGAGGAGGCCTTCAGCGGCCACGACGTCGTCACCGCGTTCGGCCGCCGCGAGGAGGTGCGGGCCGCCTTCGCGGCCAAGAACGCCGAGCTGTACACCGCCGGCTCCGGCGCGCAGTTCCTGTCCGGGACGATCATGCCGGCGACGATGCTCATCGGGAACCTCGTGTACGTGGCGATCGCCGTCGTGGGCGCCACGCTGGTGACGAGCGGGTCGATCACCATCGGCGGCGTGCAGGCGTTCGTGCAGTACTCCCGGCAGTTCACCCAGCCGCTGGCGCAGCTGGGCTCGATGGCGAACCTGCTGCAGTCCGGGGTCGCCTCGGCCGAGCGGGTCTTCGAGGTCCTGGACGCGCCGGAGGTGTCGCCGGACCCCGTCGACGGGCCGCGGCCCTCGGGCCCGGGGCGCATCGAGTTCCAGCACGTGTCGTTCCGGTACGCCCCCGAGCGCCCGCTCATCGAGGACCTCTCCTTCGTCGCCGAGCCCGGTTCCACGGTGGCGATCGTGGGGCCGACCGGAGCGGGCAAGACGACGCTGGTGAACCTGCTGCTGCGCTTCTACGAGCTGGACGCGGGGCGGATCCTGCTCGACGGCGTCGACATCGCCGCGATGTCGCGGCGGGACCTGCGCTCGCGGGCGGCGATCGTGCTGCAGGACACCTGGCTGTTCGAGGGGACGATCGCGCAGAACATCGCCTACCCGCGCCCCTCGGCGACGCCCGAGGAGGTCCGCGAGGCCGCGCGGGCCGCGTCGGTGGACGCCGTCGTGGCCACGCTGCCCGAGGGCTACGAGACGCTCGTGGACGACGACGCGGGCCGCATCAGCGCCGGGGAGAAGCAGCTGGTGACCATCGCCCGCGCGCACCTGGCCCGCCCGCAGGTGCTGGTGCTGGACGAGGCGACGAGCTCGGTGGACACCCGCACCGAGCGCCTGGTGCAGCAGGCGATGGCCGCCCTGCGCCGGGACCGCACGAGCCTGGTCATCGCGCACCGGCTGTCCACGGTCCGCGACGCCGACCTCATCCTCGTCATGGAGGCCGGCCGGGTCGTGGAGCAGGGGCGGCACGCGGAGCTGGTGGCCGCCGGCGGGGCGTACGCGCGCCTGCACGAGGCCCAGTTCGCCGGGGCCGCGGCCGAGGTCGAC
>NZ_JAAALL010000108.1 GCF_009906315.1 Kineococcus vitellinus | reverse complement strand
CCCCGGGAACGACGGAACCCCCGTGGCAGGGCGCGCAGCACCGGCCACGGGGGTCGTCCGTCGCGGCTCCCGGGGAGCCGCTGGTTCAGCGGGGGCTCAGAACTCCCAGTCCTCGTCCTCGGTGGCGACGGCCTTGCCGATGACGTAGCTGGAGCCGGAGCCGGAGAAGAAGTCGTGGTTCTCGTCCGCGTTCGGCGACAGGGCGGACAGGATCGAGGGGTCCACCCGGGTCATGTCCGAGGGGAACATGCCCTCGTAGCCGAGGTTCATGAGCGCCTTGTTGGCGTTGTAGTGCAGGAAGGTCTTGACGTCCTCGGTCAGGCCGACGCCGTCGTAGAGGTCCGAGGTGTACTTGCACTCGTTGTCGTACAGCTCGTACAGCAGGTCGAACGCGTAGTCCTTGATCTCGTCGCGCCTGGCCTGGTCGACGAGCTCGAGACCGCGCTGGAACTTGTAGCCGATGTAGTACCCGTGCACGGCCTCGTCGCGGATGATGAGCCGGATGAGGTCGGCGGTGTTCGTCAGCTGCGCGCGGCTGGAGAAGTGCATCGGCAGGAAGAACCCGGAGTAGAAGAGGAACGACTCCAGCAGCGTGGAGGCGACCTTCCGCTTCAGCGGGTCGTCACCGTGGTAGTACTCCAGGACGATGGATGCCTTGCGCTGCAGCGCCTCGTTCTCCTCCGACCAGTTGAACGCCTCGTCGATCTCGCGGGTCGAGGCGAGCGTGGAGAAGATCGAGGAGTAGCTGCGGGCGTGGACCGACTCCATGAACGCGATGTTCGTGTAGACGGCCTCCTCGTGCGGGGTGAGCGCGTCCGGGATGAGCGAGACCGCGCCGACCGTGCCCTGGATGGTGTCCAGCAGGGTCAGCCCCGTGAACACGCGCAGGGTGAGCGTGCGCTCGGCCGCGCCGAGGTTCTGCCACGACTGGACGTCGTTGGACAGCGGCACCTTCTCCGGCAACCAGAAGTTGCTCGTGAGCCGGTTCCAGATCTCCAGGTCCTTGTCGTCCTGGAGGCGGTTCCAGTTGATCGCGTTGACGCGGTCGATGAGCTTCAGCTTCTCCACGGTCTTCCCTCTTCTCGCAGGCCCCGGCTCAGAGCATGCAGCTGACGCAGCCCTCGACCTCGGTGCCCTCGAGCGCCATCTGCCGGATCCGGATGTAGTAGATCGTCTTGATCCCCTTGCGCCACGCGTAGATCTGCGCGCGGTTGATGTCGCGCGTGGTGGCGGTGTCCTTGAAGAACAGCGTCAGCGACAGGCCCTGGTCCACGTGCTGGGTGGCCGCGGCGTAGGTGTCGATGATCTTCTCGGGACCGATCTCGTAGGCGTCGGCGTAGTACTCCAGGTTGTCGTTCGTCATGAACGGCGCCGGGTAGTACACGCGGCCGAGCTTGCCCTCCTTGCGGATCTCGATCTTCGAGGCGATCGGGTGGATCGAGGAGGTCGAGTTGTTGATGTAGCTGATCGAGCCCGTCGGCGGCACGGCCTGCAGGTTCTGGTTGAAGATGCCGTGCTCGACGACGGAGGCCTTCAGAGCGGCCCAGTCGGCGCGCGTGGGCAGCGCGATGCCGGCGTCGGCGAACAGCCGCGCGACGCGGTCGGTGGCCGGCAGGAAGTCGTCCTCGACGTACTTGTCGAAGAAGGAGCCGTCGGCGTACGCGGAGCGCTCGAAGCCCTCGAACGTCTCACCGCGCTCGACGGCGATGCGGTTGCTGGCGCGCAGCGCGTGGAACAGCACGGCCGCGAAGTAGACGTTGGTGAAGTCGACGCCCTCCTCGCTGCCGTAGTGCACGTGCTCGCGGGCGAGGTAGCCGTGCAGGTTCATCTGGCCCAGGCCGATGGCGTGCGACCTGGAGTTGCCGTGGGCGACCGAGGGGACGGACTGGATGTCGCTGGCGACGCTCACCGCGGTCAGCGCGCGCACGGCCGTCTCGACGCTGCGCCCGAGGTCGCCGCCGTCCATCGTCAGCGCGATGTTGAGCGAGCCCAGGTTGCAGGAGATGTCCTTGCCGACCTCGGCGTAGGTGAGGTCCTCGGCCAGCCGGCTCGGCGTGTTGACCTGCAGGATCTCCGAGCACAGGTTCGACATGTTGATGCGGCCGGCGATCGGGTTGGCCCGGTTCACCGTGTCCTCGAACACGATGTAGGGGTAGCCGGACTCGAACTGCAGCTCGGCGAGGGTCTGGAAGAACTCGCGGGCGTCGATCTGCGTCTTGCGGATGCGGTCGTCGGCGACCATCTCGCGGTAGTGCTCGCTGATCGGCAGGTCGCCGAACGGCTTGCCGTACACCCGCTCCACGTCGTAGGGGGAGAACAGGTGCATCGGCTCGTTGTTCTTGGCGAGCTCGAAGGTGATGTCGGGGACGACCACGCCGAGGCTGAGGGTCTTGATGCGGATCTTCTCGTCGGCGTTCTCGCGCTTGGTGTCCAGGAAGCGCAGGATGTCGGGGTGGTGCGCCGACAGGTACACCGCGCCGGCGCCCTGGCGGGCCCCGAGCTGGTTGGCGTAGGAGAAGGAGTCCTCCAGCAGCTTCATCACGGGGATGACGCCGGAGGACTGGTTCTCGATCCGCTTGATCGGTGCGCCGTACTCGCGGATGTTGCTCAGCAGCAGCGCCACGCCGCCACCGCGCTTGGACAGCTGCAGGGCGGAGTTGATGCTGCGGCCGATGGACTCCATGTCGTCCTCGATGCGCAGCAGGAAGCAGGAGACCAGCTCGCCGCGCGAGGCCTTGCCGGCGTTGAGGAAGGTCGGCGTCGCCGGCTGGAAGCGGCCCGCGACGACCTCGTCGACGATCGCGGTGGCCAGCGCCTCGTCGCCGACGGCCAGCGTCAGCGCCGTCATGACGGCGCGGTCCTCGAAGTTCTCCAGGTACTGCTTGCCGTCGAAGCTCTTCAGCGCGTAGCTCGTGTAGAACTTGAACGCCCCGAGGAAGGTCGCGAAGCGGAACCCCGCCGCGTGCGCGCGGTCGGTGAGGGCGCGCACGAAGCCCGGGGAGTACTGGTCGAGGACGTGCTGCTCGTAGTAGCCCTCGGAGACCATGTGCTCGATGCGCGCCTCGAAGCTCGGGAAGCGCATGGTGCGGGGGTTGACGTGCTGCAGGAAGTACTGCCGCGCGGCCTCGACGTCGGCCTCGAACTGGATCTTCCCGTTCTCGTCCCACAGGTTCAGCATCGCGTTGAGCGTGTGGTAGCCCGGCGACGTCGGGGTGGCGATGACCTCGGGAGAGCTCGAGGGGGCGTCGGAGGTGAGGGTCACAGCGAGTCCAATCCGTCGCGCACGCGGCGCACGTCGTCGGGAGTCCCGAAGAGTTCGAAGCGGTAGAGGTGGGGCACGCGGCACTTGGCCGCGACCACGTCGCCGGCAGCGGCGTAGTGCTCCCCGAAGTTGGTGTTCCCGGCGCCGATGACCCCCCGCACCAGCGCCCGGTTGGCCGGGTCGTTGAGGAAGCGGATCACCTGCTTGGGGACGGCCCCCGCCCCGCCGCCCCCACCGTAGGTGGGGACGATGAGGACGTAGGGCTCCGTGACGTGCAGGGCCTCGTCACGCGCGTGCAGCGGGATCCGCAGCGCCGGGCGCTCCAGCTCGAGCTTGCCGACGAAGCGGTGCGTGTTGCCCGAGGTGCTGGAGAAGTAGACGACTCCGGGCCTCACGGGGCACCTCCGGGCGGTGCGTCAGACGGAGACGGCGGCCGCGCGGGCGGCCAGCGCGTCGATGCGGTCGGGGCGGAAGCCGGACCAGTGCTCCTCGCCGGCGATGACGACGGGGGCCTGGACGTACCCCAGCGAGCGGACCGTCTCCAGCGCCTGCGCGTCGGCCGTGACGTCCACGACCTCGTAGGCCAGGCCCTTGCGGTCCAGCGCGCGGTAGGTCGCCTTGCACTGCACGCACGAGGGCGTGCTGTAGACGGTGATGCTCATGGGGGTGGTCCCTCCCTCGGGTCCTGCAGCCGGTGTGGCGTCCCGTCCTGCTGGGATGTCCAAGACACTACCCCTGGGGGCCGACATCGCAAACCACCACTACATGGTGTGTGACACGGTTGTGATTTCCCCAGCCGCCGTCCCCATGTGGACAACCTCGTCCCCAGGCCCCTGACCTGCGGTTTCAGCCGTCTGGACCTGCCCTTGTGGACACTGGCTGTGCATGGCGCGAACGCTACGTGATCGGCGTGTCGCACCGCCCGGCGTGTCACGCCGTCTGCGGGGCCTCCTCCGGGGCCTCCTCGGGAGCTGCCCCGGGGGCTCCGCGCAGGGCCTGCCGGGCGCCGCGCCGGGCGGTGGAGCGGCGCACCACGAGCTCGGGCTCGAAGACGAGCTGCTGCGCCGGGCGGCCCTCCACCTGCGCCAGCAGCAGCTCCACGGCCGTGCGCCCGAGCAGCTCGCGCGGCTGGCGCACCGACGTCAGCGGCACGCTCGCCGTGGCCGCGAAGCCGATGTCGTCGTAGCCCACGATCGCCAGGTCCTGCGGGACGCGGACCCCGCGGCGCTGGCACTCGTTGAGCACCCCCAGCGCCAGCAGGTCGTTGGCGCAGAAGACCGCGCTGGGCCGCTCGGCGGCCGGGCCGGCCAGCAGCTGCGCGGCGACCTGGGAGCCGGCCCGCACGGACATGGCGCTGGCCTGCACCACCTGCACCCCGCCGGCCGCGCCGACGGCCTCGCGCAGGCCGCGCAGCCGCTCCTCCACCTGCCGCAGCGCCGTCGGCAGGCCGGTGTAGGCGATGCGGCGGTGGCCCGCGCCGACGAGGTGCTCGCCCACCAGCCGGCCGCCGAGGACGTCGTCGACGGCGACCGAGGAGTGCCCGCTGGAGCCGGAGCCGCGGTCCACGAGCACCACGGGGGTGCCGTGCTCGCGCACCTCGGTCAGGGCCGCGCTGGGGGCGTCGTGCACGGGCGTCAGCAGCACGCCCAGCACGCGCTGCTGGTCCAGGCGGCGCAGGTGCCGGGCCTCGCGCTCGGCGGAGTTGGCGCTGTTGCACATCACCACCAGGGCGTCGTGGCGCTCGGCGAGGTCCTCGGCGCCGGCGATGACGTCGGTGAAGAAGGGGTTGGCCACGTCGAGCACGACCACCGCGATCGTCCGGCTCACCCCGGCCCGCAGCTGGCGGGCCGACTCGTTGCGCACGAACCCCAGCTCGGCGATCGCCTGCTGCACGCGCGTGCGCAGCGCCTCGGAGACGACCTCCGGGCGGTTGAGGACGTTGCTCACGGTCCCCAGCGACACCCCTGCCCGCTGGGCGACCTCCTTGACCGTCGCCATGACGGCAGGATGGCAGGTGCGGGCGCCGTCAGCGCCGCGCCGGCGCCCGGCGCCCGCCGGCGCCCCCGGCGCCCCCCGGCTCGTCGAGGACCTCGCCGTAGCGCTCGGCCTCGATCTGCTGCAGCGTCTTGCCCCGGGTGTCCGGGGTGAAGACCGTCCCCACGACGAGCGCCACGACGAGCAGCGCGATCATGATGGTGCCGACGAAGGGGACGCCCCGCTCGCTGAGCAGCGTCGGGAACCAGTAGCTGAGCAGGCCGACCGCGCAGCGGGCCGCGAAGAAGAGGACGCCCTGGGCGCTGGCCCGGTACGGCGTGGCGAACAGCTCCGAGGTCCACACGCTGTAGAAGGCCTGCGCGCCGATCCCGGCGGCCAGCCCCCACACGACCGCGTAGCCCAGCAGCGTCGGCAGCGAGCCGTCGGCGAAGACGAGCAGCCCCCAGGCCACCACGCCCGCGACGGCACCTACCGCGTACAGCGCGCGGCGGCTGACGCGGTCGCCGTAGCGCATGAAGCCGAACCAGGTGCCCAGCACGGTGCAGCCCCAGACGAGGACCTGCAGCAGGTTCTGCTCGGTGCCGCTGGTGACCCCGGCCGCCTCGTAGACGCGGGGCATGAAGATGCCGGCCTGCCCGGCGACGGTGTTCCAGAACGCGTAGACGCCGAAGAGGAACAGCAGCGCGGTGACGTTGGCGCGCCGGGAGAACAGCCCCGCCAGGCCCCGGCCGGCGGCGGCCGCCGCGGTGCCCGGCCGGGCCCGCCGCTCGTCCTCCCAGATCGCCGACTCCGGCAGCCCCTGGCGCACCCACCAGGTGACCGCGGCCACGACGAACAGGTGCAGGAAGATGATCCGGTCGCCCGTCAGGCCCAGCCCGCCCAGGGCGACGGCGAGCGCGAAGCCGATGAGGGGCCCGAACGACCACGCCAGCTGCGCGGTGCCCACGTGGCGGGCGCGGGAGGCGGCCGGCGCCTCCTCGGCGATGTACGTCCACGAGGCGGGCACGCCCGCGCCGACGGCGATGCCGGTCAGGACGAAGGCGACGAGCAGCATCGGGTAGCTGACCGCGAACGCGGCCAGCAGGACGCCGACCATGTAGAGCACCAGGTCGTAGGTGTAGATGAACTTGCGGCCCAGGCGGTCGCACAGCGGCCCGCCGACCGCGGCGCCGACGGCCGCGCCGAAGGCGTTCGCGGACAGCGCCGCGAGCAGCCCGACGGCGGCGTCGTCGATGCCGAACCGCTCCTGCCAGGCGCTCAGGCTGACGGCGATCGCGATGATCGAGCCGGCCTCGATGTAGTTCGACATGGCGACCGCGATCGTCGCCTTCCACCCGGTGGTGGACCGTGCGCCGAGAGCCACGGGCACCCCTCTCCTCCTCGAGCACGGGCCTGCTGGGTCGGGCGGGTGCGTCGGGCGCCTCAGGCGAGGTGGAAGTACTCCACGAGGCGCTCGCGGGGCCGGTCGCCCGGGCCGGGCGCGGGCAGGAAGAAGCGCTGCACGCCCGCCTCCCAGCGCGCGGAGACCTCCTCGCGCTCCATCGCGGCGCTCGCGGCCTCGAAGTCGTCGGTCTCGCAGTAGCCGACGACCAGGCCGTCCTCGGCGCGCAGGAACAGCGAGTAGTTGCGCCAGCCGGAGCGGCTGAGCGCCTCCAGCACCTCCGGCCAGACGTGCTCGTGGGCCTGCAGGTACTCGTCCACGAGCTCCGGGCGCAGGTGCAGCAGGAAGCAGGCACGCTCGCTCACGCGGGGCTCCTCCGGTGCGGGCGGTCGGCACCGACCGCTGCGGGTGCGTGCCCGGCGGGCGGCCGCGACGTCGTCGACCGATCGCTGACACGATTCAAACGAACACCCCGAGTGTGTTGGCTCCGCTGCCCGGCGTCAAGGAGGCGGCGGGGCGGCGCGCCCGCTCCGCGACCGGCTCAAGCCGGCGCCCGCGGACGCCGATGCAGCGGGTGTGAGCGACACCTTCCGCCTCGTGACCCGCAGCGACTTCGACGGCCTCGTCTGCGCCGTGCTGCTGCGCCAGCTCGACCTCGTCGACGAGATCACCTTCGTGCACCCCAAGGACGTGCAGGACGGCGCCGTCGAGATCACGAGCCGGGACATCCTCACCAACCTGCCCTACGACCCGCGGGCGCACCTGGTCTTCGACCACCACCACTCCGAGACGCTGCGCAACGCCGGCGCCACCAACCACGTCATCGACCCCGAGGCGCCCTCGGCGGCCCGCGTCGTGTTCGACCACTACGGCGGCGCCGCGCGGTTCCCGAAGATCTCCGACGACCTCATGCGCGCGGTGGACCAGGCCGACTCCGCGGCCTACTCGATCCACGAGGTCCTGGAGCCGACCGGCTGGACGCTGCTGAACTTCCTCATGGACAGCCGCACCGGCCTGGGCCGCTTCCGCGACTTCCGCATCTCCAACTACCAGCTGATGATGCAGCTCATCGACATCTGCATCGACTACCAGGACGTCGAGGAGATCCTCGCGCTGCCCGACGTCGCCGAGCGCGTGGAGCTCTACCGCGCCCAGGCCGAGCTGTTCCACGCCCAGCTGGAGCGGGTCACGACCGTCCACGGCGACGTCGCCGTGCTCGACCTGCGCGAGGAGGAGGTCATCCACGCGGGCAACCGCTTCTACGTCTACGCGATGTTCCCCCAGGCCCGCGTGTCGATGCACGTGCTGTGGGGCAAGGCGAAGCAGAACACCGTCTTCGCCATCGGCAAGTCCATCGTCGACCGGACCTCCCCCGTCGACGTCGGCGCGGTCTGCCTGGAGCACGGCGGCGGCGGGCACGTCGCGGCCGGCACCTGCCAGGTCCCGCACGAGGACTCCGAGCGCGTCCTCGCCGAGCTCGTCGAGCGGTTGCGCGCCGAGCGCTGAGGCGCGGCGCGCGGCCACCTCCCGGGCCCCGGCGGCTCTGTTACGGTCGGCCGCGTCGTTGCGGTCGCCGCGTCCCCCCGGGCGCAGCGGCCCGCCGTCCGCGCAGGAGGAGACCGCCCGTGACCGGCACGTCCCAGCTCACCGGCGAGCTGTTCATCGGCGCCACCCGCGTCGCGGGCACGGCCGAGCCCGTGCGCGCGCGCGACCCGCGCACCGGCGACGTCCTCGAACCCGCCTTCGGCGGCGCCACTGCGGCCGACGTCGACCGCGCCGCCACCCTCGCGGCGCGGGCGTTCCGCCCCTACCGCACCCTGCCGGCGGCCCGGCGCGCGGCGTTCCTGGAGGGCGCCGCGCAGCGCGTCTCCGACGTCGCCGACGAGCTCGTCGCCCGGGTCGTCGCCGAGACGGGGATCCCGCAGGCCCGGGTGCGCGGGGAGCTGGCCCGCACCGTGAACCAGCTGCGGCTGTTCGCCGCCGTCGTGCGCGAGGGCTCGGCCGCCGGCGTGCGCATCGAGCACGCGCTGCCCGAGCGCGAACCGCTGCCCCGCCCCGACCTGCGCCAGCGGCGGGTGCCGGTGGGCCCGGTCGCGGTGTTCGGGGCGAGCAACTTCCCGCTGGCCTTCTCCGTGGCCGGCGGCGACACCGCCTCGGCGCTGGCCGCCGGCTGCCCCGTCGTCGTCAAGGCCCACCCCGGCCACCCGGGCACCTCCGAGCTCGTCGCCACCGCGATCGCCGCGGCGGCCGCCGAGCAGGACCTGCCCGACGGCGTCTTCTCCCTGCTGCACGACACCGGGCACGAGGTCGGCGCGGCGCTCGTGGCGCACCCGGCGATCGCCGCGGTCGGCTTCACCGGCTCGCGCGCCGGCGGGCTCGCGCTGGTGGACGTCGCCAACCGGCGCCCGGTGCCGATCCCCGTCCACGCGGAGATGTCCTCGGTCAACCCGGTCGTGCTGCTGCCGGGCGCGCTGGCCGCCCGGGGGGCGCAGCTGGGGTCGGCGTTCGTCGCCTCGATGACGGTCGGGCAGGGGCAGCTGTGCACCAACCCCGGTCTCGTCCTGGCCGTCGAGGGCCCCGGGCTGCAGGAGTTCCTCGACGCGGCCGCGGCCGCCGTCGGTGCCAGCGCCGCCGCCCCGATGCTCAGCACCGGCATCCACGACGCCTTCGAGCGGGGGGTGGCGGCGCTGCGCGAGCACCCGCACGTCGAGGAGGTCGCCACCGGCGCGGGCGACGAGCGGATCGCGGCGGCGGGCACGGTCCACCTGTTCACCACGACCGCGGACGCCTTCGAGGCCGACGAGGAGCTGTCCCGGGAGGTGTTCGGCGCCAGCTCCCTCGTCGTGCGGGTGCCCTCGACCGACCGGCTGGCGGGGCTGCTGGAACGCCTGGAGGGCCAGCTGACCGCCTCGGTGCACCTGGCCGACGGCGACCACGGGGTGGTGCGCGAACTGCTGCCCGTGCTGGAGGAGAAGGCCGGGCGCATCGTCGCCGACGGCTGGCCCACCGGCGTCGACGTCGGCCGGGCGGTCGTGCACGGCGGGCCGTTCCCGGCCACCTCCGACGGCCGCAGCACCTCGGTGGGCACGCTCGCGATCGAGCGCTGGCTGCGGCCGGTGGCCTACCAGGACCTGCCCGCCGCGCTGCGCCCGCCCGAGGTCGCCGACGGGCCGAGCGCCGGCTGACGGCCCGCGGCTGACGGCCCGCGGCTGACGCCCCGCCCCGGGCCGCGTCGGCGCCGAGCGTCATCACCAGACCGGCGCCCATCCCGTTGCCCAGGCCGAGGACGACGCCGGCGGCGGCGGCCGTCCACGCCGTGGAGGTCGTCGGCAGCAGGACGTGCCCCAGGGCCAGCACGAGCATCGACGGCACCCCGACCGCGGCGCGCCCGAAGCGGTCCATCACCGAGCCCGCCGGGTAGAACAGCAGCAGGTCCACGCCGCCGGAGACCCCGGCGACCAGGCCCGTCGTCGTCGCGTCCAGCCCCAGGTGGTCGCACCACAGCGGCAGCAGCGTCTGGCGCGACTGACGCACCGCCTGGACGGCCAGCGCCGCCACGCCGAGGGTGGCCAGCGTCCGCGCGCTGGCGCGCACGACCTCGCGCAGCCCGGGGGCCCGGCCCACCGGTGCGGGCTCGTCGACGACCGGGTCGGGCAGCACCAGCACGACGACGGCCGCCGCGACGGCGGCCAGCACGGCCACCGCGTAGGCGCCGCGCGCACCCAGGACCGCGCTGCCGGCGGCGCCGGCGAACGGCCCGGCGAAGGTGCCGATGCGCCCGACGCCGCCCAGGGTCGACAGGGCGCGGGCGCGCAGGTGCGGCGGGGCGGCGGCGGTGAGGAAGGACTGCCGGGCCAGGCTCCAGACCGCGGTGGCCAGGCCGAGCACGACGACGCAGGCGCCGAGCAGGACCTCGGTGGGCGCCAGCGCCGCACCGGCCAGCGCGAGCGCGGTGGCCGCGGCGGCCACGAGCACCGACGTCCGCTCCCCCACCCGCGCGACGAGCGCCCCGGCGGGCAGCGCCCCGGCGACCTGGCCGGCGCCGAGCAGCGCCACGACGAGCGCGGCGACGGGCACGGAGGCGCCGAGGTCGCGCGCGGTGAGCGGCAGGACGGGCAGCACCGCGCCCTGGCCGGTGCTGAAGAGCGCCGCCGGTGCGTAGACCGCGGTGAGCGTCCGCCACGGGACCGGGCTCGTGGCGGGCGTCGGCGGCACCGCCCCACCCTAGGCGCGGCGGGGTGCTCGGCCCGCGAGCAGGGCGGCGGAGGTCGTGACGTCCACGAGCGGCGCGTACAGGCGCATGGCGTCCAGCGCGCGCTCGTGGTCGGCGTCGCTCGCCCCCGCGCAGGCGTCCGCGACCACCGTGACGGCGGCGCCGTCGTCGGCGGCCGCGAGGACGGTCGAGAGCACGCAGCAGTCGGTGGACACCCCGCCCACCACGACGGGCGCGTCGCCGACGAGCTCCGCCAGCTGCGGTCCCCACTTGCCGAACGTGGGGCGGGTGAGCACGGGCAGCCCGCGCCCGGCGAAGCCGTCGACGAGCGCGTAGAGCGGGTCGTCGTCGCCGACGAGGGCGAAGGGGAACTGCTCGTAGTAGGGCACCCAGGCGCCGCGCGGCTGCTGCGGGGCGACGAAGCGGGTGAGGACGACCCGCGGCGCGAAGCGCTCCAGCAGCTGCGCGCACACGGCCGCGGCGGCCTCGAAGCGCGGCGCGGCCCACGGGCTGGCGGGGTCGCCGAAGACCCGCTGGAGGTCGACGAGGACCAGCCAGCCCTCGGGCGCGGGGTGCGGGGTGCTCACCCGCCGGACGCTACGGCACCTCGTGCAGCTCGCACCGCGGCACCGCGGCGGGTGCGGCGTCAGCGCAGCACGGGGGTGAGGTGGCGGGCGTCCACCCACGCCTCCACGACGACGGCGTCCTCGCCGGGTTCGGGGGGCACGACGTAGACGACGCGGCCGCGCCAGCCCTCGCGCCCGCGCGCCCACGCCACGACCACCCCCGGCCAGGGCCCCGGCTCCCCCTCCGGCGGGCGCACCCAGCAGTGCCGGCCGGCGGGGCGCTCGGCCACCTCGGCCGCCCGCTGGCGGCGGAGCACCTCGTGCAGCGGGCGCTGCCCGTCCCCGCGCAGCTGGCCGCCCGACATCCCCCGAGCATGGCACACGGTTCGAACGCTTGTACGACAACGGGTCCGCGAAGGGTCCTCCGGGAACCAACCGGGTGGAGGGCGTACCGGCAGGGCCCGACGTGGAGGACACTCGAGGCATGCCTCCTCGTGACAGCACGGCCCGGCGTCACCTCGCCACGAGCCCCTTCCAGCCGATCCCGCCGCAGCCGCCGGCGGAGGTCTTCACCGAGGACGACCGCGTCACCCACGACCGGCACGGCCTCGGCACCGTCGTCTCGACCGGTCCGGAGGAGTGGGTCACCGTCCGCTTCACCAACGGCGAGGTGCGCCGGGTGAACGGGCGCACGCTCGAGAAGCTCTGAGCGGCGCGGCACCCCGCCCGGCCGGCGACGCCCGCCCGGGGCGCCACCGGACCGGACCGCCCTCAGGCGCGCGCCAGACCCGCCGCGCGCCGCCGGCCGGTGCCGGCGGTGGCGCCGGTGCCGGCGGCCTCCGGCAGCACGATCGTGCGCGCCGACGGCGGCACGAGGACCAGCGGCACCCGCAGCAGGTGCACCGGCAGCGCGCGGACGGCGGTGGCCGCCACGACGGCGAGGTCGCCGACGACGGCCCGGCGCGCCAGGACGTCACCCGTGGCGCCCTCCGCGACCGCGGCCCGCACGGGGACCCCGCGCGCCGCGCCCAGCCGCGCCAGCACCGCGTGGTGGCGCTGGGCGGCGAGCAGGTGCGCGTGCCGCCGCTCGGCGCCCGCGGAGCCGGCCTGCCAGGTGGTGAGCAGCCCCAGCGGCAGCCGGCCGGCCCGCGCGGCCCAGGCCACCGGGGCCGGGTCGTCGGCTGAGCCGGGGGCGGAGACGACGAGCAGCCGCCGCGGTGGGCCCAGCACCGCCTGCGGCCCCACGAGCACGATGGGGACGGGGGTGTGCTGCAGGCACCCGGCCAGCACCCGCCCGCCGCCGGCACCGCCGCGACCGCGGCCCAGCACGAGCAGGGCCCCGTCCGCCGCCTCCACGAGCAGCGCCGGCACCGGCCCGCCGGTGGTGACGGTGACGTCGACAGCGGGCTCGCGGCCTGGCACCCGCTCCAGCTCCTGCGCCAGCGCCTGCTCCAGGTGGGCGGGGGCGGCGCTGGAGCCCTCGCGCACCAGCACCACCCGCAGGGGCCGGGCGGTGGCGGCGCACTCCAGCACCGCCCAGCGCAGCGCCCGGCGGGAGGCGCCGGAGCCGGAGAAGCCGACGACGACGCGGCGCGCGGAGCCCCCGGCCCCCGGGTCGGCGGACGGCTCGGGTGCGGGTCCCGGCAGGGGCTCCGGCAGGGTCTCGGGCACGGGACCGCCTCCTCGCGGAAGGGCGGTGACGGCCGTCGTCGCGCCCGGTCCCCCCGATGGTGCCCGCGACCGGGGCGTTCGACAACGCGGGAGGTGTCAGCCCCCCGCCGTCGTGCGGGCGATGCCGGAGGCGGAGTCGCCCGAGCGGCGCAGCACCAGCGCCACGACCCCCAGCGCCAGGAGGGGGATCACCACCTGGGGGGCGGGTCAGTGG
>NZ_JAAALL010000107.1 GCF_009906315.1 Kineococcus vitellinus | reverse complement strand
TGATGGTCGCACCACATCGGGCCTGGACCCGTCGGGTGCGGCGCTGCCCCTCGTGCGCGACGAGCGGTCGGCGATCACCGGACGCGCCGACCCGAGAGCCCACCATGACCTCCCACCAGCACCTCGTCCTGGCCAGCGTCGTCACCCGCGCCCGGTGGCGGGGCGGTCGCCGGGAGGTGCTGCGCGCGGCCCGCTCCGCGCTGGAGCAGCGGGCGCAGCAGCACGGCCTGCGCCTGCTCACCGAGCCGCGGGAGGACGTCGACGTCCTCCCCGGCGGGACCCGGGTCCGCATCACCCTCAGCGTGGAGGCCGTCGCGGCGCGGCAGCTCTGGGAGGATCCCCCGGTGAGCACGAGCAGCGGGCCGCGCCGGCCGGACGTCACCACCGTCGAACTGGTGGGCGGTGTCGAGGCGCTCCGCCTCGAGCTGCACGAGCACGACGAGCGGTGGGCGGACGCCTACCAGGAGCACCGCACGCGGATCCGGGACGCCCTGGCGGCGGCGGACGTCCGCATCGAGCACATCGGTTCCACCGCCGTCCCCGGGCTGGCCGCCAAGCCGGTCGTCGACGTCGTGCTCGTGGTGGAGGACGTCACCGCCGAGGAGGACTACCTCGACGCGCTGCTGGCCGCGGGCTACGAGCTGCGGGTGCGCGAGCCGGGGCACCGCCTCGTGCGCACACCGGCGCGCGACGTGCACGTGCACGTGTACGGGCGGGGCGACCCCGCCGTGGACGAGTACCTGCTGCTGCGCGACCACCTGCGCTCCGACGCGCGGGACCGCGCCCTCTACGAGAGCACCAAGCGGGCGCTGCTGACGCGGCGGTGGGACGACATGAACGCCTACGCGGACGCCAAGACCGCCGTCATCGAGGAGATCAAGGCCCGGGCGCGGGCCCGGTCAGGGCGCTGAGCGGGCCCGCGCGCCGCCGGAGCTGACCCGCACGACGAGGCGGCCGGCGAACCGCTGCACGCGGGCGGGTCCGTCGAAACCCGCCAGCCTCTCGGTCAGCAGCAGCACCGCCGCGTCGGCCATCGCGGGGACGGGGAGCGCGACGGAGGTCAGGGCGGGTGCGCTGTGGCGGGCCGCGTCGTCGTCGTCGACGCCGGTGACGGCGACGTCGTCGGGCACCCGGCGCCCCAGGGCGCGCAGCGCGTGCAGGACCCCGACGGCGGTCTGGTCGTCGGCGGCGACGATGCCGTCGACGGCGGGGTCCTCGCGCAGCAGCGCGGTCGTGGCCGCGGCGCCGTGGTGGGCCGTCCACCGGGGCAGCGGGCACCTGCGGGCGGCGGGCACCTCCACCCCGTGGCGGCGGGTGGCCGCGAGGAAGCCCCGCTCGCGCAGGGCCGCGCCGGCGAGGGCTCCCCGGCCACCGGCGCCGACGAGCGCGAGCCGGCGCCTGCCCCGGTGCAGCAGGTGGGCGGCGCACACCTCGGCGGCGCCGGCGGAGTCCACCGCGACGCGGTCCAGGTGGCGGGCCGCGTCCAGGTCGGCGAGCAGGACGGTGGGCGTCCCGCTCCCGGAGGGCGCGGACCGGTGCGGGTGCAGCGCGACCAGCAGCAGCGGGGACCCCCGCTGCGCGCTCGCGGCGAGGAGCCCGGCCTCGACCTCGCTGGAGCCGTGCGTCTGGACGAGCGCGGTCCGCAGGCCCGCCGCGCCGACGGCACGGATCAGGTGCCCCGCGAGCAGGCGGTGGTGGGCGCTCATGAGCGTGGGGACCGCGAGCGTCACCGGTCCGCCGGTGGCGGCGGCACCGGTGCTCAGCGCCCGGCCCGCCGGGTGGGGGCGGTAGTCCAGTCCCGCCACCGCCTCGGTGACCCGGGCGCGCAGCTGCGCCGAGACGCCGGGGACCCCGCGCACGACCTTGGACGCCGTGCTCGCCGACACCCCGGCGGCCTCGGCCACGTCGGCGAGGGTGGCCGGGTGGGCGGCCGGGTGGACGGCGGGGCGGGTCCGTGCCCGCGCACCGCCCCTCACGCGCGGTCCCCGCGGGCGAAGAACTCCTCCAGGACGGCGTCGTCCTCGTAGCCCAGCGCCGTGCGCCGGATCCGCCCGAGGGCGTGGAAGCGCACGGCCTGCCCCTCGGTGAGCGGCAACCGCGCCGCGTCGACGTCCAGGCGCGCCCAGGAGGTGTGCTCCAGCCCGTAGCCGCGCCGGGCCGACACCACGTGGTGCAGGGCCGAGGGCGGGAGGTCCAGGGACATCTCCTCGCGCAGCTCCCGCACCGCGGCGGCGACGGGTTCCTCGCCGTCCTCCAGGTGCCCGCCGGGCAGGCACCAGGTGCCCGGGTACGGGATGCCCGGGTCGTCGTCGCGCAGCTGCAGCAGGACCCGGTCCCGGGCGTCCAGGAGGATGACCTGGACCCCGGCAGCCACGCCCGCGGCGCCGTCGCCGGTGCCGTCGCCGGGGCCGTCGCCGGTGCCGTCGCCGGGGTCGCTCACCGCAGCACCCGCGAGGCGCGGGTGGCGACGACGAGCGCGGTGGTCCCCGCCGCGAGGGCGGCCAGGACCCACGGGACCGCCTGCGCGCCGTGGGCGTCGACCAGGGCACCGGTCACCGGGGCGGTGAGCACGGGCCCGGCCAGGGCGGCGGCGAACAGCACGACCGCACCGCCCCCCTCCGGGCGGCGCGCGGTGTGCCAGGCGACGACCGCGGGGAAGACCGGCGCGATGGACAGCCCCGCCAGCGCGTACGCGAGCACGGCGGCAGCGGGGACCGCCGCGGCGAGGAGGCTGAGCGTGCCCGCCCCCAGGGCCAGCAGCAGCAGGCGGCGCGGGTGCAGGCGGGCCACCAGGGGCGCGGCCAGGAGGCGACCCAGGGTGAGCCCGCACCAGAAGAGCGCCACCGCACCGGCCGCGCCGGCCGGGGAGGCGCCGGTGGTGGCGCGCAGGTGGGTGGTCTCCCAGCCGGCCACCCCGCCCTCGAGGGTGACGTAGCCGAGCAGGACCGCACCCAGCAGCACCACCGCGGCACGGCCGCCGGCCGGAGCCGTCCGCGTCGCGGTGCGGGCGGGAGGGCGCCGGGCGGCGGGCAGGCGCAGCCGGGCGGCCAGGACGGCGAGCAGCAGGGCGCCGCCCGCGCACGCCCGGAACGGCAGCTCCACCCGCTGCGGCTGCCACCCGACGAGCAGCGGCACGCCCACCGCGCCGATGCCGAAGGCGGCGCTGGCGGCCATGAGCAGCGAGCCGCCGGGCCCGGCACCGGCCAGCACCAGGTTCAGCAGCAGGTCGACGACGCCGAACCCGGCGCCGATCAGCAGCAGGGCCCCCAGCGCACCGGCGGCGCCGGGCGCCTCGGGCAGCAGCGCGCAACCGGTGATCACCAGCGCTGCACCGGCCACCAGCGAGGCCCGGTCCGGGACGCGGCGCCGTGCCGCCCCGGCCAGCAGCACGCCGAGGGTGGCACCGAGGGAGAAGGCCGTCAGCAGCAGGGCGGCGCCGGAGGCGTCCAGGTCGTGGCGCGCCCGCAGCGTCGGCAGCGCGGGCCCCGGGGCGCTGCCGACGGCGCCCAGCACGAGGAAGCCGACCACGCCCAGCACCGCCGGCCCGGGCAGCGGAGCGATCGGCGGGGGCGAGGGGGGTGCGGCGCCGGGTCCGGCGCCGTGCGGGTCCTCGTGGACCAGGGAGTGGGGCACGAGGCCAGTAGATCGGTACACCTCGGCACGGTCAAGGCCATGTCGGCACCAAGTCGGCACAAAGTCGGCACGAACGCGGCGCCGACGTGCGAGGATCGGCGGATGTTCACCGAGGAGCGCCAGGAACGGGTGCTGGTCCGGCTGCGCCGGGACGGGCGCGTGGAGGTCGGCGCGCTGGCGCGGGAGCTGGACGTCTCCGAGGACACGGTCCGCCGGGACCTGCGCGCCCTGGCCGCCGCTGGGCACCTGCAGAAGACCCACGGCGGAGCCGTCGCCCTCGACCCGGCCCGCATGTCCTGGAGCGCGCGCGAGCACGTCGCCGCCGGGGCCAAGCAGGCGATCGGGGCGGCCGCCGCCGAGCTGGTGCGCCCCGGGCAGACGGTCGCGCTCGACGCCGGCTCCACCGTCCTGAGCCTGGCCCACGCCCTGCTGGCCGCGCGCCAGGTCCGCCCGCTGACGGTGGTGACGAACGCGCTGGACGTGGTCGCGACCCTGGACGCCGACCCGGACGTCGAGGTGCACGTCAGCGGCGGGGAGTGGGACCGCCACTCGCGCTTCCTCGCCGGGCCCGCCGCCGTCGCCGGGGTCGCGCGCTACCGGGCCGACTGGGCCTTCCTGGGCGCCTGCGCGCTGGACCCCGAGGCCGGGGCCACCTCCGTCGACGCGCGCGACGCCGCCGTCAAGGTGGCGATGGCGGGCAGCGCGCGGCGGGTCGCCGTGCTGGCGGACCGCACCAAGCTGGGCACCACGTCCACGCACGTGGTGCTGGCACCGGAGGCGATCGACGTCCTGGTCACCGACGTCGCCGACGTCGCCGAGCAGTGGCGCGGGCACCCCACCGCCGTCGTCGTGGTCGACCCCGCCGACCGGCGGGAGGGCGGGGACTAGGGCGCGCCCGCGTCGAGCCAGGCCGCGGTGTCCACCGGCAGCACGCCCTCCGGCGCCGGGCCCGAGCGCAGGAGCAGGCGCGCACCGGGCGGCAGCGCCACGGCGGCCGGGCCGAAGTTCACCTGCACGAGGACGCGCCCGCGCCGGAAGGCGAGCACGCCGTCGGGGGCCTCGCACCACCGCAGCGGCTCGGGGCCGGTCAGCAGCTCGCGGCGCAGCCGCAGCGCGCGCCGGTACAGGCTGAGCGTGGAGCCCTCGTCGCGCGCCTGCGCGGCGGCGGTCAGCGCCGCCCAGCGCGGCGGCTGCGGCAGCCGCGGCGCGGGTGCGCCGGGCGGGGAGAAGCCGAACGGCGGGTGCTCCCCCGACCACGGCAGCGGGACCCGCGAACCGTCGCGGCCGGGGTCGCGGCCGCCGGAACGGGTGTGGATGGGGTCCAGGCGCAGCTCGTCGGGGATGTCCTCGACCTCCTCCAGCCCGAGCTCCTCGCCGGCGTAGACGTAGACCAGCCCCGGCAGCGCCGTCGTCAGCAGGGCGGCCGCCCGGGCGCGGGTGCGGCCCAGCTCCAGGTCGGGGACCTCGCTGCCCCAGCGCGCCCGCTCGGAGACGTTGGAACCGTGCTCGGGCGGTTGCGAGCGCGCGTAGCGGGTCACCTGCCGCACGACGTCGTGGTTGGTCAGCGCCCACGCGCTGGGCGCGCCGGTGAGCTGCGCGACGGCCAGGCCGCGCTCGACGACGCGCCGCCACGGGCCCTCCCGCCAGGCCACGTGCAGCGGGTCGAACTCGAAGGCCATGTGCAGCTCGTCGGGGCGCAGGTACAGCGGCAGCCGTTCGCGCCGCGCCACCCACGCCTCGGCGACGAACACCCGCGGCGGCTCGTACTCGTCGGCCACCGCGCGCCACTGCCGGTACACCTCGTGGACCTCGTCCTGGTCCCAGCCCGGGTGCTCCTCGGTGCGCCGGTCGCGGCCCAGCGCGTCGGGCAGGCCGTCCTGCTTCACGAGGCCGTGGGCGACGTCGACGCGGAACCCGTCGACACCGCGGTCGAACCAGAACCGCAGGACGTCGACGAACTCGGCGCGGACCTCGGGGTTGCGCCAGTCCAGGTCCGGCTGCTCGGGGGCGAAGGAGTGCAGGTACCACTCCCCCGGCCGCCCGTCCGCGCCGGTGGTGCGCGTCCACGACGGCCCGCCGAAGCAGCTCTCCCAGTCGTTGGGCGGCAGCGCGCCGCCCTCGCCGCGTCCGGGCCGGAAGAGGTACCGGGCACGGGCCCGGGCGTCCCCGGCGAGCGCGGCGCGGAACCACGCGTGGGTGTGCGAGGTGTGGTTGGGCACGATGTCCAGCAGCACCTTCAGGCCCAGCGCGTGCGCCTCCCGCAGGAACTCCTCCGCCTGCGCGAGAGAGCCGAGGGCGGGGTCGACGTCGCGGTAGTCGGTGACGTCGTAGCCGTTGTCCACCCCCGGCGAGGGGTACCAGGGGTTGACCCAGACGGCGTCCACGCCGAGCTCGTCGAGGTGCGCCAGCCGCGCCCGCAACCCGGCGAGGTCACCGACGCCGTCCCCGTCGCCGTCCGCGAAGCTGCGCGGCACGACCTGGTAGACGGCGGCGGTGCGCCACCACGCGAGCGCGGCCGCGCTCCCGTCAGCGGCCGGCGGCCCGTCGGCGGTGCGGCCGGTGGGGGTGCTCACCCGCGGCGGTGCTCAGCGCACGGAGCGGTCGGCCTGCTCCAGCAGGCGCTCCAGGTCCTCGCGCGTCAGCCGCCGCGGCTCGGCGGGGTCGCCGCTGACGGTGTAGGCGGGGGCGTAGCCGGGCTGGTCGCGCTGCACGCGCCAGCTGTCGGCGAGGCCGCCGATGTCGAAGACGTCGTAGCCGATGCTGTCGATGAACTCGGCGACGGCCTGCTCGGCGGCGTCGTCGTCGCCGGCGATCACGAGCGTCGTGCGGTCGGCGGCACCCGCGGGGCGCTGCAGCTCACCGAGGTTCTGGGCGAAGATGTTGTTGAAGGCCTTGACGACGCGGGCACCAGCGAAGTGGCGCTGGACCAGCTCGCTGGTGGTCAGCTCGTGGCTGTCGAGGACCGCGGTGTCCCCGTCGCGCTCGGGGTAGTAGTTGCAGGTGTCGACGACGACCTTGCCGTCCAGCAGGTCCGCCGGCAGGTCCTGCACGCGCCCCAGCGGGATCGTCACCACGACGAGGTCGCCGGCCGCGGCGGCCTCCGCGACGGTCCCCGCGCGCGCCCGCTCCCCGAGCCGGCCGACGAGGTCGGCCAGCGACTGCGGGCCGCGGGAGTTGGCGATGACGACGTCGTGGCCCGCGTCGACCGACAGCTGCGCGAGGACGCTGCCGATGTTGCCGCTGCCGATGATCCCGATGGTGCTCATGCCCGGTGCAAGACCGCGCGGGCGCTGTGCATTCCCCGCTCGCGGCGCGCCGACCGGGCACGAGCGGGTGCCGACGACGACGGCCGTGCGGGCGGACCGCTGCCTCCGCCCGCACGTCCGCACGCCTCAGCGCGACGGGGACGTCGTCAGGGCGTCCAGGGCCGTGGCCGGCCGGCGCCCCAGCAGGTCGGCGAGCAGCGGTGACGTCTGGGCGAAGAAGCCCCCGGCGGCGGCCTGGTGCAGGCCCAGGGCGAAGCGCGCCATCGCCTCGGGGCGCCCCGCGCGCACCTGGGCGGCGAGCCACTCCTCGGGGTCGACGAGGACGCGCTCGACGGGGCGCCCGGTGGCCTCGGAGAGGAGGGCGGCGACGTCGGCGAACGTGGGCGCCGCGTCGGCGGTGAGCGTCAGGGGACCGTCCAGGCCGCTCTCGCCGGCGGCGAGCCGGGTGATGACGACCGCCGCCGCCTCGGCGGCGTCCTCGCGCGCGGTCCAGGACACCGGCCCGTCCGCGGGGACGGTCAGGGTTCCGGTGGAGGGCCAGTCGCCGGCCAGCCAGGCCAGGCTGTGGGCGTAGAAGCCGTTGCGCAGCGACGTCCACGGCAGGCCGGAGCGCTCCAGCAGGGCCTCGGTGGCGGCGTGGTCGCGACCGGGGCCGAAGGGCGTGCGGGGCGAGGCCCCCTGGTGGCTGGTGTAGAGCACGCGCCCGACGCCCGCCCGCACGGCGGCGTCCACGGCGGCGGTGTGCAGGGCGACGGCGTCGGCGAAGGGGTCGCTGGAGGAGACCAGCAGCAGCTGGTCGGCGCCGGCGAAGGCCGGCACGAGGGTGTCGGGCGCGGCGTAGTCGCCGTGGCGGACGGCGACGCCCCGCTCGGCGAACCGGGCCGCCGCGGCGGGGTCGCGGGCGACGACGACCAGCTCCTCGGCGGGGAAGCGGGTGAGCAGGTGGTCGGTGGTGGCGCCGTTGAGAGCGCCCGTGGCACCGGTGACGACGATCATCGCAGCCTCATTAACGTCGATATCAGTTCCGCCGAACCAGCGGAATCACAGTGGTACCACCTGCTTGCTATCGTTGGCAACATGACGGTCGAGGCAGGTCCGCGGAAGCCGGGTGGCGCGCACGGCGGGAGGGACGCCACGCGCAGCCGGCTCGTCGACGTGGCGGCCCACCTGCTGGCGCAGGAGGGGCCGGCGGCCGTCACCACCCGGGCGGTGGCCGCCGCGGCGGGTGTGCAGGCCCCGACGATCTACCGCATCTTCGGGGACAAGGACGGGCTGCTCGACGCCGTCGCCGAGCGGGCCGCCGAGGAGTTCGTGGCGACCAAGGCCCGTGCGGCGCAGAGCGAAGCGGGGCGCGGGGCGGACCCGCTGGAGGACCTGCGCTCGGCCTTCCTCGCGCAGGTGGACTTCGGCGTGGCCAACCCCGAGGTGTTCCGGCTGCTCGGCGACCCGGCGCGGGTGCTGCGCTCGGGAGCGGCGCAGGCGGGGCTGGCGGTGCTGCGGGCCCGGGTCCACCGCGTGGCGCTGGCCGGGCGCCTGCGCGTGCCGGAGGAGCGCTGCGTCGACCTGGTGCAGTCCGCGGGCACCGGCGTCATCCAGACCCTGCTGGCGACCCCCGCCGGCGAGCGGGACCCCCGGCTGGCCGCCTCGATGTGGGAGGCGGTGGTGGCCGCCGTGCTCGTCGAGGACGCCACCCCGGCCGGCGCACCCGCTGCGGCCGAGCAGGCCAGGGCCGCCACGGTCGTCGCCTTCCGCGCCATGGCGCCCGAGCTGCCCGGGCTGAACGCCGCCGAGCGGGGCCTGCTCGTCGACTGGCTGGACCGCGCGGAGGCGGCGCTCCGGCGCTGACCGGGGAGGTCAGCACCCGGCGCGCACCAGGTCCCGCCGGCCCGCGCCGGCCTCCAGGGCGGCCACGACGGCCGGGTCCTCGTCCGCGGCGAGCAGGGCCACCACGTCCTCGGGCAGGTGGTCCTCGCCGGCCAGGTACCAGCGGGTGGTGGCCGAACCCTCCCGGGCCAGCCGGCGGGCCCGCTCGGGGTCCGGGGCGAGCCCCGCGTGCGGGGTGTCGGCCCGCTCGACCTCCAGGACCAGCAGCGCAGGAACCAGGTGCCGGTTCACCCGGTGCTCCTCCCCCACGTGCAGCAGCAGGACCACCTCCTCGCCGGCTCGTCCGGCCGACCAGGTCCGCCAGTCCGGGTCCGGCTCACCGGGCCGCACCGCCCCCGCCCGGCCGGAGTCGAGCAGGGCGCGCAGGGCGCCGGTGAGGTGGAGCAGGTCCGCTGGACCGCCCGTGCAGACGACGGACAGGCCCGGGGCGAGGCCGGCGGACTGCACGCTCCAAGAGGGGTCCGCGGCGCAGGACCAGGAGCCGCTGCCCACCCCGCGCACCCAGCCGGTCGCGGCGAGGGCGGCGGCCATCGCCTCGACGCCGCCGCCGAGCAGGTCGCCGCCGACGGCGCGCTCCAGCAGCAGCAGGACGGCCTCGGGGACGTCGGGGACCTCGCGGGTGGGAGTGCTCACGGCTGTCCTCCTGGGCGGCGGTGTCCGGACCGGTCGATCGTGCGCGAGCCGCGGGGCCGCTGTCGAGGGGCGGGGGGCGCCTGGCCGGAGCGCCGGTCCGGCCGCTTCGGCTTTCCTGCCGCTCAAGTGTTGCCTGACAGGCAAGTCACGGGTAGCTTTCCTGTCAGGCAAGCAAGCACCCGACCGGAGAGGACGACCCGCCGTGGACGCTCGTGAAGCGCAGCAGGCCCTGGACCAGGCCGCCCAGCGCCGTCAGCAGACCATCACCGCCGGGACGACCCCCTGGACCGGCGCCCAGGTGTGGAGCCTGTGCTCCTGCGCCCTCGCCCTGGGGGTCTCGGTGGATGCCGGGATGATCTGGTTGTGGGTGGTCCTGATGCTCACGGGCGTCGGCGTCGCCTGGCGGCGCGGGGTGCAGCTGAGGCCCACCCGCGCCTCCGGCCGCTGGCAGGCCGCCCTCGTCGCCACCCTCGTGCCCGCCCTCGCCCTCGACGTCGCCTTCCAGGCCGTCGCCCGCGGCCTGGACTGGCCGCTGCCGAACACCGTCGGCGTGCTCGGCGCCTGCCTGGTCATCGCCACCCTGACCCGCGCGGTGCAGGCCCGGATGGTCGCGAGCCTGCGCCCGTGAGCACCGCACCCGAGGCCCGGCCCGCCGCGCCCGGCGGTGCGGGCGGCGCCGCGATCGACGAGTTCCTGCACACCCCCGCCCGCCTGAACGTCTGCTCCCTGCTCGCCCCGGCGGACTGGGTCACCTTCGCCTTCCTGCGCGACGCCATCGGCACCAGCGACTCCGCCCTCTCCAAGCAGGTCGCCGCCCTGGAGCAGGTCGGCTACGTCGAGGTCCGCAAGGAGCGCGCCGTCCGCCGCCAGACCTCCGTGCGCCTGACCGAGGCCGGGCGCCGCGCCTTCGACGCCTACCTGGCCACCCTCGAGCTGCTCGTCGCCCGGGCCCGCGGCGGCCGGTAGCCGCACCGGCCCGCACCGGGTCCGCACCGGGTCCGCACCCGGCCCACGTCGGCGCGGCCGCCGCGCCCCGGCGGCGCGGCTGCGGCGCCGGGGGTGCATGCTCGCCGGGTGCGCAGGTGGGACCCGGTCCAGGAGCAGGGGACGCGCCACCAGCGGCGGATCGCGGCGGCGGGCGCCCCGGAACCCCCCACGGCGCACGTGGCGGGCTTCGAGCACTACCCGCGCTTCTACGCCAAGCGGCGCAACGGCCGGGTGGTCGACGTGGACACCTCCTTCGACGTCCTCGTGCGCTCCGCCCGCGGCGGCTGGTCGGCGGGGACGACGGTGACGGCCACCCACCGGGCGCCCGACAGGCACCCGGTGGTGGTGGAGGAGCCGACGGCCGGCGGGCACGTCTCCAGCCGCTGGGTCCCGGAGGTCCCCGGCGGCCCGGTCGCGCAGCTCGTCGCGGCCCTGCGGACGCTGCGGGCCCTGGACGCCTCGCTGGCCCCGGGGGTCCAGGAGGGCGCGGTGCCCGGTTCGGCCGCGGAGCGCTCGCAGCAGGCGTGGCTGGACGGCGAGGTGCGGGCCGGGGTCGACGGCTTCCGGGTCGAGTGCACGCTGCCCGCCGGGCACGAGGGGCCGTGCCGGGCGAGGGCGCAGCTGGGGGACCTGGAGTGGCGCTGGGACCCCCGCGAGCAGGTCGTCCTCGACTGAACGACCCGCCCCCGGCCCTCGTCGCCGGCTCCCGTCGCCGGGTCAGCGCTCCCCGGCGGGGTCCTCGTCCCCGTCCTCGACGACGATGGTGCGCATCCAGCCGGGCACGCCCTCGCGCTCGCCGTCCAGCAGCAGCACCACGTAGGCGGCGTCGGGGTTCTCCGGCGGCGGCTGCTGCGGCCACGGGGTGTCGCCGTCGGTGGCGACGAGGACGAGGTCGACCTTCGGGCGCAGCGCGGCGGCCGCGGCGATGCCGACGCGCATGTCGGTGCCGCCGCCGCCGACCATCACCACGTCCTGCACCCGCCGCACCCGCTGCACCCGCCCGGCCGCGGCGTCGCAGGCGATGACCTGCAGCGCACCGCCGTGCGAGCGGCGCAGCACCGCCTCCGTCTCCGCCTGCACGCGCCCGAGCATCCGCTCGGTCACCGAGGCCGAGGTGTCCACGACCACCGCGGCGCGCGGCGGGCGCGGCTGGCGCATCGCGGGCAGGACGACGCCCGGCGTGGAGGAGCTGCGCCGCGAGGGGCGCGCGTAGGAGTAGTCGCGCATCCCGGCCACGTGCGCGCTGACCCGGCGGGTCACGCTCAGCAGCTCCCGGCGCCAGTCGACCACGGGGGTCAGGACGGAGTCCGCCCACCGCTGCAGCCCCGCGGGCACCGAACCCCGCGAGCGGACGTGCTCGAGGACGTTGCGCGCGGTCTGCCGGCGGATCAGCTCGGCGCGCCCGGCGTCCACGCTGCCGTCGTCCTCGCCGTGGGCGTCGCGGCCGCTGCCGTCGCCCTCCCAGTCCCGGCGCGGCCCCCCGGCACCGGAACCGCAGTCGTCGTGGCCGGCCGGCGCGGGGCGCGGGCCCTGCGCCGGCGGGCGCGCACCGCCGACGGTCAGCGTCGCGGCCGCCCGCTCCCCGCCGGTGCTCACCGCGATCAGGTAGGAGCCGTCCGCCAGCACCCGGGTCAGCCGGAGGTTGACCACGTGCGGGCCGAGCACGGTGGGCGGGTCCACCGCACCGCTCACCGGGACCAGCCCGGCCGCCGCGTCGAGGACCTCGACGGTGCTGGCGGCGCCGAAGGAGACGTCGTCGCCGACACCGGCCAGGGCGGTGGGCACCGGGTGCCCGCTGGGCAGCCGGTCGGGGCTGAGGTCCAGGTGCGGCAGGCCCACGGGCAGCACCGCCTGCACGACCTCCCCGCCCGTGCGGACCCGCACGACGTGCGGGCCGTCGGCGACCGGTCCCAGGGTGAACGTCAGGAGGGTGTCGCCGACGCGGGTGACGTCGGCCACCGCGTCCAGCGCGGTGCCGGCGGCGTCGAGGACCTCCACGGCGGAGGCGGCGCTGAACCGGGTGTCGCGGCCCACGACCACGACCTTCTCGGTGCCGGCGCGCGAGCGGGGCAGGTGGTCCGGGCGCAGCGCGATCGTCGGCGCGCTGACCGTGAGCACGGCGCTCGCACCGACGCCCCCGCAGGTGACCTCGACGGTGTGCTCGCCCGCTGGCAGCCGCGTCAGCACCTCGAAGGAGGCGGTGCGGACGTCGTGCACCACCGGCGGTCCGGTGGGGGCCGCCGCACCCCCGGCGCCGCGCACGACGACCTCGGCGGGCCCGGTGAGGAACGCGTCGCGGGTGCGGGCCAGCACGCGCGCGGGCACCCCGTGGTCGGAGCGCAGCGTCGACGGCAGCAGCAGCAGCCCGGGCGAGGCGGCCGCCAGGCGGCGGCCGGCGGGACCGGCGACCAGCAGCCGGTAGATCTGCTCGGCGGTCATCCCCGCGTCGGCGCCGGGGACCCGCTCGGGGAACCACGCCTTGACGGCGGGCAGCCGGACCCCGGCGGCCCGCAGGTCCTCGTTGATGGCGCAGTCGCCGGCCTGGTTGAACAGCGCGGCGCGCTCGGAGGGTTCGGCGAGGGCGTCGAAGCGCTCGTGGTGCCCGCGCAGGGGGTGCCCGACCTCGTGCAGCCAGACGCCGACGACCTCCGCCACGTCGAGGGTGAGGATGAACTCCGGGTTGTAGTACATCCGCCAGCGCGGGTCGATCCCGGCGGTGGGGATCGCGGTGGTGGGCACGGCCTTCACCGCGTACAGCGCGTCGGTGAGGTACGGCATGAGCTCACCGGCGCGGGCGCGGCCGGCCGCCAGGCGCAGCGCCGCCTGCTCCTGCACGGAACCCCCCGCGGAACCCCCCGCTGGCGGATGTACTACAACCCGGAGTTCATCCTCACCCTCGACGTGGCGGAGG
>NZ_JAAALL010000106.1 GCF_009906315.1 Kineococcus vitellinus | reverse complement strand
CGCTTGAGCCGGGCACCCGGTGCTGGACCCGGCCCTGGCCGCCCGGCTCAAGCGCGACCCCGCGGGCCTGGTCTGCGCCGTCGTCCAGCAGCACGACACCCGCGAGGTCCTCATGGTGGCCTGGATGGACGACGAGGCCCTGGCGCTGACCCTGAGCACCGGCCGGGCGACCTACTACTCGCGCAGCCGCGGGCAGCTGTGGCGCAAGGGCGACACCTCCGGGCACGTGCAGTGGGTCAGGTCCGCCGCGCTGGACTGCGACGGCGACGCGCTGCTGCTGCAGGTCGACCAGGTCGGCGCCGCCTGCCACACCGGCGACCGCACGTGCTTCGACGCCGGCCGGCTGCCCGCCGTCGTCGGCCAGGGCGTCGGTCGAGGCGCCGGCGAGGGCGTCGGCGAGGGCGCGTGAGCGCCGCCCGCGAGCGCGGCCGGCTGCTGCTGGCCGGTGCGGCCGGCGCCGTCGCCGCGCTCGCGGCCGGCGCCCCGACCTGGGTGAGCGGGGCGGTGCAGACCGCGACCGGCACCGCCCGCGTCGTCGCCGACGGCCGCTCGGCCGCACCGGTGGCCACCGCGCTCGCGCTCGTCGGCCTGGCCGCGGTCGTCGCCGGCGCCCTGGGGCGCCGGGTGGCCCGGGCGCTGGCGGCCGCGGTGCTCCTGGTCGCCGGGGTGGGCGTGGCCCTCTCCAGCGCCGCCGTCGCGACCTCCCCGCAGGCGGCGCTGGCCGCTCCGGCGCGGGCGGCCAGCGGCCGCACCGAGGTGCAGGTCGACGAGGAGGTGCGGGTGCGCCCCTGGCCGCTCGTCTCGGCGGCCGGCGGCGGTCTGCTGGCCCTGGCGGGCGCGGGCGTGCTGGTCCGCTCGCGGCGCTGGCAGCAGGTCCCGGCGACCTCGCGCTACGAGCGCGGCGCCACCCGCGCCGGGGTGCGGGGCGCGCCGTCCGCACCGCGGGCGGCCGAGGACCCGGCCGCGGCGTGGGACTCGCTGACGCACGGCGAGGACCCGACCGACCCGACGGACCCGCCCGGCCCGGTGGGCCCGGTGGGCCCGGCGCGCTGAGCCGCGCCCCGCGCCCGCCGGTACGGTGGGAGCAGCACGTCCCGCGATCCCCGAGGAGCCTCCCGTGAGCAGCCAGCAGACGCCGTCGACCAGCCCGGAGCGCCGCGGCGTCGACGGTGCGGACATCGTCGACGAGCACGGCCACGGCCACAGCGTCGCCGCCTGGGCCGGGGTGGGCGTGTGCCTGGTGGGCTTCCTGGTGCTGTGCCTGGCCGTCGTGGGCACCAGCCTGGTCTGGGGCATCGTCGGCAGCGTGGTCATCCTCGCCTCGCTCGTGGTGGCCGCCGTCCTGGCCAAGGCCGGCTACGGCGTCAAGACCGCCGACGGCCGCGCCGTCGGCGTCGGCCGCCCCCGCCACTGAGGCCGCCGGCGGTCGCGCCGGCCCGGGCGCGCCGCCGGGCCGGGGACGCGCGCACCCGCGGTCCCCGGCCGGGTCTACCCTCGTGGGCGTGACGGTCCTCGACGACATCCTGGCCGGCGTCCGCGAGGACATGGCGCAGCGCAAGGCGTTGACCACCCTCGACGAGCTCAAGGAGCGCGCGCACCGGCAGGTGCCCGCCAAGGACGCCCACGGCCTGCTCAAGCCCCGCGACGCCGAGCAGCGCGGCGTCAAGGTCATCGCCGAGGTCAAGCGCCGCAGCCCCTCCAAGGGAGCGCTCGCGCAGATCCCCGACCCGGCCGCCCTGGCCGCCCAGTACGAGCTCGGCGGGGCCAGCGTCATCAGCGTGCTCACCGAGCAGCGCCGCTTCGGCGGCAGCCTCGAGGACCTGCGCGCCGTGCGCTGCGCGGTCGACGTGCCCGTCCTGCGCAAGGACTTCGTCGTGGACTCCTACCAGCTGTGGGAGGCGCGCGCCTGGGGCGCCGACGTCGTCCTCCTCATCGTCGCCGCCCTCGAGCAGGAAGCCCTCGTGTCGCTCATCGAACGCGCCCACTCCCTGGGCATGACCGCCCTCGTGGAGGTCCACACCGCCGAGGAGGTCGCCCGCGCCCTCGACGCCGACGCCCGCGTCGTCGGGGTCAACAACCGCGACCTCAAGACGCTGGAGGTGCGCAACAGCACCTTCGCCGACCTCGCCCCGCTGCTGCCGGACACCGTCGTCAAGGTCGCCGAGTCCGGCGTGCAGGGCCCGCGCGACGTCGTGGAGTTCGCCCGCGCCGGTGCCGACGCCGTGCTGGTGGGGGAGACCCTCGTGCGCGGTGCGGACCCGCGCCGCGCGGTGGCCGACCTCGTGGCCGCCGGCGCCCACCCGGCCGTGCAGGCGGTGCGCCCGTGAGCACCGAGGCCCCCCCGACCGGCGGCGCCCCGGCGCCCGCCCGCTCCTTCAGCGCCGAGCGCGGCCCGTACTTCGGCCGCTTCGGCGGCCGCTTCGTGCCCGAGGCGCTCGTGGCCGCCCTCGACGAGATCGCCGCGGCGCACGCGGCCGCGATGGCCGACGAGGGCTTCCTCGCCGAGCTCGCGGAGCTGCACCGCACGTACTCCGGGCGCCCCAGCATCATCACCGAGGTGCCGCGCTTCGCCGCCCACGCGGGCGGCGCGCGCCTGCTGCTCAAGCGCGAGGACCTCAACCACACCGGCTCGCACAAGATCAACAACGTGCTCGGCCAGGCGCTGCTCACCCGGCGCATGGGCAAGCGGCGGGTGATCGCCGAGACCGGCGCCGGCCAGCACGGCGTGGCGACGGCGACGGCCGCCGCGCTCATGGGGCTGGAGTGCACGGTCTACATGGGCGAGGAGGACACCCGCCGCCAGGCGCTCAACGTCGCCCGGATGCGGCTGCTCGGCGCCGAGGTGGTGCCCGTCACGACCGGCAGCCGCACCCTCAAGGACGCCGTCAACGAGGCGTTCCGCGACTGGGTCGCCTCGGTGGACACCACCCACTACGTCTTCGGCACGGTCGCCGGCCCGCACCCCTTCCCGGTGCTGGTGCGCGACCTGCAGCGCATCGTCGGCGTGGAGGCCCGCGCCCAGGTGCAGGAGCTCGTGGGCCGGCTGCCCGACGCGGTCCTGGCGTGCGTGGGCGGCGGTTCGAACGCGATCGGCATCTTCCACGCCTTCCTCGACGACCCCTCGGTGGCCCTGCACGGCTACGAGGCGGGCGGCGACGGGGTGGAGACCGGCCGCCACGCGGCCTCCATCACCGGCGGCGGGACGGGCGTCTTCCAGGGCGCCCGGCAGTTCGTGCTGCAGGACGAGGACGGGCAGACGGTGGAGTCGCACTCGATCTCCGCCGGTCTGGACTACCCCGGCGTCGGCCCCGAGCACGCCTGGCTCGCCGACACCGGCCGGGCCAGCTACCACCCGATCACCGACGCGCAGGCGATGGACGCCTTCAAGCTGCTGTGCCGCACCGAGGGCATCATCCCGGCCATCGAGAGCTCGCACGCCCTCGCCGGCGCGCTGCAGCTGGGCCGCGAGCTCGGCCCGGACGCCGTGCTGCTGGTGAACCTGTCCGGGCGCGGCGACAAGGACGTCGACACCGCCGCGCGCTGGTTCGGGCTGGTCAGCGACGCCGACCTCGTGGCGTCGGAGGCGCGGCGCGTCGCGGACGCGCCCGAGGACACCGAAGGATCGGGTTGGTGAGCAGCTCCGTGACCAGCACCACGTCCGGCACCGCGTCCGGCAGCGCGCCCGGCGCGCCGGCCACCGCGGCCGCCGCGGTCGACCGCGCCCGGGCCGAGGGCCGCGCCGCCCTCGTGGCGTACCTGCCCGTCGGCTTCCCCGACGTCGACGCCTCGATCGCGGCCGCCAAGGCCGCCGTCGCCGGCGGGGCCGACGTCGTCGAGCTCGGCCTGCCGTACTCCGACCCCACGATGGACGGCGCGACGATCCAGCGCGCCGTCGACGTGGCCCTGGCCGCGCGCACCCGCCCGGCCGACGTGCTGCGCGCCGTCGAGGAGGTCGCGGCCACGGGCGCCGCCGTGCTCGTCATGACGTACTGGCCGCCGGTGGACCGCTACGGCGTGGACCGCTTCGCCGCCGACCTCGCCGCCGCGGGCGGGGCCGGGCTCATCACGCCCGACCTCATCCCCGACGAGGCGGGCGCCTGGCTGGCCGCCAGCGACGCCCACGACCTCGAGCGCGTCTTCCTCGTCGCCCCCAGCTCCACCGACGCCCGGCTGGTGATGACCGCGGCCGCGTGCCGGGGCTTCGTCTACGCGGCCTCGCTGATGGGCGTCACAGGAACGCGTGCCACCGTGGGTGCGGGAGCCGGCGAGCTCGTCCGCCGCACCCGCGCGGCCGGTGCCGAGCGGGTCTGCGTCGGGCTCGGCGTCTCCACCCGGGAGCAGGCGGCGCAGGTGGCCGGCTACGCCGACGGCGTCATCGTCGGCTCGGCGTTCGTCCAGCGCATGCTGGACGCCGACGGCCCGGCCGCGGGTGCGCGCGCGGTCGCCGAGCTGGCCGAGCAGCTGAGCGAGGGCGTCCGCTCGGGAGCCGCGGCCGGCTGACGCGCCCCGCCGTTGCCGGCCCGAGACCACCAGGCCCCGGACGGGGCGAGTCGCGCAGAGGAGAGACGTTGAGCAGCAGGAAGCGCCCCGGTGGCAACCCGGCCCGTGCGGCGGAGGCCGAGGAGGCGCGCGCGGCCCGCCAGGCCCGCGCGGCGGCGATGCGCCGGCGCGAGGCGGCCCGCGAGCGCAGCCGCCGCGTCGTGCTGCTCACCCTCGCCGTGGTCCTCGTCCTGGCGGTCGTGGCCACCGTGGTCGTCCTCGTGCAGCGCCAGCGCGACGCCGCCACGAGCACCGAGGGCGCGACCCCGCCGGGCGTGACCGCCGACGACGGCGGCTACGTGCTGCCCGGCACCCCCGCTGCGGGCGCCCCGACGCTGGACATCTGGCTGGACTACCAGTGCCCGGTCTGCAAGCAGTTCGAGGACGTCAGCGGCGAGGTCTACCCGCAGCTGGCCGCCGAGGGCAGGGCGAAGGTCGTCGTCCACACGCTGAGCTTCCTCGACGACCGGCTGGGCAACGACGCCTCCGAGCGCGCCGCCGAGGGCGCGGCGGCCGCCGCGGCGCAGGGCCGCTTCGTGGAGTACACCCAGCAGGTCTTCGCGAACCAGCCCGAGCGGGAGGGCGAGGGCTACACCGACGACGAGCTGCAGGGCTTCGCCGACGAGGCCGGCGTCGCGGACGTCGAAGCGTGGCGGGCGTCCCTGGACAGCCACGAGTACGCGGGCTTCGTGCGCCGCGTGCAGGCCGCGATGGACGCCCAGCAGGTCGCCGGCACCCCGACGGTGCGCCTGACGAAGGCGGACGGCACGGTCGTGGACGTCTCCCAGCCCACCGAGGGCGGGGACGGCAGCATCGCCCGGCTGCTCGGCGCGGACGGCGCGCGCTTCCTCACCGACCAGGTCGCGGCCGCGACCGCGGCGCCGTGATCGGCGCGGCCGTGCGGGCGGCGATCCCCAGCCCGACGCAGGGCGTCTGGCACCTGGGCCCAGTCCCGCTGCGCGCCTACGCGCTGTGCATCGTGCTCGGCATCGTGCTCGGGGTGCTCATCGCCGAGCGGCGCTGGCGGGCCAAGGGCGGCCGGCCGGACTTCGTCCTCGACGCGGCGGTGTGGGCGGTGCCGCTGGGCGTCGTCGGCGCCCGGGTCTACCACGTGATCACCTCTCCGCAGGCGTACTTCGGCGCCGGCGGGGAGCCGGTGCGCGCGCTGTACGTGTGGGAGGGCGGCCTGGGCATCTGGGGCGCCGTCGCCGGCGGCGCCCTCGGCGCCTGGATCGCCTGCCGCCGCGCGGGCTACCGCCTGGCGCCGCTGGCCGACGCGATGGCCCCGGGGGTGCTGGTGGCCCAGGCCGCCGGGCGCTGGGGCAACTGGTTCAACAACGAGCTGTACGGGCGGGCCACCGACCTGCCGTGGGCGCTGACGATCCACCGGTGGGACGCGGCGGCCGGCGAGGCGGTGACCGGCCCCGACGGGCAGCCGCTCGTGCTGGGCACCTTCCACCCGACCTTCCTCTACGAGTCCCTGTGGTGCCTGCTGGCGGCCGCCGCCATCGTGCTGGCCGACCGCCGCTGGCGGCTGGTGCACGGGCAGGCCTTCTGGCTCTACGTCGTCCTCTACACCGCGGGGCGCTCGGTGTTCGAGGCGCTGCGCGTCGACGAGGCGAACACGATCGGCCCGCTGCGGGTCAACCAGTGGGTCGCGGCCGTCGTCCTGCTGGCGGCGCTGGCGGCGCTGGTGCGCTCGCGCCGCCAGCACCGCGACGAGCGCGGTCGGGGCGAGCCGCTGGAGCGGGTACCCTCCTCGGGGTCCCCGACGGCCACCAGCCCGTCGGACGACCACGCGCAGCAGGGCGGTGGACCGACCGTGATCGACCCTGTGCGGCGCACCTCAGCGGGGAGCGACCCGCAGGATTCGTGATCGCCCGGTGACGTCGGAGTGCGCCTGAGCACCGCGTCGCGGGCGTTACAGTGAGGTGAACGCGGGCCAGCGCCGTCCCCCGTTCGAGGTGTGCACCTCCCAGGTGCGCACCTCGTCTCGACGTGGCCCACCAGGCCAGGAGAGACGACACGCTCGAAGAGACCCGTCGAGAGACCCCCCTGTCCACCGAGGTCCTCGGACCTCTCTGCGAGGACGGTGCACTTGATGTCGCATTCCCCCGCGTCGCACCCGACACCCCGTTCGGCCCAGGCGGTCCGGCCCCTGCCGTTCACCTCCTTCCCGCCGAACGCCGGTCTCTACGACCGCGCCGCCGAGCACGACGCCTGCGGCGTCGCGTTCGTCGCCACCATGCGCGGCGAACCCGGTCACGACATCGTCGACCACGCGCTGACGGCGCTGCGCAACCTGGACCACCGCGGTGCCGTGGGCGCCGAGACCAACACCGGAGACGGTGCCGGCATCCTCACCCAGGTCCCCGACGAGTTCCTGCGCGCCGTCACGGCGGAGCTGGGCATCGAGCTGCCCGCCGCCGGCGCCTACGCCGTCGGCAACGCCTTCCTGCCCGTGGACCCGACGCAGCGGGCCGAGGCCGTGCGCCGCATCGAGGAGATCGCCGACGAGGAGCAGGTGGACGTCCTCGGCTGGCGCGACGTCCCGGTGACCGCCGACCTCGTGGGCCAGCAGGCCCGCGCCTGCATGCCCTTCTTCGCGCAGCTCTTCGTCGCCGGCCGGGCGGGGGAGGCCGGGATCGACCTCGACCGCCGCGTCTACGCCCTGCGCAAGCGCTCCGAGCGCGACCTCGGCGTGTACTTCCCCTCGCTGTCGGCGCGGACGATCGTCTACAAGGGCATGCTCACCACCGGTCAGCTGGAGCCCTTCTTCCCGGACCTGTCCGACCGGCGCTTCACCAGCGAGATCGGCCTGGTCCACTCCCGCTTCTCGACGAACACCTTCCCGAGCTGGCCGCTGGCGCACCCCTTCCGCACCATCGCGCACAACGGCGAGATCAACACCGTCAAGGGCAACCGCAACTGGACCGCCGCCCGCGAGTCGACGATGAGCACCCCGCTCATCCCCGGCGACGTGCAGCGCCTGGGCCCCATCTGCGCGACCGAGGGCTCGGACTCCGCCTCCTTCGACGAGGTCCTGGAGCTGCTGCACCTGGCGGGGCGCTCGCTGCCGCACGCGGTGCTGATGATGATCCCCGAGGCGTGGGAGAACAACACCGAGATGGACCCGGCCCGCCGGGCCTTCTACGAGTTCCACTCGATGTTCTCCGAGCCCTGGGACGGGCCGGCCAACCTGACCTTCACCGACGGCACCCTCGTCGGCTGCGTCCTGGACCGCAACGGCCTGCGCCCCTCGCGCTACTGGGTCACCGACGACGGCCTGGTCGTGCTGGCCTCCGAGACCGGCGTGCTCGACCTGGACCCCGCCTCGATCGTCACCCGCGGCCGCGTGGCCCCCGGCAAGATGTTCCTCGTCGACACCGCCGCCGGGCGCATCGTCGACGACGAGGAGATCAAGGCCGAGCTGGCCGCCGCCCAGCCGTACGCCGAGTGGCTCAAGAAGGTCGTGCACCTGGGCGAGCTGCCCCAGCGCGAGCACGTCGTGCACAGCCACGCCTCGGTGACCCGCCGCCAGCAGACCTTCGGCTACACCGAGGAGGAGCTGCGGCTCATCCTGGCCCCGATGGCCCGCGCCGCGGCCGAGCCGATCGGCTCGATGGGCTCCGACACCCCCATCGCCGTGCTCTCCCAGCGCCCGCGGCTGCTCTTCGACTACTTCACCCAGCTCTTCGCCCAGGTCACCAACCCGCCGCTGGACGCCATCCGCGAGGAGCTCGTCACCTCGCTGATCACCGCGGCCGGCCCGCAGCAGAACTTCCTGGGCGAGTCGCCGGCGCACTGCCACCAGCTGGTGCTGCCCTTCCCGGTCGTCGACAACGACGAGCTGGCCAAGATCGTCCACATCGACAAGGACCGCCGCAACCCGGGCCGCACGACGCACACCGTCAAGGGCCTGTACCGGGTGGCCGGCGGCGGCGCGGAGCTGGCCCGGCGCATCGAGGAGATCCGCGCGGAGGTCTCGCGCGCGATCGCCGACGGCGCGGTCTTCGTCGTGCTCTCCGACCGCGACTCCAACGCCGAGCACGCGCCGATCCCGTCGCTGCTGCTGACCAGCGCCGTGCACCACCACCTGGTGCGCCAGAAGCTGCGCACCCAGGTCGGCCTGGTCGTCGAGGCCGGCGACGTGCGCGAGGTGCACCACGTCGCGCTGCTCATCGGCTACGGCGCCGCCGCGATCAACCCGTACCTGGCGATGGAGACCGTCGAGGACCTCGTCCGCAACGGCGTGATCACCAACGTCGACGCCCAGACCGCGGTGCGCAACCTCATCAAGGCGCTCGGCAAGGGCGTGCTGAAGGTCATGTCGAAGATGGGCATCTCGACGGTGGCCTCCTACCGCGGCGCGCAGGTCTTCGAGGCCCTGGGGCTCTCGCAGACCCTCGTCGACGAGTACTTCACCGCCACCACCTCGCGCCTGGGCGGCGTCGGCCTCGACGTCCTGGCCGAGGAGGTCGCCCAGCGCCACCGCCTGGCCTACCCCCTGGAGGGGCAGGAGCGCGCCCACCGCCGGCTGGAGACCGGCGGGGAGTACCAGTGGCGCCGCGAGGGCGAGCCGCACCTGTTCGACCCCGAGACGGTCTTCCAGCTGCAGCACTCCACCCGCCAGCGCAACGAGGCCCTCTTCCGCAAGTACACCTCCCGGGTGGACGAGCAGTCCGAGCGCCTCATGACGCTGCGCGGCCTGCTGCAGCTGCGCAAGGGCGCGCGCGAGCCGATCCCGCTGGAGGAGGTCGAGCCCGTCAGCGAGATCGTCAAGAGGTTCAACACCGGCGCGATGAGCTACGGCTCCATCAGCCAGGAGGCCCACGAGGTCCTCGCGGTCGCCATGAACCGCCTCGGCGGGCGCTCCAACTCCGGCGAGGGCGGCGAGGACGTGGACCGCCTCTACGACCCCGAGCGCACCTCCCGGGTCAAGCAGATCGCCTCCGGCCGCTTCGGCGTGACGAGCAACTACCTCACCTCGGCGACCGACCTGCAGATCAAGGTCGCCCAGGGCGCCAAGCCGGGCGAGGGCGGGCAGCTGCCGGGCCACAAGGTGTACCCGAACATCGCCAGGACCCGGCACTCCACGCCGGGCGTGGGGCTCATCTCGCCGCCGCCGCACCACGACATCTACTCCATCGAGGACATCGCCCAGCTCATCCACGACCTCAAGAACGCGAACCCGGCCGCCCGGGTCCACGTCAAGCTCGTCTCCGAGGTCGGGGTCGGCACGGTCGCGACCGGCGTGTCCAAGGCCAAGGCCGACGTCGTGCTCATCTCGGGCGCCGACGGCGGGACGGGCGCGGCCCCGCTCACCAGCCTCAAGCACGCCGGCGGCCCCTGGGAGCTCGGCCTGGCCGAGACCCAGCAGACCCTCGTCGTCAACGGGCTGCGCGACCGGATCGTCGTCCAGGTCGACGGGCAGTTCAAGACCGGCCGCGACGTCGTCATCGCCGCCCTGCTCGGGGCGGAGGAGTTCGGCTTCGCGACCGCTCCGCTGGTCGTCTCCGGCTGCATCATGATGCGGGTGTGCCAGCTGGACACCTGCCCCGTCGGGGTGGCCACCCAGAACCCGGAGCTGCGGGCGCGCTTCACCGGCAAGGCCGAGTACATCGTGAACTTCTTCGAGTTCATCGCCCAGGAGGTGCGCGAGCTGCTGGCCTCGCTGGGCTTCCGCTCCGTGGAGGAGGCCGTCGGCCACGTCGAGGTCCTCGACACCCGCCGCGCGGTCGCGCACTGGAAGGCCTCGGGCCTGGACCTGGCGCCGATCCTGCACGCACCGGTCCCGCCGGAGGGCTCCACGCTGCACCGCTCGCAGGAGCAGGACCACGGTCTGGAGAAGGCGCTGGACCACGTCCTCGTGGAGCGCGCCAGCGGTGCGCTGCGCGACGGCACCCCGGTGCGCATCGAGCTGCCCGTGCGCAACGTCAACCGCACCGTCGGCACCCTGCTGGGCCACGAGGTGACCAAGCGGTACGGCGAGCAGGGGCTGCCCGAGGGCACGATCGACGTGACGTTCACCGGCTCCGCCGGCCAGTCGCTGGGCGCCTTCCTGCCCCGCGGCATCACGCTGCGGCTGTTCGGCGACGCCAACGACTACGTCGGCAAGGGGCTGTCGGGCGGCACGGTCGTCGTGCGCCCCGACCGCGCGTCGGGCTCGCGCGAGCGCGACATCGTCGCCGGCAACGTCATCGGCTACGGCGCGACGAGCGGTTCGCTCTTCCTGCGCGGCGAGGTGGGGGAGCGCTTCTGCGTGCGCAACTCCGGTGCCACCGCCGTCGTCGAGGGCGTCGGCGACCACGCGCTGGAGTACATGACCGGCGGTGAGGTCGTCGTCCTCGGGCGGGTCGGGCGCAACGTGGCCGCCGGCATGTCCGGCGGCTTCGCCCACGTGCTCGACCTCAAGGAGAGCCGCGTCAACCGCGACATGGTCGACGTCCAGCCGATGGACGACGAGGCCGCGGCCCGCGTGCACGACCTGCTCGTGGCCCACCGCGAGCACACCGACTCCACCACCGCCGCCAAGCTGCTCTCCGACTGGGGCGCCGCCCGGCAGCGGTTCTCGACGATCGTCCCGCGGGACTACCGCCGCGTCATGGAGGTGCGGGCCAAGGCCGTCAGCGACGGCCTCGCCCCCGACTCCGAGGCGGTCCTGACCCGCATCATGGAGGCTTCTCATGGTTGATCCCCGCGGGTTCCTCACCGTCCGCGAGCGCGAGCTGCCGCCGCGGCGCCCGGTGCCGCTGCGCCTCATGGACTGGCGCGAGGTCTACGAGAAGCAGGACCTCGGCACCCTGCAGCGCCAGGCGGGCCGCTGCATGGACTGCGGCATCCCGTTCTGCCACAACGCCTGCCCGCTGGGGAACCTCATCCCCGAGTGGAACGACCTGGTCAGCCGCGGCGACATGCGCGAGGCCATCGAGCGCCTGCACGCGACCAACAACTTCCCCGAGTTCACCGGGAAGCTGTGCCCGGCGCCGTGCGAGTCGGCCTGCGTGCTGGGCATCAACCAGCCGCCGGTGACGATCAAGCAGGTCGAGGTGATGATCGCGGAGAACGCCGCCGACAACGGCTGGCTGGAGCCGCGCGTCCCCGAGCGGCTGACCGGCAAGACGGTCGCCGTCGTCGGTTCCGGCCCCGCGGGGCTGGCCGCCGCGCAGCAGCTGACCCGCGCCGGTCACACCGTCGCCGTCTACGAGCGCGACGACAGGATCGGCGGGCTGATGCGCTACGGCATCCCCGAGTTCAAGATGGAGCGCTCGGTCCTGGACCGCCGCCTGGCGCAGATGGAGGCCGAGGGCACCCGCTTCCGCCCGGGCGTGGACATCGGCACCGACATCACCGGCGAGCAGCTGCGCGACCGCTACGACGCCGTCGTGGTGGCCACCGGCGCGACCCAGTGGCGCGACGTCGACCTGCCCGGCCGCGAGCTGGAGGGCATCCACCAGGCGATGCGGTACCTGCCGCCGACCAACCGCGTCGCGGTCGGCGAGGAGCGCCCGGCGGACTACATCGACGCCGCCGGCCTCGACGTCGTCGTCATCGGCGGCGGCGACACCGGCTCGGACTGCTACGGCACCGCCCTGCGCCAGGGCGCGCGCTCGGTGACCCAGCTGGACATCTACCCGCAGGCCCCGGGCGACCGCACCGAGGACGAGCCGTGGCCGACGATGCCGAAGGTCTTCAGCGTCTCCTCCTCCCACGAGGAGGGCGGCGAGCGGCGCTTCTCCGCCTCGACGCAGGCCTTCATCGGCGACGAGCACGGCCGCGTGAAGGCGCTGCGCATCGTCGAGGTGCGCAAGGTCGACGGCACGTGGACGCCCGTGGAGGGCACCGAGCAGGACCTGCCGGCGCAGCTGGTGCTGCTGGCCATCGGCTTCGCCGGCCCCGAGCAGGGCGGCCTGGTCCCCCAGCTGGGCCTGGCGCCGGACGCGCGGACCCGCTTCAGCCGCACCGCCGACTACGCGACGTCCACCCCGGGCGTCTTCGTCGCCGGTGACGCCGGCCGCGGGCAGTCGCTCATCGTCTGGGCGATCGCGGAGGGCAGGGCCTGCGCCGCGGCCGTCGACGAGTTCCTCATGGGCGACACCGCCCTGCCCTCGCCGATCCGCGCGGACGCGGCCCCGCTGACCGCCTGAGGCCCCGCGAGCCCGTCGCACGTGCCGCCGACCCGCCCCGAGCGGGTCAGCGCACGCGCGGCGGGCTCGTGTAGTACCGGGTGAGCCACCGGCTCAGCCCGTCCAGGCCGGGGAAGAGCACGCGCTCGGTGATGTTGGCCTGGTCCAGCCGCTCGCGCACCTGCGGCTTGAGCCGCGCGCTGACCACGACGCGGCGCACCATGGGCGGCTCGGCGGCCACCAGCCACTCGTCGGTGCGCTCGGCCGCCGAGGAGAGCACCGAGAAGCTCGCGTACTGGTTGACGATCCGGTCGTCCAGCGAGGGCGGCTCGAAGAAGACCAGGAACGCCTCGCCGTGCAGGCCGTCGAAGGCGGTCAGGTCGGGGGCGACCTCGCCGAGCTGGTCCACGGTGAACTGCGCCCCGCCGGAGCTCGCCAGCACCTCGCCCAGCACGGCGGGCAGCCGCCGGTGGGCGGCCACGAAGTCCGCCGACCACACGGCGCCGTCCACGTCGTGGCGGGCGACGTCGGCGGTCGCGAAGTGCAGCGCCACCAGGGGGGAGTAGGTCCAGTCCAGCACCCGCGTCGGCAGGCCGTGGTGCTGGGCCAGGGTCAGCCACTCCCAGTCGCTGTCCTGGCGCTTGAACGGCATCCGCGAGTACTTGCGGAAGTTGCGCAGCAGGTCGCCCTCGCGCTCGG
>NZ_JAAALL010000105.1 GCF_009906315.1 Kineococcus vitellinus | reverse complement strand
CACCCCCGTCACCACCCCCGCTTGCACCACCCCGGCCACCGCTGCACCGCTCGCCCCGCGCCGGCGCCCGCGCCGGCTGCTGGCCGCTGGCGCGCTGGCCGCCGGGGTGTCCCTGGCCGGCGCCGGGGTCGCGGCGGCCGCCGCCCCGTCGGCGACCGGACGGGCCGTCCTGGAGATCACCCGGGCCGTGGGCGTCGACTGGACGGCCATGCCCGAGGGCTACGACCGGGCCCAGTACGAGGCCTTCTGGGGCGCCGGGTACACCTACGACGACGTGCTGGTGCTCAACGAGCTGTGGGGCACCGGCGACACCGAGACCAAGGCGCGCGCCGGGCAGCTGGTCCTGGACGGGCAGAGCCTGCCGCTGGCCCCCAGCGGCACGCCCGCCACCTCCTGACCGCCACGCCCGGCACCCGAACCCCGCTGTCCGAGGAGACGACGATCGACGTGCGACTGCCGATGCGCACCGGTTTCGAGATCGAGCTGCTGGCACCCGCCGGCTCCGACCGGCAGGTGCTCGCCGAGGAGCTGGCCGCCCGCTGCGGCGGCGCGGTGCACCGCTCCTTCCACACCGACAGCGAACCCTCGAAGGTGCCGGGCGTCGGCCTGTTCCACCACCTGTCCCCGGCCTTCGACGTCACCGACGCCGCGGGGGCGCCGCTGGCCCGCCTCGTCGACGACATCACCATCGTCGCCGACCTGGCCCCGCACCCCGGCGGCACCGGTGGCACCGCCCGTACCGGCCACCCCGGCCATCGGGGTTGGTACCGCGTCCTGTGCGACGACCCGCGGCTGCTGCGCCTGATCGAGCGGCACACCGACCCGCGGGCGCCGCTGGAGCAGGTCCTGCAGCCGGTGGCGGACCTGTTCGGGGTCCCTCTCCAGGCCTTCCCCGCGGCGGCGAAGGTCGACGACGCCACCGGCGCCAGCGTCGCCGTGGCCCTGCCGCTGCCGCCGGGGCGCGAACGTCCCTGCGAGGTGGTCACCCCGCCCCTGCGCAGCGAGCACGCGCGGGTGCTGGAGCAGCTGCTGGCGCCGGCGCGCGACCTCGGGTTCAGCGTCCCGCAGGAGGCCGCGGTGCACCTGCACGTGGACGGGGCACCCTTCCGGCGCACGCACGCCTTCGCCAACCTGGTGCGCCTGTTCGCGCACTGGCGCGAGCAGCTGTGGTCGGCGCTGGGCACCAACCCCGCCTGCCGGCGGCTGGCCCCCCTGCCGCCGGCCCTGGTCGAGCTGGTCGAGGGGACCTGGGAGGACGAGGCCGGGCGCACCGGCTGGCAGCGCCTGCGGGAGGCGGCGCGGGGGACCGGCGTCACCAAGTACGCCGACGTCAACCTCGCGCAGTTGCTCAGCGAGCGACCGGTGCGCGACACCGTGGAGGTGCGCATCCTGCCCGGCGACGTCGACGGCCACGCCGTCGTCGCACGCGCCGCGCTCGTCCAGGCGCTGCTCACCCGGTGCCTGGACCCCCGCCCGCTGCCCCGGCCCGGCCGCGCGTCCGCGGCCGACCCCCGCACCGCCCTGGAGGAGATGGCCGTGGTGCCCCGGTGAGCGCCCCGGTGCGAGCGGCCGGACCGGCGACGGGCCCCGTCCCGCGCGTGGGCCCGGCCGGCGCGGGACCCGCCGACGAGCACCCGCCGCGTCCCGCCGACGAACCCGACGCGGTCGACGAACCCGACGCGGTCGACGGACCCGACGAGCCCGACGCGGTCGCGGACGCCGCGAGCCCTCGCCTCGACGAGGTGGTGCGCGCCCACCTGCCCGGGTTGCTGCGCTACGCCACCGTGCTGACGGGGGACGGGCACACCGCCGCGGACATCGTGCAGGAGGTGCTGCTGCGCGCCCACGTGCGGTGGCGGCGCATCGCGCTGCTGGAGCGACCGGACCTGTACCTGCGGCGGATGGTGACCAACGAGCACCTGTCCTGGCGCCGGCGCTGGCACGTGCGCACCATCAGGCCGGCCAGCGACGAGGTGCTGGCCGCCCACGGCGACCCGCACGGCGACCACGCCGAGCGGGTCGCCGCCGACGACGCGGTCTGGCACCGCCTGAGCGCCCTGCCGGCCCGGCAGCGCACCGTCCTGGTGCTGCGCTACTACGAGGGGCTCGACGACGCCGAGATCGCCAGCGTGCTGGGGACCTCCGCCGTCACCGTCCGCTCCCACGCCTCCCGCGCCCTGGCCACCCTGCGCCGCACCGACCCGTCGACCCCCACGGAGACCCGATGAGCGAGCACCCGCGAGCGCACGACGGCGCCGCCGAGGAACGCCTGCGCGACGACGAGGACGAACTGGTCCGGCAGATCACCCGGTCCCTGCACGCGCACGCGCGCACCGCACCCGACCCGGCCGTGGTCACCGCCCGGGCCGAGGCCGCGCTCGCCCGCGGCGCGGACCGCCACGCGCGCACCGGTCCCGCGGACGGTGCGGCGACGGTCTCCACCCTGGCCCGCCGCGGCGGGAAGGCCGTGCTCGTCGGTGCGCTGGCCTCGGGGCTGGTCGTCGCCGGCGCCGGCGCGGCAGCCGCCGCGGCGCCCTACTCCGGTGTGGCGCGGGTGGTGGAGGACGTCGCGCAGGCGGTCGGCATCGACTGGTCGGCGATGCCCGAGGGGTACACCCGCGCCCAGTACGAGGCGTTCTGGGACGCCGGGTACACCTACGACGACGTGCTGGCGCTGGACGAGCTGTGGAACACCGACGACACCGAGACCAAGGCGCGCGCCGGCCAGCTGCTGCTCGACGGCCGCGCCGTGCCGATCCCACCGTCCGGGGGGACGGGCGACGACGCCCGCTGACGCCCCTCGCCGGCCGGCTCCCCGCGCGGTGCGGACGTCCGTCAGCCGAGCTGCTGCACGACGACCCGCGTCGCCTCGGCCAGCAGGGCGTCGTCGGACTCGTCGTCCACGCCGGTGCGGTCGGTGAGCACGGTCAGCACCCACGGTGCGCGGTCGCCGGCGGGCCAGACCACCGCGATGTCGTTCTGGTTGCCGTACACGCCCGCGTGCCCGGTCTTGTCGCCCACGACCCAGCCGGCCGGCACGCCGGCGCGGACCTGCTCGCCGCCGGTGGTGTTGGCCCGCAGCCACTCCACCAGCTGCTCGCGGTCACCGGCCTCCAGGGCGTCGCCGACGGCGTAGGCCCGCAGCGAGGTGGCCATCGCCCGCGGGGTGCTGGTGTCCTGCGTCTCGCCGGGGACGTGGTCGTTGACCTCGGGTTCGGTGCTGTCCACCTCGGTGGCGCCGTCGCCGAGGGCGCGCAGCTCCTGCTCCAGCGCCTGCGGGCCGCCGAGGCGCTCCAGCAGCAGGTTGGCGGCGGTGTTGTCGCTGACGGTGATCGCGGCCTCGGCCACCGCGCGCAGCGGCAGGCCGGTGGCCACGTGGTCCCCGGTGACGGGGGAGTGGTCGACGAGGTCGCCGGCCTCCCACGTCACCACGCCGTCCAGCTCGGCGTCGGTGGTGCGGTCCAGCACGGCCGCGGCCGCGAGCGCCTTGTAGGTGGAGGCGAAGGCGAAGCGCTCGTCGGCGCGGTGCGTGACGACCTCCCCCGATCCGGTGTCGACGGCGAACAGGCCCAGTCGGGCGTCGAAGCGCTGCTCCAGCTGCGCGAACCGCTCGGCGGCCTCGCCGGTGCCGGTGGCGGCGGGGGTGCCGGTCGGGGTCGCGGTGCTGCTCGTGGCGGACGGAGGACCGGCGGTGCTCCCGGCGCCGGGCTCGGCGGTGGGGGAGCCGCAGCCCGCGAGCGCCAGGGCGAGGGCGGCGGCGGTGAGGGGACGTCTCATGGGGACCAGCCTCCTGTCGACGGGCGACGCCGGCCAAGACGGGGACGGCGGGTTCCATGCCGTCCGCGCATGGGCGGGCGCCGGGGTGCTGGCCGCGCCTCAGCCGCCCAGGCGCTCGCGCAGGTGGTCGCGCAGCGTGCGCGCCACGTGCCCCATGGCCGCCTCGGCGCGCGGCTGGGCCGCCGCCGACACGGTGGACTCCGTCAAGGCGGTGACGGCGAAGGCGGAGCCGTCGGCGTGCTCGACCACCCCCGCCTCGTGGCGCAGGTTCAGCAGCGTCCCGGTCTTGGACGACCACGACGAGGAGTCGGTGTGGAAGTCCGGTGCCAGGCGCTGGCGGAAGACGTTGGCGGCCATCAGCTCGCGCACGCGCTCGGCGGTCCGCGCGTCGACGGCCTTCGGGCGCCACAGCTCCTGGAGCACGTCGGTGACGGCGCGCGCGGAACCCGCGTTGGCGCGGCTGACGTCCAGGTGGTGCAGCGCGTGGCCGCGACCGGCCGTGGCCGCCCCGACGGCCAGCGAGTGCGCCAGGTGCACGCGCCCGGGACCCAGCGACTCCGCCGGGGTCTCCACCAGGTCGCGCAGGTGGTGCCGGACCGCGAGGCCGCCGAGGCCGAGCCGCTGCAGCTCGGCGGCGACCACCGGGAGGGGGGTCAGGGAGAACAGCGCGTCGGCGGCGCCGTTGTCGCTGAGCGAGACGCTCAGGTGCAGCAGGTCCTCCACGGCGATCGAGGCCGGGTTCCGGAAGCGGCTGGTGCCCGTCGGGCCGGGGGTGGTGATGCGCCCGGGCTGCACCAGCACCTGCGCCGAGGCGTCCAGCTCGCCGCGGTGGATCCGCTCCAGCGTGGCGATCGCCAGCGGCAGCTTCACCAGCGAGGCCAGGGCGAACGGCGCGTCCGCCTCGATGCCGATCTCCTCGCCGCTGTCGAGGTCGCGCACCAGGAACGAGCCGCGCAGACCGGCGTCGTGCAGCGTCTGCCGGGCCCGGCCGAGCACCCGCGCCGCGCTCACCGGTCCACCGTCGCGCCGGTTCCTGCGCCGGCCCCCGCACCGGCGGGGGCGCTGCGCGGGGGTTCCTGCCCGGTGGCGCCCAGGCAGGCGCCGAGACCGGTCCCCAGCAGTGAGGCGACGCGCGCGAGGTCCTCGTGCTCGGCGCCGGCGAGCCGGTAGCCGCGGCGCAGTCCGCCCTCGCCCAGCGCCGACCACGGCAGGTGCAGGTCGCGGGCCTGCCGGCGCGAGCACAGCAGGAGGTCCTCGGAGGTCAGGACCTGCGCGGCGGCGGTGACCACCGAGTCGGCCACGGCGACCTGCACCGGTTGCAGGCCGGCGGCGTCGCCCAGGGCGAGCAGGCGGTCGCGCACGTGCGGCACGTCGTCCTCGGGCTGCAACCACACCCGGCGCCGGCGCTCGGCCCCGGTCAGTCGGCCCTCGCGCAGGGTGTCCAGGTGGATCTTCGCCGGCGGTGCCGCGGCTCCGGACGCCAGGCCCAGCGGCACCTGCCACGTGGCCTCGTCCGCCGGCGCCGCGACCACCGCCACCCGCACCTGGCGCGACTGCGCCAGCTCGGCGCGCTCGGCGGGCCCGGCGCGGTGCAGGCGCAGGGTGATCCGCTGCTCGAAGGCCTCGGCGACCAGGCGCACGAGCTCCTCCTGCGGGCACGTGTCGGGCACCGCCAGCCCGAGCGGGCGCACACGGGCGGAACCCGCCTGCTGCAGCAGCGCGTCGGCCGCCTCGATCAGCCGGCGGGCCGCCGGGAGCACGTCGCGGCCGAAGGCGGTGGGGGCCACCGCGCGCGTGGAGCGGTCCAGCAGCCGGGCGCCCAGGTGCTGCTCCAGCGCCGCGATCCGCCGGCTGGCGACCGGCTGGGGCACGCCCGCCTGCGCGGCGCCCGCGGTGAAGCTGCCTCGAGCGCTGACGGCGACGAGGGCGCGGCAGGCCGCGACGAGGTCCACAGCCGGGGACTGTACCCAGCGCGCGGCACGGGCAGCGCCGCCCGGCCGCCCCGTCCGGCGCCCGGGGTCGATGCCGGGGGACGCCCGGCCCCGACCCCGGACGGGTCCCGGTCCAGTCCTCGGCGGACCGGCCGCGGCGCACGGTCGGGTCGGCCTGGATGAACTGCTCGGCGGCCGTGAAGTCCTCGGTGGGGTTCTGGCGGCCCTCGATGCCGGCGTCGTCGAGGAACCCGTCGATGCGCCCGAAGCGCTGCGGGGTGGCGGCGATGCAGGAGTCGACGTCGCCTTCCTGCGAGACGTCGGCGACGACGGTGAGCACCTGCGCCGCCGGGGCGGCGGCGCGCGGCTCAGCCGGCCGCGCCCGGGGCGGCCGGGGCGATCCGCACGATGAGGCGCTCGTCGCTGCCGCCGCGCCGGCGGCGCCCGAGGGCCTCCAGCGCCACGACACCCCGGTACTCCAGCCCGTACTTGCGGCGCAGCGCCTCCGTCTCCCGCGGGTGCTCGCGGTCGGTCCCGAGGACCTCGGCGACGCCCTCCATCGGGACCGCGCCGGGGGCGACGGCGCCGAAGCGCCCGCACGGCGCGAGGAGCACGCGCCCGTCGCGGCGCAGGCGCTTGACCTTGCCGCTGGTCGCGGGGGTGGTGACGAGCAGGTGCTCGCCGGAGGAGGCGATCCACACCGGGGTGGCCACGCCCTCACCGGTGCGGCGGAAGGTCGTCAGGGACACGAAGCGCGCTGCGCCGAGGTCGCCGAACGTGGTGCGGGGCAGGTCGTTCAGCACGCCGCGACCTCCTCGGCGCCGGTGCGGGGGCCCGCCTGCGGCGCGGTGGTGGTGCGTGTCGCGGAGTTCGTCGTGGTGCTCATCCGGGGTTCCTCTCTCGGGTGGGTCCTGCCTGCGTCGAAGGTAACTGTCTACGACAGGTAGTGCAACGGGAGTGCGAGGTTTCCTCCCGGCCGGGTGCCGAGGAGCGCTGCGGTGCTTCGCCTCTCGCGGCACCCCTCGGCCCGCGGAGTGCTCGACGTGGTCACCTGACCCGGTCAGGCGGTAGGCTCACAGCCCCCGTCCTGTTCTGTCCCGTTCCGTCCGTGGGAGGTCCCCGTGCGCACCACCTCGACGACCCCGCCGTCCACCGCCGCGCGGGCCGCGGCCGAACGCGCCGTCGACTTCGGCCCGCTGAGCGCGGCGGTCCTGCGGCTGGCGCGCGCGCACCGGGCGCTGGCCGGCCAGCTCGCGCGCGAGGTCGGCCTGCACCCCGAGCAGGGCGCGCTGATGATGCACCTGTGGGCGGTGGGCCCGGTGCGCCAGAGCGCGCTGGCGGCGCACTTCGGCAAGGACTCCGCGGCCACCACCCGCACCGTGCAGCGCCTGGAGCGCGCCGGCTACCTGCGCCGGCGCGCCGATCCCGGCGACGGGCGCGCCACCCTCGTCGAGCCCACGCCGGCCGGCAACGCGCTGCGCGGGCGGGTGGAGGAGATCTGGGGGCGCCTCGAGCGCGTCCTCGAGCAGGCGGTGCCCGTCGCGCAGCGCGGAGCGGCCCTGGACCTGCTGACGGGGATGGCCGACGTCGTGCTCGCCGAGCTGGACGCGGAGGCGACCCGGTCCCTGACCGAGGTCTGAACCGCCCGCGCCGTCACGGCCGGTGCAGCCGTCGCCAGACCCTCCTGCCGCGGCGCAGCAGCGAGCGGGCCCGCCGGCGGCTGCGCGCCGGCAGCATCCTGCGCACCAGCGGGGTGATGGCCTGCAGCGCGGGTCGGGCGGGGGGGTTCTCCTGCCGGACCCGGGCCCGCTCCTCCAGGTCCAGGGGGGTGAGCACCTGCTGCACCGCGGTGAGGATCGAACCGCGCAGCAGCCACAGGGAGGTCTCCGCCCGCGGGTCGACGAAGAGCAGCTCGGTGAGGATCGCCCGGGCCTCACCGGCCACCTCCAGGCTGTGCGCCAGGGTGCGCTCCACCTCGGCCTCGCCCCCCGCGACCTCCGCCTGCACCAGCTCCCCGAAGGCGCGCAGGCAGGCGGCGACCTCGGCGAGGACGACGGCGAACGCCTGGCGGACCTCCTCGCCGTAGCCGTCGTCGGGCGTGGGGTGGCGCGGCGCCTCGGTGCGCATCACGGCGAAGAGGGTGCGGATGGCCAGCGCCGTGTGCTCCAGCGCCTGCAGCCCGGTGCGCAGCGCCGGTTCCACGTCGGCGGTGCCGATCGCCCGCGCGTTCAGGCGGCGCACGTCCTTGACGACCTCGACCGCGTGCGCGGCCTCCTCGGCGGTGGCGTCGACCCGGCGCGCCCGGGTCAGCCAGCCGCTGACCTGCTCGCGGGTGATCGGCTGCGCGGACATCGAGGAGCTCGCCGCCAGCAGGCAGTCGGCCTGCTCGGCGGCCACGGTGCCGACGCTGGCGACCGCCCGGCCGGTGGGGACCGGCGGGGGCAGCAGCACGGTGAACGCCACCCCGACGCCGGCGCCGACCAGGGTCGTCACGACGCGGGTCTCGGCGGCGATCTCCTGACCGCCGACGGCCAGCACGAGCATGGCGCTGATGGGCGTCTCCAGGGCCTGCTGCCCCAGGCGCAGGGCGCTGGCCAGCAGCAGGGAGGCGGCGATCGCCAGGCCCAGGCTCCACCAGGTCAGCCCGCTCCAGGTGGACAGGGCCACGGCGACCAGGACGCCGGTGAGCACCGCGCCGACCCGCACCACGCCCATGCGCAGGCTGGCGTGGGCGGAGGCCTGCATGACCAGCAGCGCGGTCAGCGCACCGGTGAGGTCCACGGGTCCCCGGGTGACGGCGAGGGTGAGCAGGTAGGCCAGCACCCCCGCGGTGCTCAGGCGGGCGGTCGTGGCCAGGGTGGGCGCCGTGGGCAGCACCGAGCGCGCCCACCGCGCCGGCCGGGTGCGCCGAGGCGGGTCCACCTGGTCCTCCTCGCGGGTCGCCGTCGATCACCGGGAGCGCCGAGGCGGGAGGTCCGGGCGCTCGTGCGGGCCATGGTGGCACTCGCGCGGGGTCACGTGCCGGGGTCAGGTGCCGGGGTCGGCCGGAGAGGTGCCGGCGCAGCGGGAGGTGGCGGCGGCGGTGCGGGCGTCGGCGGGCAGGAAGGTCTCGATGCTCAGTTCCGCCGCGGTCAGGTCCACGGCGGTGCCGAAGGTGGTCACGGTGCTCAGGAACACCAGTTCCTGCCCGTCGTGCCGGATGCGCAGCGGCACGACGACGGCCTCCGGCGCCGCGTCCGGGTCGCTCCCGCCGGGCAGGGCGGCCAGCTCCTCGTGCAGCCGGGCCAGGACCGGGTCGGCGGTGGCCGCGGCGTCGCGGGCGAGGCGGTGCAGCAGGTGGGAGCGCCACTGCGCCAGGTTGGTGATGCGCGGTGCGAGCCCGTCGGGGTGCAGGCTCAGGCGCAGCACGTTCACCGGCGGCTCCAGCAGGTGCCCGGCGGCGCCGGCGGTGAGCAGCCCGGTGCTGCGGTTGGCGGCCACCAGCGTCCAGCAGCGGTCCACGACGAGGGCGGGGAAGGGCTCGTAGGCCGCCAGCAGCAGCTCCAGCGCCTGGCGCACCGGGGCCATGGGCGCGTCCGCCAGCCGGTGCTCGGGGTGCTGGGGCGCGTACCCGGCCGCGAGCAGCAGGTCGTTGCGGGCGCGCGGCGGGACGTCGAGCTGCTCGGCCAGGCGCAGCAGCAGCTGGCGGCCGGGCCGGGACCGGCCGGTCTCGACGAAGCTGAGGTGGCGGGTGGAGACGCCGCACGCGCACGAGAGGTCCAGCTGGCTCAGCCGGCGGCGCCGGCGCCAGGTGCGCACCAGCGCCCCGACGGGCGGCCGGCCGCTGTCGAGGGCAGCGCTCATGCGCGGAACGGTAGCCAGTCGCGGTGGCAGCGCGCCGTTACCTCGGAGGTCATCGCGCCGGCGCGGGCACCACTCCCACGCTGACCCCGTCCGCAGCACGACCGCGGTGACCACGACGACGAGGCGGGAGATCGACATGGACGACATGAACGGCACGGGCGGCACGGGCGGCACGGGCCGCGTGCCCGGGGCGACGGGGACGGGGACGGGGACGGCCGAGCGGTACCCGGCGGTGCGGCCGTGCGGCTCCTACGCCGTGGCGCACCTGCTCGACGTGCGGCCCGGCCCCGACATCGAGCGCTACCTGCTCTCGATCGAGGAGACCATGGCCCCGTACGGGGGCTGCTTCCTCGTCCACGGGGCGAGCGCGCGCGCGGTGGAGGGGCAGTGGTCCGGCGACCTGGTCGTCCTCGGCTTCCCAGGCCCCGGCGACGCCGAGGCCTGGTACCGCTCCCCGGCCTACCAGGCGATCGTGGGGTTGCGCACGCGCAACAGCCGCGGTCTGGCGGTGCTGGTCGAGGGCGTGCCGGCGGGGCACCGCGCCACCGACGTGCTCGAGCAGCTGCGCTGAGCCCGGGCGGCGGCCGGCCCGCGTCGGGCGGGTGCCTGATCGGCGGAGGACCGCAGGGCGGCAGCGCCGGTCAACGCTCCAGCGCCGCCGCCCACGCCTCGGTCGAGGTGAGCACGGCACGGCCCGCGGCCAGGGCCGTGCCGATCGCCAGCCCGAGCAGGTGGTCCTGGGCCGCTTCGGCGAGCGGGTACGGCGCCGGCCCCTCGCCGCGCGCCCAGGCGGCGGCCCGCTGCAGCAGCGTGGCGACGGCGATCTCCTCGTCGGACAGCCGGGCGCCCGGGAAGGGGTTGCGGAACAGCACCTGCCCGTCGAGGGAGAGGATGTCCAGGTCCGCCCCCTGCACGTCCTGGTGGTGCCCGGTCTGCCGCCGTTCGATGGAGGACGTCAGCACGGTCACCGCGTCGGCCAGGCGGACCACGCGGTCGTCGACGACCTCGCCGGCGCTGCCGCGCACGATCATCCGCCGCGTGCGCAGCGGGTTGCGGGTCTGCGTCTCGGTGAAGTCGTACAGCGCGCTGCGCCCGTCGCCGAAGTCGAAGGTGGCCACCGTCGTCACCTGCGGGCGCGGCTGCGCGCTGCCGGTCCAGCCGGCGCGGGAGACGGGGTCCGCCAGCGGTGCGGTCGTGGCGCTCGCGAGGACGCGGGCCGGCTGCGCACCCACGCCCAGCAGCCCGCGGATCATCGAGGTGGCGTGGTGCAGCTGCGTGGAGGAGACCTGCACCGAGGTCGGGACCCCCAGCAGGCCGCGGCGCACGACCTCGGCGCGGGCGGCGTTGTGCGGGGAGAGCAGGTACTGCTCCGCGACCTGGACGCGCCCGGACGGGCCGACCGCCTCCCACAGCGCGCGCAGCCCGGCCAGGTCCGGGGCCGGGGGCGTCTCCACCACGACGGCCGCGCCCCGCTCCAGCAGCTCCAGCACCAGCGGGGGGGCCGCGGCCGCCGGCAGCGAGACCACGACCACGTCCGGTGCCGTGCGCAGCAGCGCGGGCACGTCGTGGTGCACCGGCAGCCCGCGCCGGGCCACCGCCTCCGCGGTGGCCGCGCTGCGCACCAGCACCCCGGTCACCTCGAACAGGTCCGGCAGCCGGCGCACCAGGTCCAGGTGCGGGCCCGCCCGGAAACCACCTCCGGTGAAGGCCAGGCGCGCGGGGCGCCCGGGGGGCGCGGGGGACGTGGGAGGGGCGGCGGTCGCGCGGTCGCTCACCCGCCCGACGCTAACCCGACCCGGAGGGGAGCTGTCCGCGGCGCCACTGGTGTACTAGTATGCAAGCAGTCCACCGCGGGAGCGTTCAATGAAGATCACCGGTGCCCGGGTCGTCGTCTCGTCCCCGGGGCGCAACTACGTCACCCTCGTCGTGGAGACCTCCGACGGCGTCGTCGGCGTCGGCGACGCCACCCTGAACGGCCGTGAGCTCGCCGTCGCCTCCTACCTGCGCGACCACGTGTGCCCGCTGCTGATCGGGCGGGACCCCGCGCGCATCGAGGACACCTGGCAGTACCTCTACAAGGGCGCCTACTGGCGGCGCGGACCGGTGACCATGACCGCGATCGCCGCCGTCGACGTCGCCCTGTGGGACGTCAAGGGCAAGGTCGCCGCCCTGCCCGTGCACGACCTCCTCGGCGGTGCCTGCCGCGACGGCGTTCTGGTCTACGGCCACGCCGAGGGTCGTGACGTCGAGGAGCTCTCGGACCGCTTCGCCGAGCACCTGGAGCGGGGTTTCAAGGCGGTCCGCGTGCAGGCCGCCGTGCCCGGGGCCGCCGGGACCTACGGGATCTCGCCCGGCGACGGGCGCGTCTACGAACCCGCGAGCTCCCACCTGCCCGAGGAGGCCACCTGGGAGAGCACGGCCTACCTCGACTTCGCGCCCACGGTGTTCGCCGCGATCCGCGAGCGGTTCGGCTTCGGCGTGCACGTCCTGCACGACGTCCACCACCGGCTGACGCCCATCGAGGCCGCGCGGCTGGGCAGGGCGCTGGAGGAGTACCGGCCGTTCTGGATCGAGGACCCCACCCCGGCCGAGGACCAGTCCGCGTTCCGGACGATCCGGGCGCACACGACGACGCCGATCGCCGTGGGCGAGGTGCTGAACTCGATCTGGGACGTGCAGACGCTGATCACCGAGCGGCTCATCGACTACGTGCGCACCTCCGTGTCGCACACCGGCGGCATCTCGCACCTGCGCAAGGTGTACGCGCTCGCCGAGCTGTACGGGGTCAGGTCCGGCGCGCACGGTGCCGGCGACCTCTCGCCCATCGCGCACGCGGCCGCGCTGCACCTGGACCTGGCGATCCCCAACTTCGGCATCCAGGAGCACATGGGTCACCGCGAGCCGGCCGGCGAGGTGTTCCGCACCTCGTACACGTTCTCCGACGGGTACATGCACCCCGGTTCCGCCCCCGGCCTCGGGGTCGAGTTCGACGAGCGCGCGGCGGCACGCTTCCCCTACGAACCGCGCTACCTGCCGGTCAACCGGCGCACCGACGGCACGGTGCACGACTGGTGAGCGGGCACCCCGCCCGGGCGTCAGCCCTCGTCGGCGGTGAAGAACCCCGGGTGCTGCTCGCGGATGACGGCGATGTCGTCGAACACCTTGCGCAGGTGCGTGCGCAGCGCGGCGGCGGCGGCGGTGGCGTCGCGCGCGGCGACCGCGTCCACGACGGCCTCGTGCTGGTCGATGAGGACGCCGAGCTGGTCGGGCAGCGGCAGCGACATGCGCCGGGCGCGGTCCAGGTGCGCCTTGGCCCGGCCGACCGCGCGCCAGGCGGCGGCGTGGGCGCTGACGGCCATCAGCCGCACGTGGAAGGCGTCGTCGAGGGCCATGAAGGCGTCCTGGTCGTCGCGGGCGGCGGCGCGGCGCTGCTCGGCCAGCAGCTCGCGCAGCTCCGCCACGTCGGAGTCGTCGGCGCGCTCGACCGCCTCGCCCAGCGACGCCAGCTCGAGGGCCTCGCGGATGAACTGCGCGGTGGCGATGTCGCCGAGGCGCACGGGGGAGACGAACGTGCCGACCTGCGGGACCACGCTCACCAGCCCCTCCTCGACGAGCACGATGAGGCTCTCGCGCACCGGGGTGCGGCTGACGCCCAGCTCGCCCGCCAGCTCGTTCTCCGACAGCGGTGCCCCCGGCGCCAGCTCCAGGCCGACGATGCGCCGGCGCAGCCGCTCCAGGACGAAGGCCCGGGCGCCTCGCGCGGCGGTGCCGGTGGCGTGCGGACGGGCCGTGCCGGGCGACCTGGGGACCTGGGGGAGCACCGCCCCAGTGTGTCAGGGGCCGCTCGCCGCGCCCCCGCGCGGCCGTCCCGCCCC
>NZ_JAAALL010000104.1:9799-13436 GCF_009906315.1 Kineococcus vitellinus | reverse complement strand
GTGTGGTCCGGTGGTCATAGCGGTGGGGAAACGCCCGGTCTCATTCCGAACCCGGAAGCTAAGCCCACCAGCGCCGATGGTACTGCTCGGGAGACTGGGTGGGAGAGTAGGACACCGCCGGCCACTCAACATCGGGTGGCCTCCCTTTTCGGGAGGTGCTCACGTGTGGGGAGTAGTTCCTTTCCGGAGGAGCTGCTCCCCACACGCATGTCCGGGGACGGCAGCTCGGGGCTCGTGAGACCCTGGACCGCCCGTGCAACGGGCTCACAACGTGAACAGCGGCGATGGTCCCGCGCAGAGCGCGGCAGGTGGGAGATCGGCATGGCGGAACCAGGTGCTCGTGGCCGCACGGGAGGCGACGACCGACGTCCCACCGGCGGTGGTCAGCGACCTGCACGCGGCGGTGCTGCACGTGCTGGGGCCGGTGACTCCCGATCGGGTTCCGGGGCTCCGCGCCGTGGTGCCGGCGGCGGCTCGTCGTTCGGTGGACGGCCCGACCGTCCTCGCCGCTCGGCGCCGGGTGACGACCAGCGCCCTGGGCGCCCCGTCCGCCAGTCGGGGACGAGCGATCGCCCTCAGCGGGACGAGCGCTGGTCCCGCGACGAGCGTCCGCGCCGCGACGACCGCCCCTCGAGGGGCGAGGGTCCCGGCGCCGGCGAGCGTCCGTTCCGGACCGGTGGCCCGCGGCGCGACGACCGCCCCCAGCGTGCAGGTGGTGCGTTCCAGGGCGGTGGCCGTCCGCAGCGCGACGACCGACCGCAGCGCGACGACCGTCCCGCCCGTGCGCAGGACCGTCCCCGCCGGGACGACCGCCCCTACCAGTCCGCAGGTTTCCGGCGCGAGGACCGCCCGTTCCGCTCCGCCGGTCCGCGTGGGGAGGACCGTCCTCAGCGCGATGCCCGCGCCGGTCGCGAGGAGCGCCCGTTCCGTGCCGGTGGTCCGCGACGTGACGACCGTCCTCAGCGCGACGACCGCCCTCGCCGGGACGACCGTCCCCAGCGCGACGACCGCCCTCGCCGGGACGACCGCCCTCGCCGGGACGACCGCCCGCAGCGCGACGACCGTCCCCGCCGGGACGACCGCCCCTACCAGTCCACAGGGCCTCGGCGCGAGGACCGGCCGTTCCGCGGCGGGGACCGCCCCCAGCGCGACGACCGCCCGCGTCGAGACGACCGTCCCCAGCGAGACGAGCGTGCCCAGCGCGACGACCGCCCCCGCGGTGGGGACCGTCCGCAGCACGACCAGCGTCCTCGTCGCGACGACCGTCCCCGCCGTGACGAGCGGTCGCGACCCGAGGGCCAGCGGGGGCAGGCGCCCCGGCGCGCCGAGCGCGGCCCGGTGCGCGCTCCGGCCGCGGGGGACCGCTTCCGGGACCGGCCCGAGCGCCAGGCCGGGCCGCGCCTGCCCGACGACATCACCGGTCGTGAGCTGGACCCGGAGGTGCGCCGCTCGCTGCAGGGGCTGACCTCCGAGAACGCCGACGTCGTCGCCCGGCACCTGGTGGCCAGCGGCCGCGTGGTCGACGTCGACCCGGAGCGCGCGTGGCAGCACGCGCTGGCCGCTCAGCGCCGGGGTGGGCGCATCGCCGCGGTGCGCGAGGCCGCTGCGATCGCCGCCTACCGGGCCGGGCACTTCCGCGAGGCCCTCGCGGAGCTGCGGACCGTGCGGCGCATGACCGGCGACGACAGCTACCTGCCGCTCATGGCCGACTGCGAGCGCGGACTGGGCCGGCCCGAGCGCGCCCTGGACCTGGCCACCTCCCCGGAGGCGGCCAAGCTCGACACCCCCGCGAAGGTGGAGATGCTCATCGTCGCCGCGGGGGCCCGGCACGACATGGGCCAGCACGACGCGGCCGTGGTCTCGCTGCAGGTACCGCAGCTGCGCACCAACAGCCGTGCGCCCTGGCGCGCGCGGCTCTGGTACGCCTACGCGGACGCCCTCCTCTCGGTCGGCCGCGACGCCGACGCGCGCGAGTGGCTCGTCAAGGCCGCCGAGGCCGACACCGACGGTGAGACCGATGCCGCCGAACGCCTCGACGAGCTGGACGGCATCGTGTTCGACGAGGACTTCGACGGTGAGGGCGACGAGGAGCTCGACGAGGACGAGGACTGAGCGTGCGCGTCTACTGGCCGACGACCCTGCCGGCCCTGGCGCGCGCCGCGCAGGAGGGGCGCCTGGCTCCCGCTCCAGCCGCGGTGCACGCGGTCACGCCGGCGTTGCGCGACTTCTACGCCGACGCGGACCCGCGCGACCTGGAGGAGGAGCTGGAGTACGTCGCCATGACGGACGCCGCTGAGCAGTCGCTGCGGCTGCTGGCCGGCCCCGACGGCGGCGCGGCGCCCCGGCGCGTGGTGCTGGCCCTCGACGTGCCGGACGGCGCCGTGGAGGTGGGCGAGCGCGGCGCGTGGACGGCGCCCGAGCGCTCGCGCGTGCAGGTGGGCGCGGCGCTGGTCCTCGAGGACGTCGTCAGCGTCCACGTCGACGACGCGGACGCCGAGGCGGACGTGCGGGCAGCGCTGGCGGCGCTGCCCGCGGCCGACGCCGGGGACGAGGACGCGGTGTTCACCGTCGAGGCGTGCGAGGGGCACGAGCTGCTCTGGTACGACGCCAGCGAGCTGCCGCTGCTGCTGGCCGTCGGCCCGTGAGGTTCAGCGGGCGCTGAGCCGCTCGCGCGCGAGCCCGATCTCCGCGCGCACCAGGTCCAGCAGACCCGGCAGGGCGGCCTTCTCCACGGTGCCGCCGAACAGCGGCACCTGCACGGTCAGCGCGCCGGAGAGCTCGTGCACGCAACCGCCCTCCCCGGCCGACAGCGTCGCGGCGGCGAGCAGCTCGACGGGGGCGCCGCGCACGGTGAGCCGCAGCGAGCCCCGGCGCGAGCCGTCGGCGTCGGCCGGTTCCCACCGCTCCACCTGCTCGACGACCGCCGTGGAGCCCAGGAAGCGGGACGCGGCCTGCGGCAGGCCGGTCGTGGGGACGGTGCGCGTCGAGGACACGACGGTGACCGCCCCCTCGGTCGTCACCGACTCGGTGTGCTCGAGGGCGCCGGAGCGCTGCGCGCGGGCGGCCAGGAAGTCCGGGTCGACCAGGACGGCGAAGGCCTGCGCGGGCGGGGCGGGCAGGGGCGTGCGTTCGGCGAACTGCACAGGCACGGTCAGGGGGTCCTCTCGTCGGCGAGCGTGGTCAAGGGGCCGCGCAGGGCGTCGGCCAGCACCCGCTCGACGGCTTCGACGTCGTGCGGCTGCACGGGGACGGGCAGCCCCCGCAGGTCCTGCGCGGCGCTCTGGGCGGCGGCTGCGGCCTCGCGCACGGCGGCGACCTGCGGAGGGGGGCAGCTGCCCCGGAGGGCGTCGGCGCAGCGGTGCAGCAGGGCCGCGAGCGAGGACAGCCCGGCGGAGTCCCCGCCGCTGCGACCCACGAGGTCGACGAGCGTCACGGGCGCTCCAGCAGCGCGTGCACGCGGGCGAGGAGCTCGAGCACCGCGTCGGCGGCCTGCGGGGTGCGCAGGTCGGGCGCGAGGGCGACGAGCTCGTCGGCGAGGCGGCTGCGCGCGGGGGTCTGCTGAGCCACGCCGCCACTCTAGGCCCGCCCGGCTGACCGGCGGGTGGTCACCGCCGGCGACCCGGATAGTGTGGCGGGG
>NZ_JAAALL010000104.1:0-9789 GCF_009906315.1 Kineococcus vitellinus | reverse complement strand
GTGGCGGGGCGCACCCACCCGCGACCCGGAGCAACGATGCCCGCCACGTCCGACACCTCCGCCGCCACCTCCGTCGCGTCCGCGGGCCCGCCCGCGAGCGTGCGCGAGCTCGTCCGCGCCGCCACCGCGGCCTGCGCGCCGGCGTGGGCGGAGGACCTGCCCGACGCCCTGCGCTCCCCGACGGCCTCCGAGCGGCTGCTGCTCGACTACTTCGCGCACACCGCCGTGGAGGACCTCGCCGACCGCGCGCCCGGCGACCTGCCCGCGGCGGTGGCCTCGCACGTGCGCTGCGGCCTGCGGCGCCGCGCCGGCACCACGCTGGTGCGGGCCGTGCCGGGCGAGGAGGCCGGCGCGCGCGAGGGCCGCAGCGTCGTGGAGGTCGTCACCGACGACGCGCCCTTCCTCGTCGACAGCCTCACCGCGGCCCTCACCCGCCGCGGCCTGGGCATCCACCTGCTCGTGCACCCGCGGCTGGCCGCCCGCCGCGACGACGACGGCCTGCTGCTGGACCTGCACGACGTGGGCACGGCGCCGCCCTCGGAGCCGGCGGAGTCGTGGATCCGCATCGAGGTCGACGGGCACGCCGCCGCGCAGGGGCGCGGCGACGAGCGGGACGACGCCCTGCCGCTGGTGGAGGACCTGCGCCGCGTCCTGGACGACGTGCGCGCCGCGGTGCTGGGCTGGCAGCCCATGCGCGCCAAGGCCCTGCAGATCGCCGACAGCCTGCAGATCGACCCGCCGGTGGGCGTCGCGGACGCCGAGCTGCGCGTCGCCGAGCGCTTTCTGCGCTGGATGGCCGACGACCGCTTCACCTTCCTGGGCTACCGCGAGTACGACCTGCGCACCGACGGCGAGGACGTGGTGCTCGCGGCGCGGCCCGAGACGGGGCTGGGCGTCCTGGCCGAGCGGCCGGGCCGCCCCGCCGGCCGCGTCCGCGCGCTGTCGGGCCCGGTGCGCGAGAAGGCGGCCGAGCCGCAGGTGCTGCTGGTCACCAAGGCCAACGCCCGCGCCACCGTCCACCGCCCCGCCTTCCTGGACTACGTGGGCGTCAAGGTCTTCGACGCCTCCGGGCGCGTCACCGGCGAGCGCCGCTTCCTCGGCCTGTTCACCTCCACCGCCTACACCGACTCCGTCAAGCGCGTGCCCGTGGTGGCGGAGAAGGTGGGCGAGGTGCTCGCCCGGGCGGGGTTCGGCTCCAGCGGGCACTCGGCCAAGGACCTGCTGAGCATCCTGGAGACCTTCCCGCGCGACGAGCTGTTCCAGGCCGACGTCGACAGCGTCCTGCAGACCGCGCTGGCGGTGCTGCGGCTGCAGGAGCGCCGGCGCACCCGGTTGTTCCTGCGCCGCGACGCCTACCGCCGCTTCATGTCCTGCCTGGTCTACATGCCGCGCGACCGCTACAGCACGCGCGTCGGCGCCCGCATCGAGGCGCTGCTGCAGGAGGCCTTCGACGGCGGCTCCGTCGAGCACACCCTGCAGGTCTCGGAGTCGGTGCTGGCCCGGTTGCACGTGGTGGTGCGGGCCAGGCCGGGGGAGGAGCTGTCCGACGTCGACGTCTCCGCGCTGGAGGAGACCGTCGCCCGGGCGGCCCGCTCCTGGGACGACGACCTGCTCGACGCGGCCCGCGCCGAGCTGGGCGCTTCCGCCGCCGCGCCGCTGGTGCGCCGCTGGGTGGCCGGCGTCCCCAACAGCTACCGCGCGGTCGTCGACGCCGGGCGCGCCACGAGCGACCTGCGCCGCGCCGAGGAGCTGCTCGCGGCGGTCGACGCCGCCGCCGGTGCCCCGGTCGCGCCCGTGCTGGACCTGCGCGAGGACCCGGCCCAGCCGCGCACCTGGCGCTTCACCTCCTACCGCACCGCGCCCGTCACGCTGAGCTCGGTGCTGCCGGTGCTCAGCGACCTCGGCGTGGAGGTCATCGACGAGCGCCCGCACGTGCTGACCCGCGACGACGGGCGCAGGGTGTGGATCGACGACGTCGGCCTGCTGCTGCCCGTGGACGTCTGGCAGCTGGACGCCGACCCGGCCGCGGCGCGCGCCCGCTTCTGCGACGCCTTCGCCGCCGCCTGGACGGGGCGCGCGGAGAGCGACGCGCTGGCCCGCCTGGTGCTGGCCGGGCAGCTGAGCTGGCAGCAGGTCGCCGTGCTGCGCGCCCTCGTGCGCTACCTGCGGCAGGTGGGGCTGGCGTACTCGCTGGACTACGTCGCCGGCTGCCTGCTGGCCAACGTCGGCCTCACCCGGCTCGTCGTGCGGCTCTTCGAGGCGCGCTTCGCCCCGACCCGTCCCGGTCACGAGGGCGAGCGCGCCGAGCTCGTGGACGCGCTGGCGGAGGAGACCCGCGGGACGCTGGAGGGCGTGGACGGCCTGGACGCCGACCGCATCCTGCGCGCGCTGCTCAGCGTGGTGCAGGCGCTGCTGCGCACCAACGCCTACCAGCGCGCGGCCGACGGCGGCGCGCACCCCCACCTGGCCTTCAAGATCGACTCCCGCCTGGTCGCGGGGATGCCCGACCCGGCGCCCTACCGCGAGGTGTGGGTGTACTCCCCGCGCGTGGAGGGGGTGCACCTGCGCTTCGGCGAGGTCGCCCGCGGCGGGCTGCGCTGGTCGGACCGCCGCGAGGACTTCCGCACCGAGGTGCTGGGCCTGGTGAAGGCGCAGATCGTCAAGAACGCCGTCATCGTGCCGACCGGCGCCAAGGGCGGCTTCGTCGCCAGGCGGCTGCCCGACCCCGCCGTGGACCGGGACGCCTGGTGGGCCGAGGGGACCGCCTGCTACCGCACGTTCATCGCGGGGCTGCTCGACGTCACCGACGACCTGCGCGTCGTCGACGGGCAGCGGGTGGTGCTGCCGCCGGCGGACGTGGTCCGCTACGACGGCGACGACCCGTACCTGGTGGTGGCCGCGGACAAGGGCACCGCGTCGTTCTCGGACACCGCCAACGAGATCGCGGTCTCCCGGGGCTTCTGGCTGGGCGACGCCTTCGCCTCCGGCGGTTCGGTGGGCTACGACCACAAGGCGATGGGCATCACCGCGCGCGGTGCCTGGGAGAGCGTGCGCCGGCACTTCCGCGAGCTCGGCCACGACGTGCAGACCGAGCCGTCCACCGTCGTCGGCGTCGGCGACATGAGCGGTGACGTGTTCGGCAACGGGATGCTGCTGTCCGAGCGGATCCGCCTGGTCGCCGCCTTCGACCACCGGCACGTCTTCCTCGACCCCGACCCCGACCCCGCGCTCTCGCACGCCGAGCGGCGGCGGCTGTTCTCGCTGCCGCGCTCCTCGTGGGCCGACTACGACACCTCCCTGATCTCCGAGGGCGGCGGCGTGCACAGCCGCACGGCGAAGTCGGTGCCGATCAGCCCGCAGGTGGCCCGGCGGCTGGGCCTGGACCCCTCCGTCACCGCCCTGTCGCCGGTGGAGCTGCTGCGGGCGGTGCTGCGCGCGCCGGTGGACCTGTTCTGGAACGGGGGCATCGGCACCTACGTCAAGGCCTCCGGGGAGTCGCACGCCGAGGTCGGCGACAAGGCCAACGACGCGATCCGCATCGACGGCCGCGACCTGCGCGTGAAGGTGGTCGGCGAGGGCGGGAACCTGGGGCTGACCCAGCGCGGGCGCATCGAGGCGGCCGTGGCGGGGCGCGGCGGCGAGGGCGTGAAGCTGAACACCGACGCCATCGACAACTCCGCCGGCGTGGACTGCAGCGACCACGAGGTCAACATCAAGATCCTGCTGGACCACCTCGTCGCGCAGGGGCAGCTGGCGCCCGCCGACCGCGACGAGACGCTGCTGCGGATGACCGACGAGGTCGGCCGCCTGGTGCTGCGCGACAACTACGACCAGAACGTCGTCCTCAGCATCGAGAGCACCTTCGCCGCCGGTCTGCTGCCCGCGCACCGGCGCTTCCTGGACGCCCTGCAGCGCGCCGGGCACGTCGACCGCGAGCTGGAGGCGCTGCCGTCGCCGGCGGAGCTGGACCGCCGCGCCCGCGAGGGCGTCGGCCTGACGACGCCGGAGCTGTCGGTGCTGCTCGCGCACGCCAAGATCGCCCTGGGCGCGCAGGTGCTGGCCAGCGCCCTGCCGGACGAGGCGTGGGTGTCGGCGACGCTGCGCGGCTACTTCCCGGCCGAGCTCGGCGAGCGCTTCGGCGACCACCTGGCCGAGCACCCGCTGCGCCGGGAGATCGCCACCACCGTGCTGGTCAACCACGTCGTCGGCACGGGCGGGCTGACGTTCGCGTTCCGGGCCGCCGAGGAGACCGGCAGCGAGCCCGCGGACGTGGTGCGCGCCTTCGTCGTCGCCAGCCGGGTGTTCGCCCTGCCCGAGCGCGCGGCCGCCGTCGAGGCCCTCGACGGGCGCGTCGCGGCGTTCGTGCAGTCGCGGATGCGCCAGGAGCACCAGCGGTTGCTGGACCGCTCGGTGCGCTGGCTGCTGCAGGCGCGCCCGGACGGCATCGACGTGCCGGCCGAGGTCGCCCGCTTCGCCGGGCCGGTGGCCGAGCTGTCGGCGCGCATCGGGGAGTTCGTGGGCGGCGGCGACGCCGAGGCGGTGCGCGAGGACGCCGAGTGGTTCACGCAGCGGGGCGTGCCCGGGCAGGAGGCGCTGCGCACGGCCGCGCTGCTGGCCACCTTCCCGCTGCTGGACGCGGTGGAGATCGCGGCGGAGTCCGGCCGCGGTGTCGAGGAGGTCGCCCGGACCTGGTTCGAGATCTCCCGCCGCTACGGCATCGAGCCGCTGCTGGAGGGCATCGCCGCGCTGCCGCGCACCGACCGCTGGCAGGCCCTGGCCCGGGCCGCGCTGCGCGACGACCTGTACTCCACGCTGCGCGACTTCACGACCGCCGTCATCGCCCACCGCCCGGGCGGGGTGCCCGTGGACGCCGGTGCCGCGGTGGAGGCGTGGGAGGCCGCGCACGGGCCGGCGGTGCGCCGGGCGCGCCAGATGATGGCGGACCTGGACGGCGACCTCGGCCGGGGCGACCTCGCCGCGCTGTCGGTGGGGCTGCGGGTGCTGCGCACGGTGCTGCGCGCGGGCTGAGGGCTCGCGGCCGGCACGAGGACCGTAGGCTCTCGGAGTGCCCACCATGGCGGACCTGCTGCAGTCCCAGACCGCGATCGACGGTGCCGAGGCGGAGTGGCTGCGCCTGCTCGTCGGCGACTGGCAGCTGATCTCCGACCTGTCCTTCGCCGACCTGGTGCTGTGGGTGCCCTCGGCCGACCGCCAGCACTTCGTCGCCGTGGCGCACTGCCGCCCGACGACCGGGCCCACGGTGCACTACGACGACGTCGTCGGCGCCCTGCTGGAGCGCGGCCGCCGCCCGCAGGTGGACACCACCTTCGACGAGGCGCGCAGCCTGCGCGGGCGCGACCCCGAGTGGGACGACGACGTGCCGGTGCGCGAGGAGACGATCCCCGTCGTGCGCGAGGGGGTGGTCCTGGGCGTGCTGGCCCGCCACACCAACCTGGCGACCTCGCGCACCCCCAGCCGCCTGGAGCTGAACTACGTCAAGTGCGCCGACGACCTCACCCGGATGATCGCCGCCGGCGACTTCCCGCAGACGGCCGCGCCCACCGGCCCGCGCCGCGGCGCCCCGCGGGTGGGGGACGGCATGCTGCGCCTGGACGCCGAGGGGGTGGTCACCTACGCCAGCCCCAACGCGCTGTCGGCCTTCCACCGGGCCGGGCTCATCGGCGAGCTCGTGGGCGCCAACCTCGCGGAGATCTCCAGCTCGCTGGCGGCCAGCCACCTGCCGGTCGACGAGTCGCTGCCGCTGGTGGTCACCGGCCGGGCGCCGTGGCGCACCGACCTGGAGACGGAGGCGGCCACGCTGTCGATGCGGGCCATCCCGCTGACGCGCAGGGAGAACGGCGCGCCGGTGCGGGTGGCGGCGCTGCTGCTGGTGCGCGACGTCTCCGAGCTGCGCCGTCGCGAGCGCGAGCTCATGACCAAGGACGCCACGATCCGCGAGGTGCACCACCGGGTGAAGAACAACCTGCAGACGGTGGCGGCGCTGCTGCGGCTGCAGTCGCGCCGGATCGTCTCCGAGGAGGGGCGCTCGGCGCTGCAGGAGGCGATGCGGCGGGTGGAGACGATCGCGACGGTGCACGAGACGCTCTCGCAGGGCATCGACGAGAACGTCGACTTCGACCAGGTCCTGGACCGCTGCCTGATGATGGCCGCCGAGGTCGCCACCGAGGGGGCCGAGCGGATCCGCACCCTGCGCGAGGGCCGCTTCGGGGAGCTGCGCCAGGAGGACGCGACGGCGCTGGCGCTGGTGCTCACCGAGCTGGTGACCAACGCCGTCGAGCACGGGTTCGGGCCCGGCCGCGGCGGCAGCGTCGTGGTGAAGGTCGAGCACACCTCCGACGACCGCATCGAGGTCGTCGTCAGCGACGACGGGATCGGGCTGCCGGCCGACTTCCAGGTGGGCAGCTCCGGGCTGGGCACGCAGATCGTGCGCTCGCTCGTGCAGGGCGAGCTGCGCGGCCGGATGGCCTTCGGCGCCAGCCCCGCGGGCGGGACCGAGGTGCGCCTGGACCTGCGGGTGCGCCGCGACGCCACCCAGCTGGGCAGCGTGCGCAACTGAACGCGCGGACCGACCCCGCCCGGCAGGGCCGGACGGGGTCGATCCGCGCGGGGGGCGTCAGCTCAGCTGGCGCGGCGGGCGCGGGCGGCGCGGCGCTTGAGGGCGCGACGCTCGTCCTCGCTCATGCCGCCCCAGACGCCGGCGTCCTGGCCGGTCTCCAGCGCCCACTTCAGGCAGGAGTCCACGACCTCGCAGCGGCGGCAGACGGCCTTGGCCTCCTCGATCTGCAGGATCGCGGGGCCGGTGTTGCCGATCGGGAAGAAGAGCTCGGGGTCTTCGTCGAGGCAGGCAGCGCGGTGGCGCCAGTCCATGGGTGTTCCACTCCTTCTCGCGTGTGCGGTCTCAGTGCACGCGTGTCTCTTCGTTGTCACGAGTCGACACGCGGGATCCCTGAGCACCGGCAACGCCGGCGGTGCCGGGACACCCGTTCCGGCCTGATCGAGGCCGGCTTGCGACGGGTGTCGGGGATCGCGTCGGCATCCAGGGTCACATCTCGCGGGCCTTCCGACAAGAGGTCTACCCGCGACGATCGTGGAGGAAGCGTGTCAGCTTCGTCACACGCACGTAACGCCGCAGACCCCTCCCGGTAATCCACCATCGCCCCTGGCGAGCGCTTCGACACGCCGAGGCGTGTCCCCCCGGCGGGGGACGGCTCCCCGGTCCCGGCCGCGGGCACGGGCGCGGCCCCGTACGGTGCTCATCGTGCCCGCTCGCCCCGTGCCCAGCCAGCCGTCCCGACCGGGCGGCGGTGACCGGCGCTCACCGCTGCTGACGCTGCTGGGCGTGCTCGTCCTGCTCGAGGCCGCGCTGCTGGTGGCCGGCGCCGCGTACCTGCTGCACGGCCTCCTCGTCGAGGACGCCACCGAGCCGGTCGCCGCCGGATTCCTCGTGCTGACGGCGCTGCTGTTCGCCGCCGGTGTCGCCTTCTGCGCGCGCGGCCTGCTGCGGCGGGCGACCTGGGCGCGCTCACCGGTGGTGGTCTGGCAGCTGCTGCAGCTGGCGGCGGGGCTGCCGGCCTTCAGCGGCGGAGCGCCCTGGCTCGGCCTCGTGCTCGCGCTGCCGGCGGCCGTCGTCCTCGTCGGCCTCTTCCTGCCGTCGGTCGACGCGCAGATCTCGCGCTGAGGACCGGTCCTGCTCGTGCGGGCCCGCCCGCTCCCGCGGCGCCCTAGCCGACCTCGACGTCCCCCAGGCCCTCGCGCAGCTGCGACAGCGTCCGGTTGAGCAGCCGGGACACGTGCATCTGGGAGATGCCCACCTCCGCGGCGATCTGGGACTGCGACATGCCGCGCACGAAGCGCAGGGCGAGGATGCGCCGCTCGCGCGGCGGCAGCCCGGCCAGCAGCGGGCGCAGCGCCTCGCGGTTCTCCACGTTCTCCAGCGCCTCGTCCTCCCCGCCCAGGGAGGCCACCGGCGAGGTGGGGGAGCCGGTGTCCAGCGGCAGCGTGGAGTAGGCGTTCGCCGACTCCAGCACCTCCACCACGTCGTCGGGGTCCTGCCCCGTGCGCTCGGCGAGCTCGGCGACCGTCGGCGCCCGCCCCAGCTCCTGGGTGAGGCTCTCGCGGGCATCGCCCAGCGCGCGACCGGCCTCCTGCACCCGGCGCGGGACGCGCATGGCCCAGCCCCGGTCGCGGAAGTGGCGCTTGATCTCGCCGAGCATGGTGGGCACCGCGTAGGCCCCGAAGGGCACCCCGCGCTCGGGGTCGAAGCGGTCCAGGGCCTTCAGCAGGCCGATCGTGGCGACCTGGACGAGGTCGTCGTGCGGCTCCCCGCGCCCGAGGAAGCGCGCCGCGAGGTGCTCGGCCAGCGGCAGGTGGCGGCGCGTCAGGTCGTCGCGCAGCCGCGAGCGCTCGGGGTCGTCCGGGGCCAGCGCGGCCATGCGGGCCAGCAGGCGCGCGCCCTCCTCGTCGCGGGCGGCGGCCTGGGCGGCAGGGGTCTCGGGGACGTCGTCGTCGGGGTCTGCGCCGCGCAGCGGCCGGTCCTGCGGCACTTCGCTGTCGTCGATGCACCCAGGGTCGCCGGGTCGCGTCCGGCTCGCCACCGGACCGCCCGGCGCGGGGCGGGCTCGGGCCGAGCGGATCACCCGAGCCCCGTCGTGGGGCCGCCGGCGCCCCCGGAGCTGCGGCTGTGGCGCAGCACGATCCACGCCCCGTCGGCGGAGGTCCCGGTGAACACCTCGCCGACGAGGGCCTCCAGGACGGCCCACGCGAAGCTGGAGCGCTCGGGCAGCTCGTGCGCCGGGCCGCGCACCTCCACCTCCAGCGTGCCGTCGCCGAGGCGGAAGGTGGCGGTCAGGTCCCCGCTGTCGGGCGAGGGGCCCAGCAGCAGCGTGCAGGCCTCGTCGACGGCGATGCGCAGGTCCTCGATCTCGTCGAGGGTCAGGTCCAGGCGGGCCGCCAGGCCGGCGCTCGCGGTCCGCACGACGGTCAGGTACGCGGGATCGGCGGGGACCCGCAGCTCGACCATGTCGCTGCCGGTGTCGCGCGCGGATTCGCTCACCGGGTCTCCGGTCGTGGGGGTCGACACGTACGAGGTCCTCTCCGGGGCTGCGGGCGCGGTGCCCGGACAGCGGCTTGGTAGGTGCTCACCGTAAGACAGCGAACACGTGGGGTCACTTCTGGTCGGTACCGGGTGTCGCCAGGGCCGCGAGCCGCGGACCGTCCAGGCGCCACACGGTCCACTCGTCCTCCGCCCTCGCCCCGAGCGCGCGGTAGAAGGCGTGCGCCGAGGTGTTCCAGTCCAGCACCCAGAACTCCAGGCGGCCGAACCCGCGCTCGGCGCAGAGGCGGCCCAGCTCGGCGAAGAACGCCCGCCCGATGCCGAGGCGGCGGTGCTCCGGGCGCACGAACAGGTCCTCCAGCCACATGCCCTGCCGTCCCAACCACGTCGAGAACGTGGTGTACCACAGCGCCATCCCGGCGACCTGCACGCCGGCGGGGGTGCGCACCTCGGCCAGCACGCACCCGATGCCGGTCCCCGGCCGCAGGGCGCGCGCGAAGTCGTCGGCGGTGGCGGTGGCCGACTCCGGCGCCTGCTCGTACTCCGCCAGCTCGCGGACCAGCGCCGCCACGGCGGCGCCGTCGTCGGCGGTCGCCTGCCGCAGGGTGAAGGAGGGGCGGGACCCACCGCCGTCGGTGCTCACGCGCCCACGGTAGTGGGGGCCTCACCGGCCCAGGCCACGCGCACGCCGGTCCACCGGCCGTCGACGACGACGA
>NZ_JAAALL010000103.1 GCF_009906315.1 Kineococcus vitellinus | reverse complement strand
GCGAGCGGCCCTTGGCGTGCGCCTCGTGGATCGCCGAGACCAGGAACATCTGGTAGTCCATCGCCAGCCCGAAGAGGATGCCGACCACCAGCACCGGCATGAAGCTCAGCAGCGGTCCGGGCTGCGCCACGGCGAAGAGGTCCGCCAGCCAGCCCCACTGGTAGATCGCCACCACCGAGCCCAGGGCCGCGCCCAGCGAGAGCAGGAAGCCGACGGTCGCGAGCACGGGCACGGCGATCGAGCGGAACAGCATGACGAGCAGCGCCAGGGCGAGCACGACGATGACCGCGATGTAGACCGGCAGCGCGTCCGCCAGCGCCTGGTTGACGTCGATGCTCAGCGCCGTCTGCCCCGTGACGAGCACGTCCGCGCCGGGCGTGCCCGCGGTCAGCGCCCGGATCTCGTGCACCAGGTCCGTGGTGGCCTCGTCGGTGGGCCCGCTGGCGGGCACGACGGTGATGAGCTGCGCGGTGCCGTCCGCGGAGGGCACGGCCGGGGCGAGCGCGACGACGTCGTCCAGCCCCTGCACGTCCGCGGCGACGGAGGCGGCGGCGGCCGCGACGGCGCCCGCGTCGGCGCCCTCCACGACGAGGAGCAGCGTGGACTGCGACCCCTCCCCGAAGCCCTCGACGAGCAGGTCGTAGGCCTGCCGCGCCGAGGTGGCCGGGTCGCCGTTCTCCGCCGAGGGCAGCGCGGTGCGCATCGAGGCGACGGGGACGGCCACCGCGCCGACGACGAGCACGGCGCCCAGCAGCGCGAGCACGGGGTGGCGGGTCACGCCGTGCGCCCAGCGCGCCAGCAGCCCGCGCCGCTCCGCGCCCCGCGCGCTCCCGGTCCCGGTCCCGGTCCCGGTCCCGGCCGCGGCGGCGGCGCGCAGGCCCGCGGCGTCCAGGTGGCGCTCGCGGCGGGGCAGCACCCGGCGCCCCATGGCGGCCAGCAGCGCGGGCACCGCGGTGAGGGCCACGAGCACGGCGACGGCGACCGTCGCGGCGGCCGCGACGCCCATCTGGGTCAGGAAGGAGATGTCCACCACGGCCAGCCCGAGCAGGGCGATGACCACCGTGGCGCCGGCGAAGACGACGGCCGTGCCGGCGGTGCCGGTGGCCTTGGCCACGGCCTGCTGCACGTCGGCGCCGGCGCGCAGCTCGGTGCGGGTGCGGGCGAAGACGAACAGGGCGTAGTCGATGCCGACGGCCAGGCCGAGCATCGAGGCCAGCGCCGGGGTCGTCGCGGACAGCGGGACGAGCTTGCCGAGGACGGTGATGCCGACGACGCCGACGCCCACGCCGACGAGCGCGGTCAGCAGGTTGGCGCCCGCGGCCACGAGCGAGCCGTAGGTGAGGACCAGCACGACGAAGGCGACGGCCACGCCGATGGCCTCGCTGGCGTGGCCACCGCTCCCGGTGTCGGCCAGGTCGGAGGTGACCTCCACGCGCACCGTGCCGTCGGCGGCCCGCAGGTCGTGCCCGGTGGCGGCGGTGAAGGCGTCGGTGGTGGCCGCGGCGACGTCGCCGGCGCCGGTGGTGAAGGTGACGGTCGCGGCGGCGACCCGCTGGTCGGCCGAGAGGCGCGCGGTCGGCGCGGTCAGCGGGTCGCTGACGGCCGCGACGCCCTCGATGCCGCGCAGGTCCGCGAGCAGCTCCTGGACGGCGGCGGCGTTGGCGGGGGCCGTCAGCGTCTGCCCGGCCGGGGCCTGCAGCACGACGGTGGCGGTGGCGTTCGAGGCGCCGGCGGCGAACTCGCGCTCGAGGACCTCCAGGCCCTCGCTGGCCTGGGTGCCGGGGATGGAGAAGCTCGTCTGCGGTGCCGCCTGCTGCGGCAGCCCGACCGCGAGGGCCGCGAGAGCGGTCAGCAGCAGGGCCCAGAGCGCCAGCACCGGCCGGCGGTGGCGGGCGCTGAGGGCGCCCAGGCGGTGCAGCAGGGTGGCCATGCGGGGAGCTCCTTCGGCGGTGGTCGGCACGCGCCGCCACCTGCCGGGAGGCGCCGCGTCGGGTGCATCGGCGCGCCGCCCTCCCGGCTGAAGCTCCCGGGGCTAGCCGATCGGCTAGCCGCCGAGCTCCACGTCGACCTCGCTGCGCCCGCCCTCGACGACCTCGACCGCCGTGGCCGTCGGGGCGTAGCCGGAGGCGGTGAGCACGTAGCGGCCGCGGCCGAGGTCGTCGAAGCAGAATCCGCCGTCCTCGCCGGTGGTGACGGTGTCCACGACGGCGCCGGAGGCGTCGACGAGCGTCACCGACGCCTCCCGCACGGCGCCGCCGTCGGTGGCGGCCACCACCGTGCCGACCAGGCGGCCGCCGCCGGCCAGGTGCAGGTCGACGTCGAGGGTGATCGAGTGCGCCAGCTCCACGGTGCGCGCCAGCGGGCGGTGCTCGGCGCTGAGCGCGCTGAGGACGTAGGAGCCGCTGACGAGGTCGGTGAAGCGGTACCCGCCGTCGGCGCCGGAGCGGGTGGTCGCCACGACGCTGCCCTGGACGTCGAGCAGGGTGACGACGGCACCGGGGACGGGGGCCTCGTCGCGGCCCGCGCCGGTCACGACCCGGCCGGCGAGGGCCGCGGCGCCGGCGAGCCGGACGTCGTGCTGCACGGGTGCGTCGGCGACCGCGACGAGCTGCGCCGCGGGCCGCGTCTCGCGGGAGGCGGTGATGAGCAGGAAGGTGCCCCCCGAGGGCGGGGACAGCCGGTAGCGGCCCTCGGCGTCGGAGGAGGTGCGGGCCAGCTGGCGCCCCGCCGGGTCGGTGAGCGTCAGCGCGGCCCCGGGCAGCGGGTGCCCGGCGACGTCGCGCACGACGCCCTCGATGCCGGGACCGCTCGCGCGGCCCGGGCGCTGGGCCGGCACCGCCGCGGCGGCGTGGGCGCCCTGCGCGGGGGCCTGGGGCGCGGGGCCGTCCGCGGGCCCGTCGCCGCGGAGCAGCCGCTCCAGGCTGCGGCCCTCGGCGTCCACGTTCGGCACGAGGCGCTGCATCCAGCGCGGCATCCACCACGCCCCCTCGCCCAGCAGCGTCAGCGCCGCCGGCATGATGACCATGCGGACGACGAGGGCGTCGGCGAGGACCCCGACGGTCAGCGCGGTGCCGATGGAGCCGATGATCGCGTCGCCGCTGGTGGCGAAGCCGACGAAGACACCGCTCATGATCAGCGCGGCGGCCACCACCACGGGGGCGGACTGGCGGAAGCCCGACAGCACCGCCGCCTTCGGCGAGCGGCCCTTGGCGTGCGCCTCGTGGATCGCCGAGACCAGGAACATCTGGTAGTCCATCGCCAGCCCGAAGAGGATGCCGACCACCAGCACCGGCATGAAGCTCAGCAGCGGTCCGGGCTGCGCGACGGCGAAGAGGTCGGCCAGCCAGCCCCACTGGTAGATCGCCACCACCGAGCCCAGGGCCGCGCCCAGCGAGAGCAGGAAGCCGACGGTGGCCATGAGCGGCACCGCGATGGAGCGGAAGAGCATGACGAGGAGCAGCAGCGCCAGCACCACGATGAGGGCGATGTAGACCGGCAGCGCGTCGTTCAACGCGTCGGTGACGTCGATGTCGAGGGCGGTCTGGCCGGTGACGAGGACCTCGGCGCCCTCGACGTCGCCGGTGGCCGAGCGGATGGCGCGCACGAGGTCGCTGGTGGCCTCGTCGGTGGGCCCGCTGGCGGGCACGACGGTGATGAGCTGGGTGCTGCCGTCCGCGGAGGGCACGGCGGGCGTCACGGCCACGACGTCCGGCAGGCCCTGCACCCGGCTGGCCACCTCGCCGGCCGCGCTCGCCACCGCCGCCGGGTCCTGCCCGTCGACCACGACGAGCAGGGTGGCCTGCGAGCCGGGGCCGAAGCCCTCGACGAGCAGGTCGTAGGCCTGGCGGGAGGAGCTGGCGGGGTCGTCGTTCTCCGCCGACGGCAGCGCGGTGCGCATCGAGGCGACCGGGATGGCCACCGCGCCGACGACGAGCACGGCGCCCAGCAGCGCGAGCACGGGGTGGCGGGTGACGGCGTGCGCCCAGCGCCCCAGCAGCCCGCGGGCGGGACCCTCCCGGGTCTCGGCGGAGTCGGCCTCGTCGCGCGTGGCGGCCGCGGCCCGCAGGCCGGCCGGGTCGCGGTGGCGCTCCTTCTTCGGCAGCACCCGCAGCCCGAGCACCCGCAGGAAGGCGGGGACCGCGGTGAGGGCCACGAGCACGGCGGTCGCCACGGTCGCGGCCGCCGCCAGGCCCATCTGGGTGAGGAACGGGATGTCCACCACGGCCAGCCCGACGAGGGCGATGACGACCGTGGTGCCGGCGAAGACGACGGCCGTGCCGGCGGTGCCGGTGGCCTTGGCGACGGCCTGCTCCACGCTCTCGCCGCGGCGCAGCTCGCCGCGGGTGCGGGCGAAGACGAAGAGGGCGTAGTCGATGCCGACGGCCAGGCCGAGCATGCCGGCCAGCGCCGGGGTGGTCGTCGACAGCGAGACGACCTTGCCGAGCGCCATGATCCCCAGGTAGCCGGCGCCCACGCCGACGCCCGCGGTCAGCAGGTTGGCGCCCGCGGCCACGAGCGAGCCGTAGGTGAGGACCAGCACGACGAAGGCGACGGCCACGCCGATGGCCTCGCTGGTGTGACCGGCGCTGGTGGTGACCAGGTCGGAGGTCGTCTCCACGCGCACCGTGCCGTCGGCGCTGCTCAGGTCGCCGTCGGTGGCGTCCTCGAAGGCGTCGGTGGTGGCCTCGTCGACGTCGCCGACGGCGCCGTCGAAGGTGACGGTGGCGGCGGCGATCGTCTGGTCGGCGGAGACGCGCGGGGCCTGCGGCGCGAACGGGTCGGAGACCGAGACCACGCCCTCGATGCCGCGCAGGTCCGCGAGCAGCCCCTGGACGGCGGCCGCGTCGGCGGGGGCCGTCAGCGTCCGCCCGTCGGGGGCCTGGAAGACGACCGTGGCGGTCGCCGCGTCGGTCCCCGTGGAGAACTCCTCCCCGATGACGTCCAGGCCCTCGCTGGCCTGGGTGCCGGGGATGGAGAACCCGGTGTCCTCGGGCGCGGTCTGCTTCAGGCCGAGGGCCAGGGCGGCGAGGACGGCCAGCAGGATCGCCCAGACGGCGAGCACCAGCCAGTGGCGGCGGGCGCTGAACCTGCCCAGGCGGTACAGCAGGGTGGCCATCGGGAGGCTCCTTCGACGAGGTCGCGGCGGGGCGGGAGGTCGTCGACACCGGTGGCGACGCGGGAGGGCCGGCAGGCCGACGGTATCCCGCGGCCGGCCGGTCGACAACCGAACGCCCTAGCCGATCGGCAGGTTCCCGCCCTGCCGATCGGCAAGGCGGGCGGCGGGTGCGCGGATATGCTCGGGGCATGACGACGGCTGCTCGCGAGGAGCGTCCCGCGAGCCCCGGCCGGGAGCGGCTGCACGCCGCCGCCCTGCGCCTGTTCGCCGAGCACGGGGTCAGCGGCACCTCGCTGCAGATGATCGCCGACGAGGTGGGCGTCACCAAGGCGGCCGTCTACCACCACTACAAGACCAAGGACGAGCTGGTCGTGGGGGTCATCGACCCCTTCCTCGACCGCGTCGCGGGCATCGTCGGGCCGGCCCGCGCGCGCCGCGGGTGGCGCGCCCAGGCGGAGGCGGCGCTCACCGGCCTCGTCGACCTCATCGTCGACGTGCGCCGGCTGTACGTCGTGGCCGTCACCGACCCGGTGGCCGTGCACCTGCAGGAGCAGCACCCGCGGCTGCGGGTGGTCGCCGCCGAGCTGCGCGAGCTGCTCGCGGGCCCCGACGCCGACGACGAGCGCCGCATCGACGTCGCCTTCTTCCTCGCCGGCCTCGTCGGCCCGCTGGGCGACCCGCGGACCTTCCACGTGCCCGACGAGGACCTGCGCGCCCACCTGCTCGACCTCGGCCGGCGCTTCCTGCTCGGGCGCCGCCCGGCCCGCCGCGAGGACGGGCCGGCCGGCTGAGGCTCAGGCGCCGGGGGCCACCCGGATGGCGAGGCCGTCGAGGTAGCTGGCGACGTTGGCGCGCACCTGCTCCACGTCGTCGCCGCCGAACTTCTCCAGCACCGCGTCGGCGAGCACGAGGCTGACCATCGCCTCGGCGACGACACCGGCGGCGGGGACCGCGCACACGTCCGAGCGCTGGGCGATGGCCTGCGCGGCGCCGCCGGAGGAGGTGTCCACGGTGTCCAGGGCGCGGGGGACGGTGGAGATGGGCTTCATCGCGGCGCGCACCCGCAGCACCTCGCCGTTGGTCATCCCGCCCTCGATGCCGCCCGCGCGGTCGGTGCGCCGGCGCACCGTCATGCCCGCGAGCTGCTCGCCGCCGTCGACGCGCTCGATCTCGTCGTGCGCGGCGGACCCGCGGCGGCGGGCGGTCTCGAAGCCGTCGCCGACCTCGACGCCCTTGATGGCCTGGATGCCCATGAGCGCCGCGGCCAGGCGGGCGTCGAGCTTGCGGTCCCAGTGCACGTAGGAGCCCAGCCCCGGCGGCAGGCCGTGCACGGCGACCTCCACGACCCCGCCCAGGGTGTCGCCCGCGGCGTGCGCCTCGTCGATCTCGGCCACCATGAGGGCGCTGGTGGCCGGGTCGGCGCAGCGCACCGGGTCGGCGTCGATCGCCGCGCGCTGCCCGCGCGCGGGCACCACGCCCGGCGGGGCCTGCACGGTGCCCAGGGCGACCACGTGGGAGACGACCTCGGCGCCGACGGCCTGCGCGAGGAAGGCGCGGGCCACCTCGCCCAGCGCGACGCGGGTGGCGGTCTCGCGGGCGGAGGCGCGCTCCAGCACGGGGCGGGCGTCGTCGAAGCCGTACTTCTGCATGCCGGTGAGGTCCGCGTGCCCGGGGCGCGGGCGGGTCAGCGGGGCCGAGCGCCCGCGCGCGGGCAGCCGGCCGGGCTCGTCGTAGCGGCGGCCCTCCTCGTCGGCGGGGTCGGCGGCCATCACCTCGCGCCAGCGCGGCCACTCGGAGTTGCCGATGCGCAGCGCGACCGGCCCGCCCTGGGTGCGCCCGTGCCGGATGCCGCCGATGACCTCCAGCTCGTCCTGCTCGAAGCCCATCCGGGCGCCGCGGCCGTGGCCCAGGCGGCGGCGGGCCAGGGCGGCGCGGATCTGCGCGCTGTCGACCTCCACGCCGGCCGGGAGGCCTTCGAGGATGCCCGCCAGAGCGGGTCCGTGGGATTCGCCTGCCGTCAGCCACCGCAACACGCGATGATTCTGCCCCACGCCGGGGCGCGCTCCGCGCGCGCCGCGGCCCGCTCAGTCGGTGAGGCCGGACAGCAGCGGGTCGATGCGGTAGGGGACCAGCTCGCGCATCGCCAGCGAGGTGCGCGTGCGCACGACGCCGGGGATCGACAGCAGCCCCTGCCCGACGCGGTAGAGGTCGTCCGCGTCGCGGGCCACGACCCGGCACATGAGGTCGCCGTCGCCGGTGATGCCGTGGACCTCCAGCACCTCCGGCGTCTCGCGCAGCCGGGCCAGGGTGTCGTCCTGCTGCCCCTGGTGGATCTCGATCATCACGAACGCCGACACCGAGAAGCCGAGCGCCGCGGGCGCCAGCCGCCGGGAGAAGCGGTGCAGCACGCCGTCGGCCTCCAGGCGCTCCAGGTGCGCCTGCACCGTCCCGCGCGCCAGCCCCAGCTGGCGCGACAGCCCGAGCACGGTCGCGCGCGGGTCCTCGTCCAGGGCCAGCAGGATCCGGGCATCGATCGTGTCGAGACGGCGCACGGACGACATCCTGGCGCATCCGGGGCGTCGATCGGCGGTCAATGTGCCCAACGAGCCGTGTCCTCGTTGAGCATCCGGTGCATCAGGGCGCGCGGGGCGTCCCGACCTCGACCACCACGTCGCCGTCGACGACCTCCACGCGGTGCGTGCGCACCGGCCGGATCGCCGGCGGACCCGACGGCTCACCGGTGCGCAGGTCGAAGGCGGAGGCGTGCCGGGGGCACTCCACGGCGCAGTCCTCGACCCAGCCGTCGGCCAGCGACTCCTCGGCGTGCGTGCAGGTGTCGTCGATGGCGAACAGCTCGCCGTCGACGTTGAACACCGAGACCGGCGCGCCCAGCTCGGGGCGGTCCACCCGCACCACCTCACCGGGCGGCAGCTCCTGCACCGAGCACGCCACCCACCGCGCACCAGCCATCCCCGCAGACCTCCTCCTCGCGCTCCCGCGCGCCCGTGCTCGTGCCCGTGCCCGTGCTCGTCCGGCGATCGTAGGCGCGCACGTGCGCACCGGCGTCCCGGCGCTCGCTACGGTTGACCCGGTGGAGACGCTCGAGCCCGTGCAGCCGCCGGCCCCCGTGCCGCCCCGGGCCCTGCCCGCCGCGCGCTGGCGCGAGCGCGAGACCGCCCACGAGGAGCGCGCGCACGCGCTGACGGCCGCCGCGGCGCAGCGGCGCCGCGAGGGGCGGGCGCACCCGGTCGAGGACTTCCTGTTCACCTACTACTCCTGGGCGCCGGGCAGGCTGCGCCGCTGGCACCCCGGCGTGGGGGTGGAGCTGCTGCTGGACGACGGCGACCCCGGTGGCGGGGGGCGCGAGCGGGCCGGCTGGGCGCACTACGCGCGCACCGCCCGCGGGGTGCGCGTGGACGCGGCCTCCCTGCTCGCCCGGCGCGGGCCGACGGTGCGCCTGGCCCGCGACGTGCTGGCCGGCACCCGCGGCCGCCCCGCGCAGCTGGCCTGCTTCGGCCTGCACGAGTGGGCGATGGTCCACCGCACCCGCCCGGAGGAGGTCCGCCACGCCGGGCTGCCGCTGCGGCTGGGGCACGCCGGCACCGACGCCGTCGTGGAGTCGCACCGCATCCGGTGCAGCCACTTCGACGCGTTCCGCTTCTTCACGCCCTCGGCCGTCGGGCTCAACGAGCTGCAGCCGACGCGGACCGCGCAGGCCGCGCAGGAGCAGCCGGGCTGCCTGCACGCCACGATGGACTGCTACCGGTGGGCGATGAAGCTGTCGCCGGCCGTGCCGGGGGAGCTGCTGCTCGACTGCTTCGAGCTCGCCCGCGACGTGCGCGTGCTGGACATGCGCGCCTCCCCGTACGACGTGAGCTCGCTGGGCTGGTCGCCGGTGGCGGTCGAGACGCCGGAGGGCAAGGCGGAGTACGTGCGCGCGCAGCGGGAGTTCGCCGAGCGGGCCGACCCGCTGCGCGCCGCGCTCGTCGCGGTCTGCGAGGAGCTGCTCGCCGCCTGAGCGGGCGCACTCGGGCGCACTCGGGCGCACTCGGGCGAACGCGGGGGCAACGCGGTGGAGGTGCGGGCGGTGCCCGACGTAGCATCGCCGCGCCGGCCGGTGGGGCCGGTTCCGGACCGGTGCGAGGAGCGGGCGCGTGCACGACGTCGCCGCAGGGTGCGAGGTGGCCGTCCCGGCCTGCTCGGCGCCGCGCCGGACCCGCGTCCGGCGCCCCTGACTCCCGCACCACCTCCACGCGCGCTCCCGGCTGCCCGGGCGCCCGCGCGCGCCGGTGGGGCGTCGAGCGGTGCGCGGGCGCGGTGCCGCCTCCCGCCCCGCCGCCGCCCGCACCGGGCGGCGGCCCTCGACGAGACCGGAGCCGAACCCGCCGTGCACCCCCTGACCGAGCAGCAGATCCGCGCGTCCTTCGCCAACGCCACCCGCCGGGAGGCGGCGTCCGCCGCGCTGCCCGACCTCGACGCGGTCCCCTGGGACCGCCTGGAGTACCTGGGCTGGCGCGACCGCCGCGCCCCCCGGTCCGCCTACGTCGTGCTGGAGCTGGACGGCGCCCCCGCCGGCCTGCTGCTGCGCGCCACCGCGCCGGACCCGACCCGGGTGCGCCGCACGACGCTGTGCGCCTGGTGCCAGGACGTGCGCTCCACCGACGCCGTCCTGCTCGTCGCGCGCCGCGCCGGCGCCGCCGGCCGGGCCGGCAACTCGGTGGGCACCCTGGTCTGCGAGGAGTTCACCTGCTCGCAGAACGTGCGCCGGGTGCCCACCGCCAGCGAGGTCGGCACCGACGACGAGGACGTGCGCGCCCTCTTCGTCGCCGAGCGCGTGGCGGGCCTGCGCGAGCGCTCCCGGCACTTCGTCGAGGGCGTCGTGCGCGGGCGCTGACCCCGCGCCGGGTCCCCGGCCGCCGCGCCGGGGACCCGGTGGACGGCGCGGCGGGCGGGGCGCTTGGATCTCCCGGTGACCGCCCACGTCCTGCCGGCCGAGCGCCCCCTGCTTACCGACGTCTACGACCCCTCGCTGCCGCCGGTGCTGACCGTCGAGCCCGGGGACACCGTCACCGTCCACACCCTCGACGCCCGCGGCTACCTGCAGCGCCCGCGGCTGCCCGACGGCGCGGGGGAGCGGGTCTTCCCCACCCACCGCGGGCACTGCCTGGCCGGGCCGATCGCGGTGGCCGGCGCCCGCCCCGGCGACGTGCTCGCCGTGACGCTGCGCTCGCTGCGCACCGACGGCTGGGGCTGGACGGCCACCGGCGCCCCCACCCCGCTCAACCGGCGCCTGGGCGTGCGCCGCGACGAGCTGCTGCTGTGGGAGGTGGACGACGCGGCCGGCACCGCCGTCAACCAGCTCGGCATCGAGGTCGACACCGCCCCGTTCCTCGGCGTCGTCGGCACCACCCCGGCGCAGCCGGGGGAGCACTCGACGATCCCGCCGCGGCCCGGGTGCGGCGGGAACGTCGACTGCCGCTCGCTCGTCGCTGGCAGCACCCTGTTCCTGCCGGTGCACGTGGACGGCGCGCTGCTGTGCGTCGGCGACGGGCACGCCGCCCAGGGCGACGGCGAGGTCTGCGGCACGGCGATCGAGTGCGGGATGACGACGGAGCTGCACCTCGACCTCGTCGCGGCGCCGGCGCTGGCGAGCGTGCACGCCACCACCCCGCACGAGCGCATCACGTTCGGCTTCGACGCCGACCTCACCGCCGCCACCGACGCCGCGCTCGCCGACGTCGTCACCTGGATCGCCGCCGAGTTCGGGGTGGGGTTCGAGACGGCGCTGACGCTGGCGAGCACCGCCGTCGACCTGCGCATCACCCAGGTCGTCAACGACACCTGGGGCGTGCACGCGCTGTGGCCGCACGGCGCCCTGCGCCGCCGCGGCTGAGCGCTCAGCCGGGCCGGGCGGGCTGCCCGCCGCGCAGCAGCTGCAGGACCCCGCGCCGCAGGCCGCCGGCGCGCGGGCGGCCGCCGCGGCGCCCGGGCCGCTGCCGGTGCTCCCCGGCGGCCGGGGGGTGCGGGTCCGTCCCGCGCCGGCAGAAGCGCGCGCGGGCGGACTGCTCGTCCGTGCGCAGGACGCGGGCCACCTGCGCCCACGAGGCGCCGGCCAGCCGGTAGCCGGCGACGGCCTCGTGCAGCAGGCGCTCCACCTCCCAGCGCCGCTCGACGGCCGCGGCCAGGGCGGCCTCGCCGACGCGCAGCCCCTGCCGGCCGGAGGTCCTCAGCAGCCGGGAACCGGCCATCTCGGCGTCGAGGTCGAAGGAGTCGAAGGCGGTCATGAGCGGCTCCCGCGGGGGGTCGGGTCGCACGTCCGGGGCCCTCGACCTTGGAGCCCCGCCGGTGCCGCGCGCAGCGCGCCGTCGCACCAGCCGTGGGGAGGGTCCCACCCGCGCCGGCGATCCGCAACGGTCCCCGGCCGGTGGTCCCGGCTGGTGGTCCCGGGTGGTGGTCAGGTCGGGGCGACGACCGCGTCGTCGGCCTCGGTGGCGGCGTTCCAGCCGGCCTTCTCCGAGCGCCACCCGTCCTCGGTGCGCCCGCGCCGCCAGTACCCGGAGGCGGACAGCAGCTCGCGCGGCACGCCGAGGTCGGTGCGCGCCCAGCGGCGCACGGCGCGCACGGTGTCCGCCTCGCCGTGCAGGAACGCGTGCGGCACGCCCGCGGGCAGGTCCAGGCCGCGCAGGAACGCCACGAGCGCCTCGGGGTCCGGTGCGGCGCGGTGCACCCAGTGCAGCGCCAGCTCGCCGCGGCAGGCGAGGGGCAGCTCCTCGGCGGCGTCGGCCACCTCCACGACGGCGACGGCCCGCGCACCCGCCGGCAGGTGCTCCAGGGAGGCGCCGATCGCCGGCAGCGCGCTGGCGTCGCCGACGAGCAGGTGCCAGTCGGCCTCGGGCGAGGGGGAGTACGCGCCGCCGGGCCCCATGACCCACACCTCGTCGCCGGGCTGCGCGGACACCGCCCACGGACCGGCGACCCCCTCGTCGCCGTGGGCCACGAAGTCGATCGCCACCTCGCCGCCGACGGCGGAGCGCACCGTGTAGGTGCGCTGCAGCGGCCACTCCTCGCGCGGGCGGGTGTCGCGGATCGCACGGACGTCGAAGGAGCCGCCGTAGTGGACGCCGGGGACGGGGAAGACGAGCTTCACGTAGGAGTCGGCGTGCTCGACGGCGAAGTCGGCCAGGTCCTCGCCGCCGAGGACGACGCGGACCAGGTGCGGCGTCAGCCGCTCGGTGCGCAGGACGACCGCTCGCCGCTGGCGGCGGCCGCCGGGAGCGGGGGCCTGGCGCCGGAAGGGGTTGTGCACGGGGGTCCTCCGTCAGTCGATCTCGGCGCGACCCTCGCGCCAGTAGCCCATGAACGCCACGGACGTGCGGGGCACGCCGACGTCGCGCACCAGGTGGCGGCGCAGCGCCTTGACGACACCGGCCTCGCCGGCCAGCCACGCGTACAGGCACTGCGGGCCGCTGGCGACGGGGTGCTCGGGCACCTCCCACAGGATCCCGGTGTCGAGGTCGACCTCCTCGAGGTCGACGGGGGAGGCCGCCGGCTGCGCCTCGTCGACCAGCGCGGAGGCCACCTCGTGCACCCGCGCCCGCAGCAGCTCGCCGGGGGCGCCGCCGCGGCGCGGCAGCCACTCGACGGTGAGGTCGGCGGGCGAGGACAGGTCGAGCAGGTCCCCGGCGTGCGGGACCTCCAGCAGCGCCGTCGCCCGCACCCCGGCGGGCAGCTGCTCCAGGATCGCCGAGACGGCCGGGACGGCGGTCTCGTCGCCGGCCAGCAGCAGCGTGCGGGCCTCGGCGGGCGGTGCCCACTCCACGCCCCACATCCGCCCGGTGCCCGGGGTGCTGGGCCCCACCACGACGAGCTCGTCGCCGGGGCGGGCCGCGGCCGCCCACGCCGAGGCCGGGCCGGCGTGGCCGTCCTCGACGCCGTGCAGCACGAAGTCGACGTCCATCTCGGCGAAGCGGTCCAGCGTGGCGGGCCGGAAGGCGCGCACGGTGTAGGTGCGCATGACGGGGCGCACGTCCTCGGGCAGCTCGCGCCACCAGGAGTACCAGTCGCCCGCCGGGGCGTCGTAGTCCTCCCAGGGCTGCTTGAGCAGCAGGACCTTGAAGCGCTGGTCGTGGCCGCCGACGCCGAAGGAGTCCAGCTCGGGGGAGGTCAGCGTGATGCGCACGAAGCTGGCGCCCAGGCGCCGCGTCGCGCCGACGCGCACCCGGTGCAGCACGTACGCGGCCCGCTGCAGCTGCACCTCGGCACCGTCGCCGTCCGGCGGCGCGGCGGTGGCCGTTCCGCTGCCCGTGCTCGTGTCCGTGGACATGTCCCACCTCTCGTCGGTGAGGCCAGCCTAACCAATGGACGGGGGGTGGTCGAGGCCGCGTCACCCCAG
>NZ_JAAALL010000102.1 GCF_009906315.1 Kineococcus vitellinus | reverse complement strand
CCGAGACGCTGCCGACGACCTCGCCGTCGGCGTCGACGGCCAGCGAGGCCCCCGGCTGGCGGGGCGCGGAGCGCCAGGTGCGCACGACGGTGGCCACGGCCACGGCCCGTCCGCCGCCGGTCCACTCCGCCACCTGCTCCAGGACGTCCCGCACCCGCCCATGCTCGCCGGTGCCCGCCGGGCGCGTGCAGCCGGTCCACCCGTCAGGGCGTCCAGGGGTCGCCGGTGGGCAGCGGCTGCGCCGGGCAGCCGGCGAGGACGCCGGCCATGGCGGCGTGCTCGCCGGGGGTGACCCACAGCCCCCACGCGCGCTTGACGGCGACCTGGCGGGCCACGTAGGCGCACTCCCCCCGCGGCGGCAGCCACTGCGAGGCGTCGTCGTCGCCCTTGGCGGAGTTCAGCGGGCCGTCGACGGCGAGCAGCTCGAGGGGGTCGTTGGCGAAGCGGACGAGCTCGTCCTCGTCGAGGGCGGCGGCGCCGGTGCGCCAGGCGGCGGCGAGCGCCACGACGTGGTCGACCTGGACGTCGGCGCTGGTGGCGGCGCCGCGGCGGAAGGCGATGACCTCCCCCGAGTAGGGGTCCTCCAGGGTGCCGGCGAGGACGGTGCAGCCGTCGTCGTCGAGGCGGACGGCGCGCAGGTCGCGGCGCAGCACGTCGTCGCGGGTGCGGCAGCCGTTGGCGTCGGTGTCGGCCCAGCTCTCGCCGAAGCGGGTGCGCTCGTAGTCCGCGCCGCTCTCGGCGGGGCGCACGGGCAGCTGCGCGAGGGCCTGCGCGGCGCTGCCCGCGGCGGGTGCGGGCCGCGGGTCGGCGCGCAGCGTGCGCCAGGCCAGGACGGCGAGGACGAGCAGCAGGAGCGGGACGAGGACCGCGGCGAGCGCCGGGACGGCGCTGCGACGCCCGTGCACCCGTCCTCCAGAGCCCGTGGACGACCGGAGGGGGCGTGCGATCCGCACGCCCCCTCCGGAGGAGCTCCCGCAGTTGGACTCGAACCAACAACCTGCCGGTTAACAGCCGGCTGCTCTGCCAATTGAGCTATGCGGGACCACATCTCGTGACCGCCGGTCACGACTGCTCCAACCGTACCAGCCCCGCGGACCGCTCCGCGCACCACGCACGCCGGCCGCCGGACCCTCACGCGCCGCTCACGCGCCCTGGGCGCGCTCCTGCCAGGCGCGGCGCGCGGCCTCCAGGCGGAACAGCTCCGCCGACGCCTGCTGGTACTCGGCCGCCTGGGCGGCGGGGTCGAGCCGCTGCAGGGCGCGGCGGACCTCCGCCACGGCCCGCGTGGCGGCCTGGCCGGCCAGGGCGGCCACGAGCGAGCGGCCCCAGCGCTCCAGGTCCTCCTCGCTGCTGACCGGCAGGTCGAGGGCGGCCAGCTCGTCGACGAGGGCGGCCACCGGGCCCTCGGCGTAGTCCAGGACGGCCGCGACCCACGCGGGCCCCTGCGGCGCCTCCAGCGGGCCGCCGGCGGCGGTGACGGCGTCGTGCACGGCGCGGTGGGCGGGCGCGGTGAAGGCGTCGGCGCCGAGCGCGTCGGCGACGTCGGCCACCGCCCACGGCGCCTGCAGCACGCAGGCCAGCACCTGCCGCTCCAGCTGGGCGACGGGGTCGCGCGGGTCGGTGCGCGGCAGCGCCACCGTCGAGCGCTGCGGGCGGGCGGCCTCGCGCGGGGCCGGGCCGCTCGCGCCGGACCGCCCGCCCGCGTGCGAGCGCACCCGCTCCAGCACGAAGCGCTCGTCGAGGAAGCCCGTCCAGCGGTCCAGGTTGATGGCGTAGCGCTGCTGCAGACCGCGGTCGCGGATGCCGGCGACGATGGGTGCGGCCGCGTCCAGGGCGGCCAGCCGGCCCGCCTCGGAGTCCAGGTCGAAGCGCTCCAGGGTGGAGCGGATGGCGAACTCGAACAGCGGCACCCGGCCGTCGACGAGGGCGGCGACGGCCGCGTCGCCGGCCGACAGCCGCAGCTCGCAGGGGTCCTGGCCGCTGGGCGCCACGGCCACGTAGGTCTGCGCCGTGAAGCGCTGGTCCAGCTCGTAGGCCTTCAGCGCGGCCTTCTGCCCCGCCGCGTCGCCGTCGAAGGTGAAGACGACCTCGCTGGAGCCGTCCGCCTCGCCGAGCATGCGCTGCACGGTGCGGGCGTGCTCCTCGCCGAAGGCCGTGCCGCAGGTGGCGACGGCCGTGGTGACCCCGGCGAGGTGGCAGGCCATGACGTCGGTGTAGCCCTCGACGACGACCACGCGCTTGGTGCGGGAGATGTCGCGCTTGGCCAGGTCGAGGCCGTAGAGGGCCTGCGACTTCTTGTAGACCGGCGTCTCCGGGGAGTTGAGGTACTTGGCCTCGATGCGGTCGTCGTCGAACAGCCGCCGCGCGCCGAAGGCGACGGTGTGGCCGCCGACGTCGCGGATGGGCCACACCAGCCGGCCGCGGAAGCGGTCGTACAGGCCCCGCTGCCCGCGCCCGGCCAGGCCGGAGACGACGAGCTCCTCCTCGCCGAAGCCCTTGGCGCGCAGCTGGCGCAGCAGCGCGTCACCGCCCGCGGGGGCGAAGCCGACGCCGAAGCGGGCCGCGTCGGCGCGGGTGAAGCCGCGCTCGGCCAGGAAGGTGCGCGCGGTGTCGGCCGCGCCCGGCGCCTCCAGCTGCGCGCTGTAGAAGCGCTCGGCGAGCGTGTGCATCTCCAGCAGCCGCTGGCGCTGGCCGACGGTGCCCGCGGGCCGCTGGGCGCCGCGCCCGCCCTCGTCGACGTAGCGCAGCTGGACGCCGGCGCGGGCGGCGAGCTGCTCGACGGCGTCGGTGAAGGTCAGGCCGTCCAGGCGCATGAGGAACTCGATGGCGTCCCCGGACTCCCCGCAGCCGAAGCAGCGCCAGCGGCCGGTCGCCGCGCGGACGGTGAAGCTGGGGGTGCGCTCGTCGTGGAAGGGGCACAGGCCCTTGGAGGAGCCGATGCCGCCGGAGCGCAGCTCGACGCGCTCGCCGACGACCTCGTCCAGGCGCACGCGCTCCTTGACGGCCAGGAGGTCGTCTGGATGGATGCGCCCGGCCACGGCTGGAGTGTAGGCCCGCCCGCGCGGGTGCTCCCGCGGCGGCGGGGGGTGGCAGGATCGCCCCCGTGAGCAGCCCCGAGCGCGCCGACCGCAGCAGCCCCGCCGACCGCAGCTGGGGCTTCCGCACCCGTGCCGTCCACGCCGGCGCGGTGCCGGAGCCGACGACGGGGGCGCGGGCCGTGCCGATCTACCAGACGACGAGCTTCGTCTTCGAGGACGCGGCGGACGCCGCCAACCTCTTCGCGCTGCAGAAGTACGGCAACATCTACTCGCGCATCTCCAACCCGACGGTCGCCGCGCTGGAGGAGCGCATGGCCTCGCTGGAGGGCGGCCTGGGCGCGGTGGCGTGCGCCAGCGGCCAGTCCGCGGAGTTCCTCGTCTTCGCCGCGCTGGCCGGGGCGGGCGACCACGTCGTCGCCTCCAACAACCTCTACGGCGGCACCGTCACCCAGCTGGACGTGACGCTGCGCCGCTTCGGCGTCGACACGGTGTTCGTCGACCCCGAGCCCGAGGCGGTCCGCGCCGCGATCACCGAGCGCACGCGCTTCGTCTTCACCGAGCTCGTCGCCAACCCCTCGACCGTGGTCGCCGACATCAGGGCGCTGGCCGACGTCGCCCACGAGGCGGGCGTGCCGCTGGTCGTGGACGCCACGACGGCCACGCCCTACCTGTGCCGGCCCATCGAGCACGGCGCGGACATCGTCATCCACTCGGCCACGAAGTTCCTCGGCGGGCACGGCACGACGCTCGGCGGGATCGTCGTCGACGCCGGCACCTTCCCCTGGGACAACGGCAGGTTCCCGGCGATGACCGAGCCGGTCGCCTCCTACGGCGGCCTGAGCTGGTGGGGCAACTTCGCCGAGTACGGCTTCCTCACCAAGCTGCGCAGCGAGCAGCTGCGCGACATCGGCGCGACGCTGGCCCCGCACTCGGCGTTCCTGCTGCTGCTGGGCGTGGAGACGCTGCCGCAGCGCATGCGCGAGCACGTCGCCAACGCCCGGCGGGTGGCGCAGTGGCTGGAGGCCGACGAGCGGGTCAGCTGGGTGCGCTACTCCGGCCTGCCCAGCCACCCGCACCACGAGCGCGCGCAGCGCTACCTGCCCGAGGGGCCCGGCGCGGTCTTCTCCTTCGGCGTCGTCGGCGGCCGCGCGGCCGGCGAGCGCTTCATCGAGGCCTGCCAGCTGTGCTCGCACCTGGCCAACATCGGCGACGCGCGCACCCTGGTGCTGCACCCGGCCTCCACCACGCACCAGCAGCTGTCCCCCGACCAGCTCACCGCGGCGGGGGTGCCCGAGGACCTCGTGCGGATCAGCGTGGGCCTGGAGGACGTCGAGGACGTCCTGTGGGACCTGGACCAGGCGCTCGCCGCGGCCGTGAAGGGGGACTGATGGGCCAGAGCAGCAGCACCGGCACCGGCGCGCCGGTCGGGGCGATCGGCGACACCGGCACGGTCGCCGCCCGGCCGCAGGACGGCGCCGCCCCGGCCACCGGCAGCAAGGACGCCCCGCCCGTGCACGAGGTCCGCGGCTGGTCGCCGCCCTCCCCCGGCGAGCGGCTGCGCATCCTGCGCCGCACGCGCACGGTGGCGGTCCTCGGCGCCTCGAACAAGCCCTCGCGCGCCTCGTACTTCGTGGCGACCTACCTGCTCTCCAGCTCCGACTTCGAGGTGTGGTTCGTCAACCCCAACGAGCGCGAGGTCCTCGGCCGCCCCTGCTACCCCTCGCTGGCGGAGCTGCCGGGCGTCCCCGACCTCGTCGACGTCTTCCGCCGGCCCGCCGAGCTCGGCGCGGTGCTCGACGAGGTGATCGCGGTCGGTGCGCCGGTGCTGTGGATGCAGCTGGGCCTGGCCGACGAGGAGGTCGCCCGCCGCGGTCAGCAGGCCGGGGTGAGCGTGGTGATGAACCGCTGCCTGAAGATCGAGCACGCGCGCTTCCACGGCGGGCTGCACTTCGCGGGCTTCGACACCGGGGTGATCTCCGCCAAGCGCGGGGCGCGCTGAGCGGCGCCCCCCGGCGGGAAAATCCCGGCGGCGGCGGCGGGCGGCTGCCTACGCTGCCCGCCCGTGACCCCCTCCGACCAGCTCGCCGCGCCGATCGCCGTCACCGCGCACCCGCGCCCCACCGACGGCCTCGCGGTCGCCGCCCTCGTGACCTCGCTCGTCGGGGGCTCCCTCGCCTCGATCGTGCTGGGCGTCCTCGCGCTGCGCCGCACCGCCCGCTCGGGCGCCGGCGGGCGCGGCCTGGCCGTCGCCGGCGTCGTCGTGGGCTCGGTGCAGGTGCTGGCCGGCCTGGCGGTCGCCGTCGCGACCGCGCTGCTCGGCGTCGGGATCAGCCTGTCCGCGGGCTCTGCGAGCTCGAGCGGTCCCGCGGGTCCGGCGGGTCCCGGGGGTCCCGCGCGGGACGGCGCGGCGGCGGGCGGGCCCGGTGCCGAGGGGGCCGCGGGCGCCGAGGTCGGCAGCGCGCTCGCCATCGACACCCTGCTGGCCGGGGACTGCTTCGACGAGTCCGCGTCCTCGATGGGCACCGGCACCGTCGCCCTGGCGGACTGCGCCGTGCCGCACACCGCCGAGGTCGTGCAGGTGCACCCGCTCGACGCGGTGTTCGGCGACGCCCACCCCGGGCGCCGGGCGCTGGCCGCGGAGGCCGAGGAGCACTGCGCCGAGGTGGTCGGCCGGGCCGTCGCGGCCTCCGGCCTGGACGGCGCGGGGCTGGAGTACACCTACTACCACCCCACCGAGGCGAACTGGGAGGCGGGCAGCCGGCTCGTGCAGTGCAACCTGACGAGCGCCTCGGGGCTGGTGGGCTCGCTGACCGCGGGGACGCTCAGCGCCTGGTGAGGCGCTGGTGCCAGCTCAGGGCCGAGACGTCGGTGAGCGAGGCCACCTGGTCGACGACGACCCGCAACCGGGCGGCGTCGTCGGCCGCCGCCGCGTGGTCCTCGCGGAACGGCGGCTCCAGCACGTCGGGCGCGTACCGGACCAGCTCGGCGAGCAGCTCGTGCAGCAGCTCGCGCTGGCGGGCGTAGAACGGCTGGCGCTCCTGGGCGGTCATGACGAACGTGGCCGCCACGCCCTTGAGGGCGGCGACCTCCAGCGCCGTCCCCGGCGGGACGACGACGTCGGCGGCGTAGCGGGTGAGCGGGCCCGGGCCGTGGCGCTCGCGGGTGGCGTGCTCGGCGGCGTTGGCGAAGCGGCCGATGAGCTGGCTCGTCATGTCCTTGAGCGCGGCCAGGTGCCGGCGCCCGCCGAACAGCTCCCCGGGCTGCTCCACCGCCCAGAACGGCGAGGAGGACAACCGCTGCAGCGCATCGCCGACGGCCTCGTCGGTGGCGTCCGGCAGGTACCAGTCGCGCACCTGGGCGGCGACGCGCGCGCGGGTCTCGGCGGAGGCCAGCCAGTCCAGGCGCACGTGCCCGGCCACGACGGCGTCCTCGACGTCGTGGACGGAGTACGCCACGTCGTCGGCGAAGTCCATGACCTGCGCCTCCACGCACGGGCGGTCGCGCGGGGCGCCGTCGCGCAGCCAGCCGAACACCTCCGCGTCGTCGGCGTAGGCCCCGAACTTGGAGGTGGCGCGCGGGGCGGCACCGTGCAGCCACGGGTACTTGGTGGAGGCGTCCAGGCTGGCGCGGGTGAGGTTCAGCCCGACCGGCGTGCCGTCCGGGCGCGTGCTCTTGGGCTCCAGCCGCGTGAGCAGCCGCAGGGTCTGGGCGTTGCCCTCGAAGCCGCCGATGCCCACGGCGGCCTCGGCGAGCGCCCGCTCGCCGTTGTGGCCGAACGGCGGGTGGCCGAGGTCGTGCGCGAGGCACGCGGTGTCCACGACGTCCGGGTCGCAGCCGAGCACGGCGCCGAGCTCGCGGCCCACCTGGGCGACCTCGAGGGAGTGCGTCAGCCGGTTGCGCACGAAGTCGTCGGTGCCGGGGCCCACCACCTGCGTCTTGGCCGCCAGCCGGCGCAGCGCCGAGGAGTGCAGGACGCGGGCGCGGTCGCGCGCGAAGGCGGTGCGGCTGTGCGTCTTGGGCGGTTCGGGGCTCCAGCGCTCCGCGTCGGCCGCGGCGTAGCCGGCCGGTGCGCTCATCCGCCGGACACCGACAGCTCGGCCTGGCGGACCATCGCGGCGGCGACGCCGGTGAGCTCCTGGCTCTCGAGCCAGCCCTCCGGCAGCGCGACGCGGCTCTGCGGGGAACCGGCCCGCCCGCGCGAGCCCTCGGCGGCCCCGCCCGGGTGGGGCTGGTCGAGGTCGAGGTCGGCGATGAGCTCGTCGAGGGCCTCCAGGGTGTCGACGAGGGCCAGGCGGGCGCGCATGTCCCCGCCGACGGCGTAGCCCTTGAGGTACCAGGAGACGTGCTTGCGGATGTCCCGGCAGCCGCGCAGCTCGTCCTCGTAGAAGGCGACGAGGAGCTCCGCGTGCCGGCGCATGACCGCGGTGACGTGCCGCAGGCCGGGGCGCACCCGCTCCCCGCGGCCGGCGAAGCCCGCTTCGAGGTCGGTGAACAGCCACGGCCGGCCCAGGCAGCCGCGGCCGACGACGACGCCGTCGCAGCCGGTGCGGCGCACCATCTCCAGCGCGTCCTCCGCGCTCCAGACGTCGCCGTTGCCGAGCACGGGGATGGTCGTGACGGTCTCCTTGAGCCGGGCGATCGCCTCCCAGTCGGCGTGCCCGGAGTAGTGCTGCGAGGCCGTGCGCCCGTGCAGGGCGACGGCCGCGGCGCCCTCCTGCTCGGCGGTCCGGCCCGCCTGCAGGTAGGTGAGGTGGTCGTCGTCGATGCCCTTGCGCATCTTCACCGTCAGCGGGACGCCGCCCTTGGCGGCCTCGCGGACCGCTCCGCGCACGATCTGGCGGAACAGGTCCGCCTTCCACGGCAGCGCCGAGCCGCCGCCCTTGCGGGTCACCTTGGGGACGGGGCAGCCGAAGTTGAGGTCGACGTGGTCGGCGAGGTCCTCGGCGACGATCATCTCGACGGCCTTGGCGACCGTGAGCGGGTCGACGCCGTACAGCTGCAGGCTGCGGGGGCGCTCGTCGGGGGCGAACCCGATGAGCCGCATCGTCTCCGGGGTGCGCTCGACGAGGGCGCGGGAGGTGATCATCTCGCTGACGTAGAAGCCCTCGCCGTGCTCGCGGCACAGCTGCCGGTAGGCGGCGTTGGTGATGCCGGCCATCGGCGCGAGGACCACGGGCGTGGCCGAGACGTGCGGCCCGATGCGCAGCGGCGCGACGGGGGCGCTCGTCGAGGGTGCCGTCAGGGTGGGTGCGCTCACCCTCCCATTGTGAGGGCCAGCGCGGGTGACGGGCAGCCGCCGTCGGGCGAGGGCCCGGTGCAGGGCTCGGGCGAGGGCTCGGGCACGGACAGCACCGGGCACGGCGCGTCGAGCACCACCAGGCGCGCCCGCCCGCCCAGCAGGTCGTCAGCGGCGGGCCGGCCGCCGCTGCGGGGCAGGCCGACGACGAGCAGCCGGGCGCCGTCGCGCTCGGCGCGCTCCAGCAGCGCCTCGGCGATGTCGGCGCCCTCCGGGGGCAGCTCGACGTCCACGGGGACGGCGGCCGCGCACAGGGCGCGCTGCACGCGCTCGGGCAGCGGGGCGGCGGCCACGACGACGAGGCGGCAGGCGCGCTGGAGGGCGGCGTCGAGGGCCTCGGCGACGGCGCGCTCGTCACCGGGCTCGTAGCCGACGACGACGGGGGCGGGGCTGGGTGTGGGCGTGGCGCTGGACGGCATCGGAGCGCTCCTTCGCGTCGATCAGGCCGGGCGGAGCAACGGTAGGAGCACCGCAAGCGCTTGCGCAAGCGCTTGTCCACCCCGGCCGCATGGCGCCCGCCGACAACGGGGAAGCTGGGGCCGTGGTGACCATGGCGGACGTCGCACGGCTGGCGGGGGTCAACCCCTCGACGGTCTCCCACGTGCTCAACGGCACCCGGGCCGTCAGCGGCCCGACGCGCGAGGCCGTCCTGGCGGCCGTCGAGCGCACCGGCTACCGGCAGAACACCCTGGCCCGCTCGCTGGCGCGCTCGGCGACGACGACGCTGGGCCTGGCCAGCGGCTTCGTGGCCAACCCGCACCTCGCCGCGCTCGTCACCTCCGTCGAGCGCGCCGCCCGCGCCGCGGGCTACACCCTCGTGCTCGCCGACACCCACGACGACCCGGCCGAGGAGCTGCGGGTCCTGCACGAGCTCGCCGGCCGCCGCGTCGACGGCGTCGTGCTCGCCCCCTCCGCGCGCGCGGCCGAGGAGGCGCTGCCCTTCCTCGCCGGCAGCCGGCTGCCGACCGTGCTGCTGGACCGCTTCGCCGACGCCCCCCTCGACCAGGTCGGCCCCGAGGGCAGCGCCGCCACCGAGGCCCTCACCGCGCACCTGCTCGACCTCGGTCACCGCCGCACCGCGTTCGTCGCCGGCCTGGAGGGCCTCAGCTCCACCACCGAGCGCCGCGACGGCTACCTGCGCGCCGTCGCCGCCCGCGGCCTCGCCCCGCTGGTCCTGCCCGGCGCCAGCGACACCCGCACGGCCGAGGAGGTCGTCACCGCCGCGTTCTCCGCGCCCGGGCGCCCCACGGCCGTCGTCGTCGGCAACAACTCGATGACCGTGGGGACCCTGCGGGCCCTGCGCGCCCTGGGCCTGCGGCTGCCCGCCGACGTCGCCCTGGTCTGCTACGACGACCCCGAGTGGGCCGACCTCGTCGAGCCCCGCCTGACCGCCCTCGCCCAGGACGTGCCCGCGATGGCCACCCGCGCCGTGCAGATGATCCTCGAGCGCATCGCGGGCAGCGACGCACCGCCGCGCCGCGAGCGGGTGGCCCCGACCCTGCGCCACCGCGACTCCTGCTGCGCGGCCGGGGACCCCGCGCGGGGCTGACCCTCAGGAGGCGGCGGTGCCGAGGTGGCGCCCGCGGCGCGGCGGCCGGGAGGCGGCGGCCAGCAGCAGCCCGGCGAGCAGCCCCCAGAACGCGCTGCCCACCCCGGCCAGGCTGACCCCGGAGGCGACGACGGCGAACGTGGCCGCGGCCGTCAGCCGCTGCTGCGGCTGCTCCAGGGCCGAGACGAGACCACCGGCGAAGGAGTCCAGCAGCGCCAGCCCCGCGACGGCCTCGACGAGGACGGGGCTGGTGCCCCCGACGAACCCGGCCACCGGCGTGGCCAGCAGGCCCAGCAGCAGGTAGGCCGCCCCGCCGCCGACCGCGGCGATCCAGCGCCGCCCGGGGTCCCGCGCCGCCCCGGGACCGGCGATCATCCCCGCCGCCAGGGCGGACAGGTTCACCGCGTGGCCGCCGAAGGGGGCCGCGAGCAGCGTGCCGACGCCCGAGCCGGCCAGCACCCGGCCCACCGGCAGGTCCCGGTGGCCCAGGGTGTGCAGCACCGCCAGGCCGGGCACGTTCTGGCCGGCCATCGTCACCACGTACAGCGGCACGCCCAGCGAGACCAGCACGAACGGGTCCAGCGCGGGCAGCACCGGCACCAGCCGCGGCAGCCAGTCCGGCGCGGGCGCGCCCTCGACCGAGAGCGCCGTGCCGACCAGCGCGACCACCATGGCCGCCGGCACCGCCCACGCCGACCCGCCGCGGCGCAGCAGCAGCCAGACCGCGACGACCGCCAGCGCCGCGAGCGGCTGCTCGCGCACGGCGCTCACCGGCGCCAGGCACAGCGGCAGCAGCACCCCGGCCAGCAGCGCACCGGAGACGGGCACCGGCACGCTGCGCACCAGGGCGGCCAGCCGGGGCCAGCAGCCGGTGACCACCAGCAGCACCCCGCACAGCGCGAACGCGCCGACCGCCGCGGCGAAGGAGCCGGTGCGCCCCTGCGCGGCGACGAGCAGCGCCGCGCCGGGCGTGGACCACACGAAGGACAGCGGCCGGCGGGTGCGCCAGGAGAGCAGGCAGGCCAGGGCGCCCTGCACCAGGCACAGCACGAGCAGCCCGGAGGCGGCCTGCGCGGGGCCGGCGCCGACGGCGGCCAGCCCCGCCAGGACGAGCACGAACGAGCTCGCGAAACCCGTCAGGGCCGCGACGGCGCCGGCGACGAGCGGGCGGGCCAGCCCGTCCGCTCCCCCGCCGGTTCCTCTGCCCGCCGCCCCGTCCCCCGCGGCCGCGGGGTGGCTCAGGCGCCGACCAGGCGCGCGCCGAGCCAGGCGGTCACCTGGCTGAGGCCGACGCGCTCCTGGGCCATGGTGTCGCGCTCGCGGATGGTCACCGCCTGGTCCTCGAGGGTGTCGAAGTCGACGGTGATGCAGTACGGCGTGCCGACCTCGTCGTGGCGGCGGTAGCGGCGGCCGATGGCCCCGGCGTCGTCGAACTCGACGTTCCAGCTGCGGCGCAGCTCCGCGGCCAGGTCGCGCGCCTTCGGGGACAGCTGCTCGTTGCGCGAGAGCGGGAAGACGGCGGCCTTGACGGGGGCCAGGCGGTGGTCCAGGCGCAGCACGGTGCGCTTGTCGACACCGCCCTTGGTGTTGGGCGCCTCGTCCTCGGTGTAGGCGTCGACGAGGAAGGCCATGAGCGAGCGGGTCAGGCCGGCCGCGGGCTCGATGACGTAGGGCGTCCAGCGCTCGCCCTTGGTCTGGTCGAAGTAGGACAGGTCGACGCCGGACTCCTTGGAGTGCGTCGTCAGGTCGTAGTCGGTGCGGTTGGCGATGCCCTCCAGCTCACCCCACTCCGAGCCCGTGAAGCCGAAGCGGTACTCGATGTCGACGGTGCGCTTGGAGTAGTGCGACAGCTTCTCCTGCGGGTGCTCGAAGAAGCGCAGGTTGCCCGGGTCGATGCCCAGGCCCACGTACCAGGACATCCGCTCCTGCAGCCAGTACTCGTGCCACTGCTCGTCGGTGCCGGGCTCGACGAAGTACTCCATCTCCATCTGCTCGAACTCGCGGGTGCGGAAGATGAAGTTGCCGGGCGTGATCTCGTTGCGGAAGCTCTTGCCGATCTGGCCGATGCCGAAGGGCGGCTTCTTGCGCGCCGAGCCCATGACGTTGGCGAAGTTGACGAAGATGCCCTGGGCGGTCTCGGGGCGCAGGTAGTGCAGGCCCTCCTCGTCGACCACCGGGCCCAGGTAGGTCTTCATGAGGCCGGAGAACTCGCGCGGCTCGGTCCACTGCCCGCGCACCCCGGTGTCGGGGTCGGGCACGTCGGCCAGGCCGTTGACCGGCGGGTGGCCGTGCTTGGCCTCGTAGGCCTCCAGCAGGTGGTCGGCGCGGTAGCGCTTGTGCGTGACCAGGGACTCCACCAGCGGGTCGGTGAAGACGGCCACGTGGCCGGAGGCCTCCCACACGCGCCGCGGCAGGATGACCGAGGAGTCCAGGCCCACGACGTCGTCGCGCGAGGAGACCGTCGCCCGCCACCACTGGCGCTTGATGTTCTCCTTCAGCTCGACCCCGAGCGGACCGTAGTCCCAGGCGGAGCGGGTGCCCCCGTAGATCTCGCCCGACGGGAAGACGAAGCCCCGGCGCTTGGCGAGGTTGACGACGGGGTCGAGGCGCGAGGAGGGCGAGGCGGCCACGCGGGTGCTCCTGTCCGGCTGGGTGTCGGCGGCGCGCCCGCCGGGAGCGGCGGGCGGAGCCGCCAGGTTACGCGCTGAGCGGAGCGGCCCGTCGAGCGGACGACCCCGCCGGGGCGGAGCCGTAGGCTGACCCGGCCGCGGGGAGCAGGCCCGACGGCGAGAGCGACGCGAGACCCGACGACGAGACCCCAGGAGCAGCCGTGCCCGCCCCGGCCCGCCGGTCCACCAAGCAGCGCTCCGCGGTCTCGGCCGTCCTCGACGAGGCCGACGCCTTCCTGTCGGCGCAGGACCTGCACGCCAAGCTGCGCGAGCGCGGCGACAGCGTCGGGCTGGCCACCGTCTACCGGGCGCTGCAGGCGCTGGCCGAGGACGGCGACGTCGACGTGCTGCGCACCGACGACGGCGAGGCCGTGTACCGCCGCTGCAGCACCGGCCACCACCACCACCTCGTGTGCCGCCTGTGCGGGCGCACGGTCGAGGTCGAGGGCCCGGCCGTGGAGGCCTGGGCCCGGCGCGTGGGCGCCGACCACGGCTTCACCCGGGTCCAGCACGTCGTGGAGGTCTTCGGCGTCTGCGGGCCGTGCAGCGCCCGCCAGGAGCAGGCCGAGCAGGCCGAGCGGGACGGGCGGCCGGCCGGGGGCTGAGGGCGCGGCAGCCCGGCGTGCGGCGGGTGTCCGGGGGCGCTGTTAGCGTCTTCGGCGGCCGACGACGCACCGTCGATCGCCACGTGCCGAGCACGTGTCGTGACCACCGGTAACGTCGGCGGCCACCGCCCCACCGCCCGAGCACCCTGGAGGACCCGTGAACCGATCCGAGCTCGTCACCGCCGTCGCCGAGCGCAGCGGCCTGACGCAGACCGACGCCGACGCCGTCCTCAGCGCGTTCGGCGACGTCCTCGTCGAGGCCGTCGCCAAGGGCGAGCCGGTCAAGCTGCCCGGCCTGATGACCGTCGAGCGCGTCGAGCGCGCCGCCCGCACCGGCCGCAACCCCCGCACCGGGGAGGCGCTGGAGATCGCCGCCTCCTTCGGCGCGAAGCTGACCGCCGGCTCCAAGCTCAAGGCCGCCGCCGCCGGCGACTGAGCGGCGC
>NZ_JAAALL010000101.1 GCF_009906315.1 Kineococcus vitellinus | reverse complement strand
GGGAGGAGGTGCCGGGGTGCGGTGCGGACCGCGCCCCAGCCGGTGTCAGCCGGCCAGCGGGTGGACGGCGCTGAGCCCGAGCATCGACTCCACGACGCGGTGGAACCGCTCCGCGGCGGCGAGCAGGCCGTCCGCGGCGGCGGCGTCCACCGCGCCGGTGCGACCGGCCTCGACGGCGGAGCGCGTCGCCGCCGTGGAGGCGAAGAGGTCCGCCCACTCCTGCAGCGAGTCGTCGAGGCGCGGCAGCATCTCCCAGACGCTGCGGGGGCTGCTGCGCCGCGGGCCGGCCGGGCGGCCGCGCACCGCGACGAGCGCGGCACCCGCCCGCAACGCCGACAGGTGGGCGTGCACGTACCGGTCGGCGGGGTCGTCCGCGCGCATCGCCTCGACGAGCTCGGCCTCGCAGCGCTCGAGGAGGTCGAGCGCCGCGTTGGTGAGCGGCCGGGGGACGTCGGGGATGTCGGAGGTGCTGGACGCGGTGGTCATCGCGAGCTCCTGTGCGATCTGGCTGAGAGGTGTGGCGTCGGTGGTGCCTTCAGGTGGATCCTTCGGGTGGTGCGGTCAGTCGCTGACGCGCAGCAGCTGCCACGCGCCGTCCGCGTCACCACGAGCAGTGGTACCAGTGCCCTCCGACACTGCCGCCGTCCCGAGGGCGACGGAGCGGGCGAGGTCGTAGACGCCGCTCGCCGCGCAGCGCCCCACGCTGGCCTCGACCCGGAAGACCTCGCGCTCGAGGTCGCCGAGCTCCAGGACCGGCCGCGCGGTGCTCGCCGCCCCGCCGCGACCGGCGCCCACCGCCGTCACCGCGGGCTCGTCCCCGTGCACGGCGGCGACCGCGGAGTGCTCCCACCACGCCCGGCGCTCCCGCCACCGGGACAGCAGCTCGCGCACCACGTAGAGCCGTCCGCGCCAGACGAACTGCACGGGGGCGTCGTGCGCCTCGCCCAGCGCACCGGACCGGACGTGCACCTCGTCGGAGAACCGTCGCACCGCTGTTCACCCTCTCCGCTGGAACCGGCACCGCGGGTGCTCCCGCGGTGAGCGGGCCGGGGGAAGCGGCCCGGACGACGCACCCGGCGGCGCGGCCCGCGGAGCTTCCCCTCCCCACGGGCCGCACCACCGAGCGGCCACCACGATCGAACAACCGTTCGAACGCACTTCGAAGCTACACCACGGGCCTCGGGCCGCGTCAACGGTGAATCGGCCGCCCGCGGCAGCGCAGGCCGCTCCACCGGGACGCGCCGCGGTCCCCCACACGGCCGCCGGTTGTCCACAGGAGGCCTCCCGGCACCGGCGCGGGGACGGCGGCGCGTGCCACCGTGCGCGGGTGATCCCGCTCCGCCCGGCCGTGCCCGTCGCCGCCCTCACCGCCCTCGGGCTGCTCACCGGCTGCTCGGGACCGGCGCCGTCCACCCCGGCGCCGGCCCCCGCCGCCACCGGGGCTCCCGCGACCGCGTCCGCGGGAGCGGCACCCGGGGCTGCGCCGGTCCCCGCCCCGCCGCAGGCGGCGGACGCCGCGCCGGCCGCTGCACCAGCGCCGACGCCGCTGGCGACGAGGTCCCTGCCGGCGCCGGAGCTCGACCCGCTGGGGCGGGTGCCCACCGAGGAGGGCGCGAGCTACTTCGCGATCTACTTCGTCGCCGTGCTCAACCACGCCCGCGAGACGGGCGACCCGAGCCTGCTGCGGCGGATCTCCGACCCCGGCTGCACCGGGTGCACCTACTACGCCGAGGAGATCGACGAGTACCGCAAGCGGGGCTACTCGAGTGTGGGTCTGGAGCTCGTCTTCCGCGGAACTGACTACGACTACTGGCACCCCCATTCGGGAGAACTCGGCCTGACGGTGATCACCAACCGGTCAGCACACAGCGTCGTGGATGCTGCTGGCACGGTCATCGACGAAGTTCCAGAACTCCTCGAAGGTCGGACCGCCCTGGATTTGAAGTGGCTGCAGAACCAATGGGTCGTGTGGGAAGTCGAATGAGGTGCAAGCGGCTGGTGATCGCCGGGAGTGCCGCACTGGCCCTGACGTTCTCCGCTTCGCCGAGCACTGCAACGGCCAAGCCGAAATCCTCAGGAGTCGCGCGAGGGAGCGATGTGGTCGTCGATGCTCAGACCTCAATTCCCGGACGACGAACGGGCGACTCCGGGGGAAGGTCCGCACAAAGCCCATCGGGCCCGCCCGTCACCGTCGTCCACACGCCGGCCTGCAGCCGCAACACCCCCGACGTGCCCGCCAGCGACAACTCCTGCCGCGCCGCCGGCGCGAACTGCCCGCCGGGGCAGCTGCTGACCACGGTCTGGGCCCGCACCGGCGAGGGGCCGTGGACCAGCCGCGGGACCCGGTGCACCAGCGAGGCCGCCGCGGCCGCCGCTCCCGTGCAGGTGCCGGCCGTGACGCTCGCCGACCTCCAGCGCGTCGGCCTGCCGGCCGGGGCGGTCGAGGTCCAGCCCGGCGACGGGCAGGCGCTCGTCAACGTGCCCGTCATCGTGCACACGCGGGCCGAGACCGTCGTGCGCGACACGACCGTCCTGGGGTTCCCGGTCACCGTCCGCGCCACCCCGGTGTCGTGGACGTGGTCCTTCGGCGACGGCGGGACGCTGGGTCCCACGAGCACGCCCGGGGCGCCGTACCCCGCGCACGAGCTCACCCACACCTACGTGCGCGGCGGGGACCACGAGATCGTCCTCACCACCGCCTACCGCGGGGAGTACACGATCGCGGGGCTGCCGTACCGGCCCGTCGAGGGGCTCGCCGCGGTCGTCTCCGCCCCCGTGCCGATCCACCTGCTGGAGGGCACCGACGTGCTCACGCGCTGAGGGCCGCGGGACCGCCCGCTCGGCGCGACGCCGGGCCCGCACCGCTCTACCGTGGTGGGGCATGAGGTGGACGGGGACGAGCGAGGCACCGGCCGTCGTGCCACCGGCCCGCGTGCCGGCCCCGGCCGTGGAGGCCACGGCGGCGGCGCTCGTCGCGCTCGGCGCCACCGGCGAGGTCCGCGAGCTGCCCGCCGACCTCAGCGGACCGGCCGAGGTGGCCGCCCACCTCGGGGTGGCGACCGCGGCGCTGGCCCGGACGACCGTGCTCACCACCCGGGACGGGCGGCGGCTGATGGTGGTCTCCTCGCGGGTGCACCGGCTGTTCCCGCCGGCCCTGGCGGCCGTGCTCAGCGAACCGGAGCTGACCGTGGACGACGACCTCGACGTGCTGCGCTGCACCGGCGCCGTCCTCGGCTCTGCCTCCCCTATCGGGCTCGCCGAGCCGCTGCCCACGTTCGTCGACGTCGCCCTGGCCCTGCACCCGGTCGTCTGGGTCCCCGCCGGGCACCCGCACACGCTGTTCCGCACCCGCTACGACGAGCTCCTCCGCCTCACCGGAGGGCACCCCGTCGAGATCGGATGAGTGCACCGGAGGGCCTGGCCGTCCACCTCGTGGAGCAGGCGGGGGCCCGGGCGCCGCGGGTGGTGCTCGTGCACGGCCTGGGCAGCGCCGCGAGCACCTGGTCGCTCGTCGTGCCGCACCTGGCGGCGGAGCACCGGCTGGTCCTGCCCGACCTGCCCGGCCACGGCGAGAGCCCGCCCGTGGACGACGTCGGCGAGATGAGCCCGCGCGCCCTGGGGCGGCGGCTGCACCGCCTGGCCCGGCGGTTCGCGCAGCAGGACGGGCGGCCCGTGCACCTCGTGGGGCACTCCCTGGGCGGCTGGGCGTGCCTGGAGGCCGCCGCCGACGACGGCGCGGCCACCGGGCGCCCGGGGGCCCGGCCGGCCGTCGCCACCGTCACCGCGCTCACCCCGGCCGGGTTGTGGGCCGCCCCGCGGCGGCGCCCGCCGCTGCTGCCGACCGGTCAGCAGTTCGCCCGGTGGGCGGCCCGGCTGCCGGTGGACGTCACCGCGAGCGCGTGGGGGCGGGCGCTGGCGTTCGGCGCGACGAGCGCGGCCCCGCGCCGGCTGCCGCCCGAGGTGGCGCGCACCGCGGTCGCCGCGGTCGCCGCCGCCGCGGGCTACGCCGCCGCCGACGCGGGGATCGCCGCGGGCCTCTTCGAGCGCGCCGGGCAGGTGCGGGTGCCGGTGGCGGTCGTCGCCGGCCGGCGCGACCGGGTGGTGCCGCCCTCGCACCTGCTGCGCGAGCGCGCACCGGCGCACGCGCGCTGGCTGGAGTGGGACGACTGCGGCCACGTGCCCGCGTGGGACCGCCCCGCCGACGTCGCGGCGCTGGTGCGCGAGCAGGTGGCGCAGGCGGCGCACGCGGCGCACGCGGTGCACGCGGTGGAGGAGGCGGAGCAGGTGGAGGCGGAGGAGGGCCGCTGAACGTCGCGGCCGCCCGCCCGGCCGGGCGTCCCGCGCGGGCGGCGGGCGGCGCCCGTAGCCTCGGCGCGTGCCCACCGACCCCCCGGACGCCACCGGCGCGCCCGCCCTCGTCACCCTCGACGTGTGGACGGTGCCGCCGCGGCGGGTCCCCGGCGCGCTGTGGCGGATGGCGGCCGACCGGCCCGCGCTGGCCCGCACCCCCGGCGCCCGGTTCGCCAAGCTGATGGGCACCGGCAGCGGGCGCACCTTCACCGTCCGCGACGCCGACCCCCGGCGGTGGGCGCTCCTCGTCGCCTGGGCCGAGGCCGCGGACGCCGACCGCTTCGAGCGCTCCGCCACGGCGCAGGCCTGGCGCCGGCTGGCCGACGAGCGCCTGCAGGTGCGGCTCGCACCGCTGACCAGCCGCGGCCGCTGGTCGGGGGTGGAACCCTTCGGCGCGCGCCGCCGCGGCGAGCACGAGGGCCCCGTCGCCTCGATCACCCGCGCGCGGCTGCACCCGGCGCGGGCGGCGTCCTTCTGGAGGTCGGTGCCGCCGGTGTCGCAGCAGCTGCGCACCGTGCCGGGGCTGCGGTGCGCGCTGGGCGTCGGCGAGGCGCCGCTGGGCTACCAGGGCACCTTCTCGCTGTGGGAGTCGACGGCCGCGCTGCGGGAGTTCGCCCACCGCACCAGCGCGCACCGCGACGTGGTGCGGCGCACCCCGCGGGAGGGCTGGTACGCCGAGGAGCTCTTCGCGCGCTTCGCCGTCCTCGACGTGCGCGGCACGCTGGACGGGCGGACCCCCTGAGCCGGGCGGGGGCGGCGCTGTCGCGGGCCGCTCCTAGAGTGCTGGCCGTGCCCCTTCGACTCGCACCGGCGCTGGCCGGGGCCCTCACGGGTGCGGCCGTGCTCACCCAGGTCGCCCACCCCCTGCTGCGCGGGCGGGCGCTGCACCGCACGACCATCGGCTCGGTCGCGGCGTTCTCCGCGGCCGCGGTCACCGACGCGGTCCGCCGCGGCGGGGTGCGCTCGGGCCTGGCGACGCTGGCCGTGGCCGGCGGGCTCGGCCTGGCGGTGGAGGTGGTGGGCACCCGCACGGGCCGGCCGTTCGGGCGCTACCGCTACGCGCGCTCCCTGGGCCCGCAGGTGCTCGGGGTGCCCGTCGTCGTGCCGCTGGCGTGGACGATGCTCGCCCAGCCCGCGCTGCAGCTGGGCCGGCGGCTGGCCCGCGACCTGGACCGCCCCGCCCGCGACGTCGTCGCCGTCGGCGCCGCGGCGTGGACGCTGGCGAGCTGGGACCTCTTCCTGGACCCGCAGATGACCGCCGAGGGGCACTGGGCCTTCGAGCAGCCGCACCCGCACCTGCCCGGGGTACCCGGGATCCCGCTGGGCAACTACGCCGGCTGGCTGCTGACCGCCACGCTGATCTGCGCCGCGCTGCACGCCGCCGTCCCCGCCGAGGCGGGCAGCGAGCGGGAGGGGGACGCGCCCGCCACCGTGCCCCCCACCGTGCCCGCCGCGCTGCTCGGCTGGACGTGGGCGGGTTCGACGCTGGCCAACGCCGTCTTCTTCCGCCGCCCGCACGTCGCCGCCTACGGCGGCGCCGCGATGGGCCTGACGGTGCTGCCCTACCTGCGCTCGCTGCGGCGGGACGCGCGGTGAGCGCGAGGGCCTGGCGCGCGCTGACCTGGGCCGGCTCCGCGGCGGCGACCGCGCTGACCGCGCACTCCCTGCTCAACGCGCGGGCGCTGCGCACCCCGGCGCTCGACCCGCCCGAGGTGCGCGGGCGCGTGAGCGTGCTGGTGCCGGTGCGCGACGAGGAGGAGCGCGTCGGGAGCTGCCTGACCTCGCTGCTGGACCAGCTGGCCCTGCCCGACCACGAGGTGCTCGTCTACGACGACGCCTCCACCGACCGCACGGCCGACGTCGTCGAGGCCGTCGCGGCCGCGAACCCCCGGGTGCGGCTGCTGCGCGGCGACGGGCCGCCGGCGGGCTGGCTCGGCAAGGCGCACGCCTGCCAGCGCCTGGCCGAGGCCGCCACCGGCGAGGTCCTCGTCTTCGTCGACGCCGACGTCGTGCTCGCCCCGCACGCCGTGGCCGCGGGCGTGGACCTGCTGCGCGCCACCGGCCTGGACCTGCTGTGCCCCTACCCGCGCCAGCTGGCGCTGACGTGGAGCGAGCGCCTCGTGCAGCCGCTGCTGCAGTGGTCGTGGCTGACGACGCTGCCGCTGCGGCGCGCGGAGGTCTCCGCCCACCCCTCGCTGGCCGCGGCCAACGGGCAGTTCCTGCTGGTGGGCGCGGCGGCCTACCACCGCGCGGGCGGGCACGCGGCGGTGCGCACCGAGGTCCTCGACGACATCGCCCTGCTGCGCGCGGTCAAGGCCGCCGGCGGGCGCGGCGGGGTGGCCGACGGCACGGCGCTGGCGACCTGCCGGATGTACGAGGACTGGCCTGCGCTGCGCGAGGGGTACGCGAAGTCGCTGTGGTCGGCGTTCGGCTCGGGCCCCGGCGCGGTGGCCGTCGGCGCGGGTCTCGCGCTGACCTACCTGCTGCCGCCGCTGGCCGCCCTCGCGGGCTCGCCCGTGGGCGCCGCGGGCTACCTCGCGGCCGTCGTGGGCCGCTACGCGGCGGCCGAGCGCACGGGCGGGCGCTCGCTGCCGGACGCCTTCGCGCACCCGGCCTCGGTGGCGCTGCTGCTGGGGCTGCTGGCCGACTCCCGGCGCCGGCACGCTCGCGGGGAGCTGGCGTGGAAGGGCCGCCCGCTGTGAGCCGGGTCGTCGTCGTCGGCGCGGGGCTGGGCGGGCTGTCGGCGGCCGCGCGGCTGGCCGCGCTCGGGCACGAGGTCGAGCTCGTCGAGCAGTCGCAGGAGGTCGGCGGCAAGCTCGGCTGGTACAGCCGCGACGGCTTCTCCTTCGACACCGGGCCCTCGCTGCTGACGCTGCCGGCGGTGCAGCGCGACCTCTTCCTCAAGACGGGCGCCCCGATCGAGGACGTGCTGGACGTCGTGCCGCTGGACCCGGTCGCCCACTACCGCTTCGCCGACGGCACCGAGCTGGACGTGCCCGGGGACGGCCTGCCGAGCGTGGTGCGCGCCCTCGACGAGGCGCTGGGCGCGGGCACCGGCGAGCAGTGGGCCGCCTTCCTGCGCCGCGCCTCCGACATCTGGGACGTGGCCCGCGAGCCCTTCCTGGAGTCCCCGCTGCAGGGCTCGCGGACCCTGCTGCGGCTGGCGCGCAGCACCTCCGACGTCCGCACCGTCGCCCCGTGGGCCAGCCTGCGCTCGCTGGGGCGCCGCTACCTGCACGACGAGCGCCTGCGGGTGCTGCTGGACCGCTACGCCACCTACTCCGGCTCGCACCCCGCCAAGGCCCCCGCGGCGCTGGCGACCGTGCCGTTCGTGGAGCAGGCGTTCGGCGCCTGGTACGTGCGCGGCGGCCTGCACCGGCTGGCGCTGGCCGTGGCCGAGCGCGCGGTCGAGCGCGGCGTGCGGCTGCGGACCGGCACCGCGGTGGAGGCGGTGCTCACCGAGGGCGGGCGCGCCCGCGGGGTGCGGCTGGCCGACGGCGGGGTGCTGCGCGCCGACGTCGTCGTCTCCGCGGTCGACGCCGCCCAGCTGTACGGCCGGCTGCTGCCGCGGCCGCGCTCGCGGCCGGCGGCGCGGCGGCGCTCCTCGTCGGGGTTCGTGCTGCTGCTGGCCCTGGACGGGCGCACCCCGGGCCTGCGCCACCACACGGTGCTCTTCCCCGACGACTACGACGCCGAGTTCGCCGACCTGGCCGCCGGGCGGCCGGTGGCCGACCCGACGGTGTACGTCAGCGCCCCCGACGACCCCGCGCTGCGCCCGCACGAGGACAGCGAGGCGTGGTTCGTCCTCGTCAACGCGCCCGTGCACGACCCCGGCGGCCGGGCGCCGGGCGGCACCGACTGGCGCGAGGCCGGGCTCGTGGAGCGGTACACCGGCACGGTGCTGGACGCGCTCGCGGCCCGCGGCCTGGACGTGCGGGCGCGGCTGCGGTTCGCGCAGGTGCGCACCCCGGCGGACCTGGAGGCGCTGACCGGCAGCGACGGCGGCGCGATCTACGGCACCTCCAGCGACGGGGCCCGCTCGGCGTTCCTGCGCCCGGCCAACCGCTCGCCGGTGCCGGGGCTGTTCCTCGTCGGCGGCACCGCCCACCCGGGCGGCGGCCTGCCGCTGGTGGGGTTGTCGGCGCGCATCGTCGCCGACCTCGTCGGCCCGGCCTGAGCGGCCCGGGGCGCCGGGGCGCCCTAGAGCCGGCGGCCCAGGGCGCTCGCCACCTGCACGAAGCCGATGAGCCCGAGCACCGCCCACACCCCGGCCCCCAGCGTCGCCCAGTCCAGCCAGGCGACGGCGGCGGTGGCGACGGCCGACGCGGCAGCGAGCGCCAGCCGCACGGGGCGCTCGGCGACGCTGACGACCCCCACGTCGGCGACCCCGAGGCCCTGGGCGCGGGCGCGCAGGTACTCCTGCAGCTGCGCGAGGCCGCCGGCGGTCAGGGCCAGCCAAGCGGGGGCGCCGCACCCCCACAGCACCAGGGCGCACGCCGCGTCCCCGACCCGGTCGGCGACGGCGTCCAGCAGCGCACCGCGGTCGCTGGTGCGGCCGGTGACGACGGCGACCGCGCCGTCGAGGCTGTCGAGCAGCCCGGCCGCCACGAGGAGCACCCCGGCCGCCACGGCCGCCCCGCCGCCGCGGCCGCCCGCCACCGCGGCCACCGCGGCCAGGACCGCGAGCGCCAGCCCGGTGAGCGTCACCGCGGCCGGGGCGACCCCGGCGGCGGCCAGCGGGCGGGCGACTGCGTGCACCGCGGTGAGCCAGCCGCGCACGATCCCGCCGGCGTGCGCACCCCCGTGCAGCGACGACCAGCGCCGCAGGTAGCTGTCGCGGTCCATCCCAGGCACCCGGCCACGGTAGGACCAGCCCCCGCGTGACCTGCCCGTGACCGGCGCGCACGCCCGGACGGGCCAGCGACCGGACGTGCAACCACGCGCCATCGAGGACACGTCGGAGCTGAGGACGGCGGTGTCGGAGGTCCTCGCGGACTTCCTCGCCGACCAGTCCGCGGTGCTGCAGGAGGTGAGCGAGGACTGCGCACCGGTGCTGGAGGCGGTCTCCGCCCTGCTGCGCGGCGGCAAGCGGCTGCGGCCGGCGTTCTGCTACTGGGGCTGGCGCGGGGCCGACCCGGACCTGCCCGACGAGGGCGTGGTCGCGGCGGCCGCGGCGCTGGAGCTGTTCCAGGCCGCGGCGCTCATCCACGACGACGTCATGGACGACTCCGACACCCGCCGCGGGCAGCCGGCGGCGCACCGCCGCTTCGAGGCGCTGCACCGGCAGGCGGGCTGGGACGGCAGCAGCACCCGCTTCGGCCTGGCCGGGGCGGTGCTGGCGGGAGACCTGTGCCTGGCGTGGAGCGACGAGCTGTTCTCGCGGGCGGCGCTGCCGGCGGACGCCCTGGCGCGCGGGCGGCGGGTCTTCAACGTCATGCGCACCCAGCTCATGGGCGGGCAGTACCTGGACATGCTGGAGCAGGCCTCCTCCACCCAGCGCGGAGCCGCCGGGGCCGTCGAGCGCGCCCGCCGGGTGGTCACCTTCAAGAGCGCCAAGTACTCCATCGAGCACCCGCTGCTGCTGGGCGGCTCCATCGCCGGCGCACCGGCGGGCCTGCTCGCCGACTACTCGCGCTTCGGCCTGGCCCTCGGGGAGGCCTTCCAGCTGCGCGACGACGTCCTCGGCGTCTTCGGCGACCCCGCCGAGACGGGCAAGCCCGCGGGCGACGACCTGCGCGAGGGCAAGCGGACGGTCCTCGTCGGCCTCGCCGTGCAGGCGGCCACCCCCGCGCAGGCCGGCGTCCTGGAGCGGCTGCTGGGCGCGCCGGACCTGGACGCCGACGGCGTCGAGGCGCTGCGCACCGTGCTGGTGGACACCGGCGCCCTCGACGGCGTCGAGGCGATCATCGCCCAGCAGGTCGACGTCGCCTGCGCCACGCTCGAGGCCGCCGACCTGAGCGCACCGGCCCGCGCGGCGCTGCACGAGCTCGTCGTGGCCGCCACCAGCCGCCGCTCCTGAGGACCACCGGCCGCACCGCACCACCGCAGCACCCGCCCCACCGCAGCACCGGCTCCACCCGCTCCACCGCAGCACCCCACCGCCGAGCAGACGACGGACAGGAACCCCGTGAGCCTCCGCACGAGCACCGCCCGCACCCTCGACTGGCTGCCGGGCCGCACCCGGCACGTCAGCGGCCGCACCGACGAGGTCGTCGTCGTCGGTGCCGGCCTCGCCGGCCTCTCCGCCGCGATGCGCCTGGCGGGAGCCGGGCGCAACGTCACCGTCCTGGAGCGCGAGGACGTGCCCGGCGGGCGCGCCGGGCTCGTCGTGCGCGACACCGCCGACGGGCAGTACCGCTTCGACACCGGCCCGACGGTGCTGACGATGCCCGACCTCATCGCCGACTGCTTCGACGCGCTCGGCGAGGACGTGGCGGACTGGCTGGACCTGCACCCCGTCGACCCGCTGTACCGCGGCACCTACGCCGACGGCTCGCAGCTGCTGGTCTCCGCCGACGTCGAGCGCACCGCCACCGCGATCGGCGAGCTGTGCGGCGCCGCCGAGGCCGACGGCTACCGCCGCTTCGTCGAGCACGTCGGGAACCTGTACCGCTACGAGATCCGCGACTTCATCGACTCCAACATCGACACCCCGCTGGACCTGCTGCGCCCCAACCTGGTGCGCCTGCTGGCGGCCGGCGGGTTCCGCAAGATGGCCCCCGAGGTCGGGAAGTTCCTCAAGGACCCGCGCACCCAGCGGATGTTCTCCTTCCAGGCCCTGTACGCCGGGCTCTCCCCCTACGACGCGCTGGCGCTGTACGCGGTGATCGCCTACATGGACTCCGTGGCCGGGGTGTTCTTCCCCAAGGGCGGCATGCACGCGCTGCCGACGGCGATGGCCGCGGCCGCCGAGAAGCACGGAGTGCAGTTCCACTACGGCACCGACGTCACCGCCGTGGAGCGCAGCGGGGGGCGGGCCACCGCCGTCCTCACCGCCGACGGGCGCCGCTTCGCCGCCGACGCGGTCGTGCTCAACCCCGACCTGCCGGTGGCGCGGCGCGACCTGCTCGGCGCGCCCGTGCGCCGCGGGCTCGCCTTCTCGCCCTCCTGCTACCTGCTGCTGGCGGGCTCGAGCGCGGACTACCCCGACCCGGTGCACCACTCCATCCACTTCGGCACCGCGTGGAAGGAGGTGTTCGCCGAGCTGCTGGACGGACGGCTCATGAGCGACCCCTCGGTCCTGGTCTCGCGCCCGACCGTCTCGGACCCCTCGCTGGCCCCGGCCGGCAAGCACATCTACTACGTGCTGTTCCCGACGCCGTCGCTGTCGGCGGGCGGGCCCGGCCGGCGCATCGACTGGGACGAGGCCGGCCCCCGCTACCGCGAGCACGTCATGCAGGTGCTGGAGCAGCGCGGCTACGGCGGCTTCGCCGACGCGGTCGAGGTGGAGGACGTGACGACCCCGGCGGACTGGGAGCGGCGCGGGATGGCCGACGGCGCGCCGTTCGCCTCCTCGCACTCCTTCCGGCAGACCGGGCCGTTCCGCCCGGGCAACCTGTGGGGCGAGAACGTGGTGTTCACCGGCTCCGGCACCCAGCCGGGCGTGGGGGTGCCCATGGTGCTCGTCTCCGGCCGGCTGGCGGCCGAGCGCGTCACCGGCCGCGACCGCCGCTACCGTTCGCGGGCATGGCGCTGACACCACCGGCCGAGGTCCCCCTGCCCCGCAGCAGCGCCGCCGCGCTCGACGCGGCGGCGCGCACGGACCCCGCGCTGCACGAGCCGGGGCTGCGCGCCGCCTTCGAGGCGTGCCGGCGGCTGCACGCCGAGCACGGCAAGACGTACTACCTGGCGACGCTGCTGCTGCCGCCGGCCAAGCGGCCCTACGTCTGGGCGCTGTACGGCTTCGCCCGCTACGCCGACGAGTTCGTCGACTCCCTCACCGACCCCGACCCCGAGGCGCTCGTGGAGTGGTCGGAGGGCTTCCTCAAGGCGCTGGAGGCCGACGGCCCCACCGACCCGGTCGGGCGGGCGATGGCCGCCACGATGCGCCGCTGGGAGATCCCCCGCGCGCACGTCGAGGCGTTCCTGGACTCGATGCGCATGGACATCACCGAGACCGGCTACGCCACCTACGAGGACCTGCGCCGCTACGTCTACGGCTCGGCGGCGGTCATCGGCCTGCAGATGCTGCCCGTCCTGGAACCCGTCGCCCCCGGCGCGGAGGGCCCCGCGCAGGCGCTCGGCGAGGCCTTCCAGCTGTCCAACTTCATCCGCGACGTCGGCGAAGACCTCGACCGCGGCCGGGTGTACCTGCCGGCCGAGGACCTCGACGCGTTCGGCGTCACCCGCGAGGACCTGCTGGCAGCCCGCGCCGCCGGGACGACGCCGCGGGCCGTGCGCGAGCTGCTGGCCTTCGAGACGGCCCGCACCCGCGAGCTGTACGCGCAGGCGCAACCGGGCCTGGCGATGGTGCACCCCACGAGCCGCGACTGCCTGCGCACCGCCTACGAGCTGTACGGCGGCATCCTCGACGTCGTGGAGGCCGCGGGCTTCGACGTCGTCGGCCGGCGGGTGGCGGTCGGGGTGCCGCGGCGGCTGGCGGTGGCGGTGCCGGGGCTGGTGCGCGCACGCCTGGCCCGGGTGCGCGAGGCCCGCTGGCAGCAGCTGCCGGGCTGAGCCGCCCGGTCCCCCGCCCGGTGCGGGCGGGGGACCGGGCGGCTCAGAAGCCCATGGCCTGCGCCCGGCGCCGGACCTCCGTCTTGCGGTTGGCGCGCAGGGCGTCGATCGGCGTGCCCGGCAGCGTGTCGTCGGGGGTGTGCAGCCAGCGGATGGCCTCGGTGTCGGAGAACCCGGCGTCGGCCAGCACCGACAGGGTGCCGCGCAGGTGGTTCAGCGGGCCCTCGGGGGTGACGAACGAGGCCGGCACGGAGGCCACGCCGCGCTCGCCGCGGCGCACGGCGATCAGCTCGCGCTCCTGCAGCCAGCGCCGGACGTCGCGCTGGTCGACGCCGGCCACCTGCGCGACGTCGGGGACGGTGAGCCACTCGGGCACGACGGGGTCCAGGTCGTCGCCCTTCTCACGGGCGAACTCTGCTCTCAACGGTGCGGACACCCCTCCAGTCTGCCGCCCCGCCGCCGCGATCACGACTCGCCCGGGGCACCTCCCACGGCGGTGCCGGGCGGTCCGCCATCGTGGGCACCGTGGTGCGCCGCCGGCGCGGTGGTGGTCCGCTAGGTTCGCACGAGCCCCAGCGGCCCCACCCGCCCCGCCGGC
>NZ_JAAALL010000100.1 GCF_009906315.1 Kineococcus vitellinus | reverse complement strand
TGCCGGGGGTGCCGGGGGTGCCGGTGCGGACCCGGCGCTGACGCGCGACCTGGCCGCGGGCACGGTCGTCGCGCTCGCCCACCCCGAGCGCGTCGCCCGCTCCCGGGGCCGCGGCTTCGCCACCGTCGGCGGCTCGGGGGTGGAGGTCGACGCCGGCAGCCCGCTGGCGGGCGCGTCCTGGCTCGCGGTCGCCGTCGCCGACCGCGTCCCGGGCCGTGCCGCCGGGCGGGTGCGGCTGGCGGCGCCGCTGAGCGAGGAGATCGCCCGCGACGTCGTCGGCACCACCGTCGTCGACGAGGTCGCCTGGCGGGCCGACGGCGGGCGCGGGGACGTCGTCGCCCGCCGCAGCGTGCGCCTGGGCGCGCTGGAGCTGTCCGAGCAGCCGCTGGCGGCGCCCGACCCGGCGGCCGTGGCGGCGGCCGTCGCGGAGGGCGTGCGCCGCGAGGGGCTGGGCCTGCTGCGCTTCGGCCCGGCCGCGCAGCTGCTGCGCCGCCGGGTCGCCTGCTGCCGCGCGGCGCTGGGCGAGCCGTGGCCCGACCTGGGCGACGAGCACCTGCTGGCCACCCTCGGCGACTGGCTGGGCGCCCAGCTGGCCGGGGTGCGCTCGCGCGCGGACCTGGCCCGCATCGACGTGACCGCCGCCCTGCGGGCGCTGCTGCCGTGGCCGCAGGCCGGCCGCCTGGACGAGCTGGCCCCCGAGCAGCTGCCGGTGCCCAGCGGGCGCTCGGTGCGCCTGGACTACGCCGACCCGGCCGCGCCGGTGCTGGCGCTGAAGCTGCAGGAGGCGTTCGGGTGGACGGCCTCCCCGCGCCTGGTGGACGGGCGGGTGCCGGTGGTGCTGCACCTGCTCTCCCCGGCGGGCCGGCCGCTGGCGGTCACCGCGGACCTCGCCTCCTTCTGGCGGGGGGCGTACGCGCAGGTGCGCAGCGAGGAGCGCGGCCGCTACCCCAAGCACCCGTGGCCGGAGGACCCGCTGACGGCGGTGGCGACCGCCCGCACGAGCGCGGCGCTCAGGACGCGGGGGCGCTGAGCCCGGGCACCGGGCCCTGCGCCGACCACGGGAAGTCGATCCAGCGGTCGGTGTCCTTCCAGCTGTACTCCGGCGCCAGCCGCGTCGTCGGCTTGCGGTAGACGACGACCGAGCGCGGGTCGGCGCCGGCCTCGCGGCACATCGCGACGACCACGCCCAGGGTGCGGCCGGTGTCGGCGACGTCGTCGACGACGAGCACGCGCCGCCCGCGCAGCTCGGTCAGGTCGACGGAGGGCGCCAGCACGACCGGTTCCTCCAGCCGGGTGTCGACGCCGGTGTAGAACTCGACGTTGATGGTGCCCGTCTCCTTCACGTCGAGCGCGTAGGCCAGTCCCGCGGCCAGCGGCAGCCCGCCGCGGGCGATGCCCAGCAGGACCTCGGGCCGGTAGCCGTCGGCGGCGATCGCGGTGGCGAGGTCCCGCACCGCGGTGCCGAACAGCGACCAGGTGAGGACTTCGCGGGGGGTCTCGGAGGTCACCGGGGCGACGATAGCCACCGCGCGGCGCGCCCCGCCGCCGCGCCCGCCGCCGTGCCCGCCGCCCGGCCCTCGGCCCGTTGCCTCGCCGTCCGCCGGGTCCGCGACCTACGATCACTGGCTGTGACGACGTTGCGCGTCGGGGTCCGCACCCCGCGGCGGCCCGGGTGAGCCCCGCGCTGGCGACCGTCGACGCCGTCGTCGTCGGCGCCGGGCAGGGCGGCCTCGCCGCGGCCTTCTTCCTGGAGCGCGCCGGGCTGGAGCCCGGCCGCGGCTTCGTCGTCCTGGACGCCGACGCCGAGCCCGGCGGCGCCTGGCGGCACCGCTGGCCGGGGCTGACGATGGCGCGGGTCAACGGCGTGCACGACCTGCCCGGCTTCCCGCTGGGCGACGTCGACCCGGCCGCCCCCGCCCGCGAGGTCGTGCCCGCCTACTTCGCCGAGTACGAGCGCCGGCTGGGGCACCCGGTGCGCAGGCCGGTGCGGGTGCTGGCGGTGCGCTCGGCCGGCCCGCGGCTGCTCGTGGACACCGGCGCGACGCGGTTCGCGGCCCGGGCCGTCGTCAACGCCACCGGCACCTGGACCAAGCCGTTCTGGCCGCACTACCCGGGGCGGGAGGGCTTCCGCGGCCGGCAGCTGCACACGGCCGACTGGGCCGGCCCGGCCGAGTTCGCCGGCCGCCACGTGGTCGTCGTCGGCGGCGGCGTCTCGGCCGTGCAGCACCTCGCCGAGCTCGCCGCCGCGGGAGCGGCCACCACGTGGGTGACCCGGCGCGAGCCGGTCTTCCACGAGCAGTTCGACGTCGACGCGCGCCGCGCGGCCGTGGCGGTCGTGGCCGAGCGGGTCGCCGCCGGCGAGCCGCCGGGCAGCGTGGTCTCGGCCACGGGCCTGGTGCTGACCCCCGAGGTGGCCGCGCTGCGCGAGAGCGGGGTGCTCAAGCGCCACCCGGCCTTCGCGCGGGTGCTGCCCGACGGGGTGGCCTGGGCGGACGGCTCGGTGCAGCAGGCCGACGCGATCCTGTGGGCCACCGGCTTCCGGCCCGCGGTGCACCACCTGCGCCCGCTGCGCCTGCGCGAGCCGGGCGGCGGCATCCTCGTCGAGGGCACCCGGGCGGTGCGCGAGCCCCGGCTGCACCTGGTGGGGTACGGCCCGTCGGCGAGCACCGTGGGAGCCTCCCGGGCCGCGCGCGAGGCCGTCCGGGACGTCGCCGCGCTCCTCGCCGGGCGCTGACGGCCCCACCCACGGCGTCTCGGATCGCGAGATCCGGTGTCCGCGATGTGGACGAGCGGGGCGGCGCCCGCCAGGGTCGGCCCATGCCGAACGCCCGCACCGCCGAGCAGCCCGCCCGCTACGTCCACGGCTACGCCCCCGCCGTCCAGCGCTCGCACGGGTGGCGCACCGCCGAGAACTCCGCGGCCCACCTGCTCGCGCACCTGCGCCCGGGGCAGTCGCTGCTCGACGTGGGCTGCGGCGTCGGCACGATCACCGCCGACCTGGCCGCCCGCGTCGCCCCCGGCCGCGTCGTCGGCGTCGACGTCTCCGAGGACGTCCTGGCGACCGCGCGCGCGAGCGCCGCCGAGCGCGGGGTCCACGTCGACCTGCGCACCGCCGACGCCACCGCGCTGCCCTTCGCCGACGGCGGCTTCGACGTCGTGCACGCCCACCAGGTGCTCCAGCACGTCCCCGACCCCGTCGCCGTGCTGCGCGAGATGCGCCGCGTCGCGCGCCCCGGCGGCCTCGTCGCCGTGCGCGAGGCCGACTTCGCCAGCGTCTCCTTCCACCCCGCGCCGCCCGGGCTGCGCGCCTGGCTCGACGGCTACCGGGCCACCGCCCGCGCCGCCGGCGGCGAGCCGGACGCCGGCGCGCGGCTGCTGTCGTGGGCCCGCGCCGCCGGTTTCCGCGACGTCGTCCCCTCGGCCTCGGTGTGGACGTTCGCCACCCCGGAGCAGCGCGCCTGGTGGGGCGGGACCTGGGCCGAGCGCGTGGAGGCCTCCGCCCTGACGGAGCGCCTGCGCGAGAACGGCTTCGACGACGAGGCGCTGGCCCGCAGCGCCGCCGGCTGGCGGGCCTGGGCCGCCGACGAGGACGGCTGGATGACGATGGTCCACGGCGAGCTGCTCTGCCGCGCCTGAGCGGGCGGCCCGGGCGCCGCCGGGTCGGCTCCGCGCCGGCTCAGGCGCCGACCGCGGCCGTGGCGGCCCGCAGCCGGCGCAGGTCCGCGCGGTAGCCCTCGGGCATCTCCTCGGGCGGCACCGGGCGCCCGCGGTGGGTCCACGTCAGCAGGTGCTCGGGGGAGAAGGAGCGCGAGCACCTGCCGCACGCCACCAGCCGCGACGGGCGCCTGTGCCGCGTCGCGGTGTGCCCGGCGGGGCAGGTGCCCGTCCACGGCCCCGCCGGCCGCGGCCCGGGGGCCGTGCGCTCGCCGCTGCAGCCCAGCCGCAGCGCCGTCGCCCGCCACAGCGCGTCGTGGCCGTGCTCGGTGCCGACGAGGGCGTGCGCGATCTCGTGCAGCACCGTGTCGCGGACCTCCTCGGGCGCGTGCAGCCGGGCCAGCGGCGCGCTGAGCCCGATCTCCCGGCGCGCGGGCCGGCACACGCCCGCCCGCGTCCTGGCCCGGTCCAGCACGATGCGCCAGCCCGCCGGCCCGTGTTCGGCCAGCAGCTCCCGCGCCATCGCCAGCGCCTCGTCCACGTCCACCCGCACACCCCACCACGCGCCGCCGACACCGATCGCTGCCAGGGTGGCGCCGTGGTGGACGCGATCGTCGTGGGGGCCGGGCCCAACGGGCTGGCGGCCGCCGTCGTGCTGGCCCGCGCCGGCCTGGAGGTCGAGGTCCACGAGCGGGCCGCCACCGCCGGCGGCGGCGCCCGCACCCGGGAGGTCACCCTGCCCGGCCACCGCCACGACACCGGCTCCGCCGTGCACCCGATGGCGCTGGCCTCCCCGTTCTTCCGCGCCTTCGACCTGCCCGCGCACGGGGTGCGGATGCTGCAGCCGGAGGTCGCCTACGGCCACCCCCTCGACGACGGCACCGCCGGCCTGGCGCTGCGCGACCTGGCGGCCACCGCCGACGGCCTGGGCGCCGACGGCCCCGCCTGGCGCTCGCTGCTGGGCCCGCTGGCCCGGCGCTGGCGCGGGGTGGTGGACCTGGCCCTGTCGGACCTGCGGCACCTGCCGCCGGACCCGCTCGCCGCGGCCCTGCTGGCCGCGGCGGTCGCCGAGCAGGGCGGCCCGGCCTGGGGCGCGCGCTTCCGCACCGCCCGGGCCGCCGCCCTGCTCACCGGTGTCGCCACCCACGCCGTGGCGCCCCCGCGCGGGCTCGGCCCGGCGGGCGCGGGGCTGCTGCTGGCCACCCTGGCGCACGCCGTCGGCTGGCCGGTGCCCGAGGGCGGCTCGCAGGCGATCTCGGACGCGCTCGTCGCCGACCTGAGCGCCCACGGCGGCCGCCTCGTGCTGGGCAGCGACGTCACCGACCTGCGCGAGCTGCCGCGAGCCGGTGCGGTGCTGCTCGACGTCGCGCCGAGCGGGCTGCTGGCCCTGGCCGGCGACGCCCTGCCCGCCCGCTACGCGCGGGCGCTGCGCCGCTACCGGCACGCCTCGGCGGCCGCGCCGGTGCACTTCGCGCTCTCCGGCCCGGTGCCGTGGACGGCGCCGGGGCTGGCGCGGGCGGGCACCGTCCACCTCGGCGGCGAGCGCGCCGAGATGGTCGCCACCGAGCGCGCGGTCGCCCGCGGCCACCACCCCGAGCGCCCCTTCGTGCTGCTGAGCCAGCCGACGGTGCTCGACCCGAGCCGGGCGCCGGACGGGCACCACGTGCTGTGGACGTACGCGCACGTGCCGCTGGGCTCCACGCTCGACCCCGGGGACGCCGTGCAGGCCCAGGTGGAGCGCTTCGCCCCCGGCTTCGGCGACCTCGTCCTGGCCCGCACGGGGGTGTCCGCGGCCGAGCTGGGCCGCGACGACCCCACCCTCGTCGGCGGGGACATCGCCGGCGGTGCCGCCACGCCCTGGCAGCTGCTGTTCCGGCCGGTGGTGCGCTGGGACCCGCACGAGACGCCGCTGGAGGGCGTCTACCTGTGCTCGTCGGCCACCGCCCCCGGTCCCGGGGTGCACGGGATGGCCGGGGTGCACGCGGCGCGGCGGGCGCTGCGCCAGCGCTTCGGGGTCCGCGTCGGCCCGGACGGACTCAGCCCAGCAGGGCGGAGACGAGCATCGCCAGGACGACCGTGTTGAAGGCGAACGCCAGCAGCGCGTGCCCGAGCACCACCCGGCGCACGGCGGCCGCGGTCACCGTCACGTCCGTCGTCCCGAAGGTCGTGGAGACCGCGGCGGAGAAGTACAGGTAGTCGCCGAACCCGCGGGGCGCCTCGCCGGGCCACTCCAGGCCGCCGGCCGCGCAGTCGCGGCGGGCGTAGTCGGCGGCGTAGGCGACGACGACCGTGACCCAGGCCAGGACGACGACGGCCGCGGTGACGGCGGTGAAGCCCACGGAGGTGCTGCTGACGTCCGTGGCCGCCAGCCCGACGGCCGCCAGCAGCGCGAGCGCCGAGAACGTCACGGCCACCTCGGCGCCCGCGCCCGCCTGCAGCCAGCGCCGCCACCAGACCCCCCGCCGCAGCGTCGACTCCGTGCGCCGGCCCGCGAAGTCGACGCCGAAGGCCAGCAGGGTCAGCCCCGAGTACGTCAGCAGAGCGGCCGGCACGACGACGAGGCCCAGGGCCACCCGGTCGTAGGGCCCGTCGGCGGGCACGAGCAGCTGCGACAGCAGCGAGACCGCCGTGGCCAGGAGGAAGGCGAGGTAGTACCGCCCCGACTCCGAGCGCAGCACGCGCGGCAGGCGGGGGGCCGCGGCCGGCGGTGCGGTCGTCATGGGCGCAACGTAGCGAGGCGCGCCGGTAGGATTGGCTCCCGTGACCCCCGCCGAGCTCTCCACCGCCCTGAGGGAGGCCCTGGCCGCCGCCGTCGCCGCCGGGGAGCTGTCCCTCGACCCCGCCGACGTCCCGGCCGAGGTCCGCGTGGAGCGCCCGAAGAACCGCGAGCACGGCGACTGGGCGACCAACGTCGCCCTGCAGCTGGCCAAGAAGGCCGGCCGGCCGCCGCGCGAGGTGGCCGCCGTGCTGCAGCAGCGGCTGCTGGCCGTCGACGGCGTGCGGGCCGTCGAGACCGCCGGCCCCGGCTTCCTCAACATCACCCTGGAGGCCGCCGCCGCCGGCGAGCTGGCGCGCACGGTCGTCGAGGCCGGTGCCGCCTTCGGGCGCGCGGCCGCCCCGAGCGGGGAGAAGGTCAACCTCGAGTTCGTCTCGGCCAACCCCACGGGACCCATCCACCTCGGCGGCACCCGCTGGGCCGCGGTCGGCGACTCGCTGGCGCGCATCCTCACCGCCGGCGGCGCTGAGGTGACGCGGGAGTACTACTTCAACGACCACGGCGCGCAGATCGACCGCTTCGCGCGCTCGCTGCTGGCGGCCGCGCACGGCGAGCCCACCCCCGAGGACGGCTACGGCGGCGCGTACGTCGGCGAGATCGCCGCCCGGATCGTCGGCACCGCCCCCGGCCTGCTGCAGCAGCCGCGCGCGGAGCAGCAGGAGGTCCTGCGCCGCGAGGGCGTCGAGCTGATGTTCGGCGAGATCCGCAAGAGCCTGGCGGAGTTCGGCGTCGAGTTCGACGTCTACTTCCACGAGGACTCCCTGCACACCTCCGGCGCGGTGGAGCGGGCCATCGCCAAGCTGCGCGAGCTGGGCCGCGTCTACGAGGCCGACGGTGCGACGTGGCTGCGCACCAGCGACTTCGGCGACGACAAGGACCGCGTCGTCGTCAAGAGCGACGGCCAGCCCGCCTACATCTCCGGCGACCTCGCCTACTACCTGGACAAGCGCGAGCGCGGCTTCGAGCGCTGCGTGCTCATGCTCGGCGCCGACCACCACGGCTACATCGGCCGGATGATGGCCATGTGCGCCGCGTTCGGCGACGTCCCCGGCAAGAACCTCGAGATCCTCATCGGGCAGATGGTCAACCTGCTCAAGGACGGCAAGCCGGTCCGGATGAGCAAGCGCGCCGGCACCGTCGTCACGCTGGAGGACCTCGTCGAGCACGTCGGCGTGGACGCCGCCCGCTACTCGCTGGTGCGCTCCTCGGTGGACAGCCCCATCGACATCGACCTGGACCTGCTCACCCGGCGCAGCAACGACAACCCGGTGTTCTACGTGCAGTACGCGCACGCGCGCACCGCGAACGTGGCCGTCAACGCGGCCTCGGCCGGGGTGCGCCGCGAGGACGCCTTCGACCCCTCGCTGCTCGTCGACGAGACCGAGTCGCTGCTGCTGGCCGCGCTCGCGGAGTTCCCCGCCGTCGTCGCCCGGGCGGGGGAGCTGCGCGAGCCGCACCGCGTCGCGCGCTACCTGGAGGAGCTGGCCGGCCGGTTCCACAAGTTCTACGACTCCTGCCGCGTCACCCCGCGCGCGGACGAGGAGGTCACCGACGTGCACCGCACGCGGTTGTGGCTCAACGACGCGACGCGGCAGGTGCTGGCCAACGGCCTCGCGCTGCTCGGCGTCTCCGCCCCGGAGAGGATGTAGTGTCCCGCACCCACGAGGCCGGGCAGCTGCACACGCCCGGCAGCTCCTCGATCGCCGTCGTCCCCGCGTGGCTGCGCCCGCCGGCGGACGTCAACGAACTGCTCCCGCAGCTGTGGTCGCGCACCGTCGAGCGCACCCCCGCCGGCGCGCTGCGCGTGGGCGGGGTCGACGTCGCCGAGCTGGCGGCCACGTACGGCACCCCGCTCTACGTCGTCGACGAGCTGGACTTCCGCTCGCGCGCGGTCGCCTTCCGCGACGCCTTCGCCGACGCGTTCGCCGACCTGTGCGGCGGCGCCGACGTCTACTACGCCTCCAAGGCGTTCCTGGCCACGGGCGTGGCCCGCTGGATCGCCGAGGACGGCCTGCACCTGGACACCTCCTCCGGCGGCGAGCTCGCCCTGGGGCTGCGCGGCGGCGTCCTGCCGGGCCGGATCGCGTTGCACGGCAACAACAAGTCCCGCGCCGAGATCGCCACGGCCCTGGAGGCCGGGGTGGGCCGCATCGTCGTCGACTCCCTGGAGGAGATCGACGTCGTCGCCGACCTCGCCCACGAGCGCGGCGTGGTGGCGCCGGTGGTGCTGCGCGTGACCGTGGGCGTGGAGGCGCACACCCACTCCTACATCGCCACCGCCCACGAGGACCAGAAGTTCGGCCTGTCGCTGGGCTCGGGCGCGGCCGAGGCGGGCGTGGCCAAGGTCCTCGCGCGCCCCGAGCTGGACCTGCACGGGCTGCACAGCCACATCGGCTCGCAGATCTTCGACATGGGCGGCTTCGAGGTCTCCGCGCGCCGGCTGCTCGGCCTGCACCGCAGCGTCGAGCGCGAGCACGGCGTCACGCTGCCCGAGATCGACCTCGGCGGCGGCTACGGCATCGCCTACACCTCCGAGCACGCGCCGCTGCCGCCGGCCGAGATCGCCGGGCGGCTGGCCGAGATCGTGGCCCGCGAGTGCCTCGTGCAGGGCATCGCCGTGCCGCGGGTGTCGGTGGAACCGGGACGCGCGATCGCCGGGCCCAGCACGTTCACCCTCTACGAGGTCGGCACGACCAAGGAGGTCGCCCTCGACGCCGGGGCGCGGCGGCGCTACGTCTCGGTCGACGGCGGCATGAGCGACAACATCCGCACCGCCCTCTACGACGCGGACTACTCCGCGACGATCGCCTCGCGCGCCTCGAGCGCGCCCGGGGTGCTCTCGCGGGTCGTCGGCAAGCACTGCGAGAGCGGCGACGTCATCGTCAAGGACGAGTTCCTGCCGGCGGACGCGCGGGCCGGCGACCTGCTCGCCGTCCCCGGCACGGGCGCCTACTGCCGCAGCATGGCGAGCAACTACAACCAGGTCCCGCGCCCGGCCGTGGTGTCGGTGCGCGAGGGGTCCTCGCGCGTGCTGGTGCGCCGCGAGACGCCCGCGGACCTGCTGGCGCTCGACGCGGGCTGACCCGGGCCCGGCCCGCGGCGGCCGGGCGCGGAGCGGACCGCGTGGACGGGGCCGCGGGCCGCGGGTGAGAGGGTGGAGCCGACCGTGCTGGACGGTCGGCTGGACGACGGGGGGACTGCTGCGGTGGAGCCGGTGAAGGTCGCGCTGCTCGGGTGCGGGGTCGTGGGCACCGAGGTGGCGCGGCTGCTGACGTCGCAGTCCGAGGAGCTCGCCGCGCGCGCGGGCGCCCCGCTGGAGCTGGTCGGCATCGCGGTGCGCCGCACCGGCCGCGACCGCGGGCTGCCGGTCGACGAGGCGCTGTTCACCACCGACGCCGAGGAGCTGGTCACCCGCGCCGACGTCGTCGTCGAGGTGATCGGCGGGATCGAGCCGGCCCGCACGCTGGTGCTGCGGGCCATGGAGCACGGCGCCTCCGTCGTCACCGCCAACAAGGCGCTGCTGGCCGCGGACGGCCCCGTCCTCTACGAGGCGGCCGCCAAGAACGCCGTCGACCTGTACTTCGAGGCCTCGGTGGCCGGCGCGATCCCGCTGCTGCGCCCGCTGCGCGAGTCGCTGGCCGGCGACCGCGTCAGCCGCGTGCTGGGCATCGTCAACGGCACGACGAACTACGTGCTCGACCAGATGGACACCTCCGGCATGGGCTTCGCCGAGGCCGTCGAGCAGGCGCAGGCCCTCGGCTACGCCGAGGCCGACCCGACCGCCGACGTGGAGGGCTTCGACGCCGCCGCCAAGGCCGCCATCCTCGCCTCGCTGGCCTTCCACACGCGCGTGAGCCTGGACGACGTGCACCGCGAGGGCATCACCGAGGTGAGCGCCGCGGACGTGCGCGCCGCGCAGGTGCAGGGCTGCGTCGTGAAGCTGCTGGCCATCTGCGAGCGCAGCAGGGACGCGGAGGGCAACGAGTCCGTCTCGGTGCGCGTGCACCCGGCGATGCTGCCGCGCGAGCACCAGCTGGCCGGGGTGCGCGGCGCCTTCAACGCCGTCTACGTCGAGGCCGAGGCGGCCGGGCAGCTGATGTTCTACGGCCCCGGCGCCGGCGGCCGCCCGACGGCCAGCGCCGTCCTCGGCGACGTCGTCGCGGTGGCCCGGCACAAGCTGCTCGGCGGGCTGGGGCCGCGGGAGTCCGCGTACGCGGACCTGGCCGTGCAGCCGATGGCGGACACCGTCACGCGCTACCACGTGCGCCTGGACGTGGCCGACCGCCCGGGCGTGCTCGCGCAGGTCGCGGGCGTCTTCGCCGCGCACGGCGTCTCCATCGAGGCCGTGCAGCAGCGCCAGGACGACGCGGGCCGGGCGGTCCTCGTCGTCGTCACGCACAGCGCTCCCGACGCCGCGCTCGCCGCGACCGTCGACGAGCTGGAGGACCTGGAGATCGTCGACTCGGTGGCGGGCGTGCTGCGCGTGGAAGGCGTGGACACCGCACCCGGTGGGAGGGAGGACGCCTGATGGCGCACGTGTGGCGGGGCCTCATCGAGGAGTACCGGGACCGGCTGCCCGTGACCGCGGACACCCCCGTGGTCACGCTGGGCGAGGGCGGCACCCCGCTCGTGCCCGCCCGGCACCTGTCCGAGCGGGCGCGCGGGCGCGTCTACCTCAAGGTCGAGGGCTGCAACCCGACGGCGTCCTTCAAGGACCGCGGGATGACGATGGCCATGAGCAAGGCCAAGGAGAACGGCGCCGAGGTCGTCATCTGCGCCTCCACCGGCAACACCTCCGCCTCCGCCGCGGCGTACGCGACGGCGGCCGGCATCAAGTGCGCCGTCCTCGTGCCGGACGGCAAGATCGCCATGGGCAAGCTCTCGCAGGCCGTCGCCCACGGCGCGACGCTGCTGCAGGTCGACGGCAACTTCGACGACTGCCTCACCCAGGCCCGCAAGCTCGCCGAGGCGTACCCGGTCGAGCTGGTGAACTCGGTGAACCCGTTCCGCATCGAGGGCCAGAAGACCGGCGCCTTCGAGGTCGTCGACGTGCTCGGGGACGCCCCCGACATCCACGCGCTGCCCGTCGGCAACGCCGGCAACATCACCGCGTACTGGAAGGGCTACACCGAGTACGCGCGTGACGGGGTCGCCACCCGCACGCCGAAGATGTGGGGCTTCCAGGCCGCCGGCGCCGCGCCCATCGTCAAGGGCCACCCCGTCGACGACCCCGAGACCATCGCCACCGCCATCCGCATCGGCCACCCGGCCTCCTGGAGCGGGGCGACGAGCGCGCGCGACTCCTCCGGCGGGCGCATCGACGCCGTCAGCGACGAGCAGATCCTCGCCGCCCACCGCTGGCTGTCCTCCCGGGAGGGCGTCTTCGTCGAGCCCGCCTCCGCGGCCGGCGTGGCGGGGCTGCTGGCCGCGTGCGAGGCCGGCGAGGTGGAGCCGGACCAGACGATCGTCATCACCGTCACCGGCCACGGGCTGAAGGACCCCCAGTGGGCCCTGGAGCTGGCCGGCGGCGCCGGCGGCGCCGACGGGCAGGCCTCGCGCCGCCCGGTGCAGCCGGTGCGGGTGCAGCCGGACGCGGTGACCATCGCGCGCGCCCTGGGCATGGACGTCTGAGCGGTGTCCGCCCCCACGCGCGAGGCGGCGCTCGCGCCCCTGCCCACCGGCACCGCCGTGACGGTGCGCGTGCCCGCCACGAGCGCCAACCTCGGCCCCGGCTTCGACGCCTTCGGCCTGGCGCTCGACCTCGTCGACGAGGTGCGCGCGCGCACCGTGCCGTCGGGTCTGCGGGTGCGGGTCGAGGGGGAGGGCGCCGGGCGGGTGCCCGACGACGAGCGCCACCTCGTGGTGCGCGTCCTGCGCGAGGAGCTGGCCGCGGCCGGGTACACCGCGGCGGGGTTGGAGCTGGTGTGCCGCAACGCCATCCCGCACGGTCGCGGGCTGGGCTCGTCGGCCTCGGCCATCGTGGCGGGCCTGGCCGCGGCGCGGGCCCTGCTGGCCGCCGCCGGCGTGGTCTCCGAGCCGGAGGACCTCGTGCGCGAGCGCCTGCTCGCGGAGTCCTCCCGCCGCGAGGGGCACCCGGACAACGCCGCCCCGGCCGTCTTCGGCGGCTTCACCATCGCCTGGACGCACGGGGACGACCCGACGCACCCGGAGGCGGTGCGCTCGGTGCGGCTGCCGGTGCACCCGCGGGTGCGCGCCGTGGTGTGCGTGCCCTCCGAGGAGCTGGCCACCTCGCGCGCGCGGGCGCTGCTGCCCGCGACCGTCGCGCACGGCGACGCCGCGCTGACCGCCGGCCGGGCGGGACTGCTCGTGCACGCCCTGACGAGCGCGCCGGAGCTGCTGCTCGACGCCACCGTGGAGCGCCTGCACCAGGCGCAGCGCGCGCCCGCCATGCCGCGGACGGCCGCTCTGCTCGCTGCGCTGCGCGCCGAGGGGCTCGCGGCGGTCGTGTCGGGGGCGGGACCGAGCGCGCTGGTGCTGACGACGCCCGAGCGGACGGCGGACGTGGAGCGGACCGCCGCCGCGGCGGAGGGCTGGCGCGTGCTCTCCCGGCCCGTCGCCGACCGCGGCGTCCGCTGGGACGCCGACTGAGCCCTGCCCACCCGCAGCCCGCTCCCGGCCCCACCCGCAGCCGGTGGCGCGGGGCCGCTGCGGCGGTGCGCGGCGACGCGCCGGGCACCCGAACGGGGGAGGGGGAACTCCGCCGGGGTCTCGGGTGTTAGGATCGACGTCAGCACTCACCGGCGGGGCGCTCCTCTGCAGCGCACGTTCTCCTGCCTCCGGGTGCGTCTCCACGATCGATCAGCGCCTTCGCGCGTCCGTGGACCCAATTCCTGCCCGATCGGGCAGTCAGTGCGACAGCCCCGGACCCGACACGCAGGACCGCGGGCAGGTCGTTCTCGACGAGGGGGAAGGACCTTCGTGACCGACACCACCGACATCGCTGCCACCGACGGCACGGCGACCGACGGGGCCGTCGACGCGCCCGCGCGCCGCACCGGCAGCCTCTCCGCCCTGCGCCTGCCGCAGCTGCAGGCCCTCGCGGCCGAGCTGGGCATCAGCGGCACCGGCCGCATGCGCAAGGTGGACCTGCTGGCCGCCATCCGCGAGCACCAGGCCGCTGTGCCCACCCGCGCCGCGCGCACCCAGCCGGCCCCCGAGGTCCAGGCCGCTCAGGTCCAGGCCGCTCAGGCCCCGGCCCCGCAGGTCCAGGCCCCGCAGGTCCCGGCCGACGCCGCCGCGGCCCCCGAGGCCGCCGCCGCGCAGGAGGCCCCCGCCGCCCCGGCGCGGCGG